>NZ_JBYNSB010000050.1:0-128725 GCF_057785455.1 Mesobacillus sp.
GCTTCTGCGGGGTAAAATGGCCCTTCTTCTCAGGCCATTTCTACCTAGGTCTCACCTGCCCTCTAAATCCCGAAGGAGTCTACGCGCCTTCCATTACAATCAACAGCGTTTAAAAATCAACATTCAGCTTTAACTGAGCCAAACCATTAGTACAGAGAAGGATTTATGCCCCTTTTTGTTGAATTTCCAATTAAACGACGGGCAGTTTACTTGAATAAGCATGATTTGAAACCATATAAATTATTTTCACGTCTAACAATTCAAGGAGACAATTGTATGAAAAAATTAGCTTTCGCTTTTATTTCACTGTTCTTCTTATTAACGGCTTGCCAAGCAAATGATCCCAATGCAATTACACTGGAAGAGTTGCTATCTTCATTTAAAGAACAGCAATTGTCACTATTAGAAAGCAAAGTTAGTAAGGACGACAATATATTTGGATTGAAACTTAATGGGGTTAAACCATCTTCTTATAAATTAGATGGAAAAATGATATTAGTTTATATCTATGATTCAAATGAAAAACGAGAAAAAGGTTTGGAAGATTGGCGTGAAAAAACAGCAAGTATGGATACGGTCTCATATAAAGTGTATGAGGTTAATAACGTATTGCTCTTTTATGTTTATGAGGAAGAAAGCCTTAATAGTGAAATAGATAGTAAAATACAAAATGTTATGAAGGGATTAAGTGACAATTAATTATATCGTTAATTGGTATTCAGCTTAAGGGTGCGTTTGATCCAGGATTGAGATGTCTTTTGCTGAAGTCCTTATTTATCAAACGATGCAAATTAGTAAAAGAATAAAACACCTTGGTTTGAACCAATAAGGGGGTAATTATATGAAAAAGGTTGGATTTATACTAGGTATAGCAATAGTTATTATAGCTGTGTTCATATTTGTAAATAAATTATACTATCCCTCTCTGCCAATAGAGAATTTATCAGCAAAAGAAGCGATTGATAAACTAAAAGAATCGGACAATAAAATAGTAAAAATTGCAGTAGAAGGCAATTTTATTTGGTATATAACAAGTAGTGGGAACACAGGTATATCGATTGCTGATGAAAATATAAAACAAATGATTGTTTCAAATGGTTGGGAATTTAAAGAAAAAGATGGGGCTGGTCTGTTCTTTGAAAAAGACGGAAGAAGATTAATTGCTGCCACTCAAATGTGGACTGAAAATTATGTTCTCGTTAAAATTCCAAGTAATTTTAGATAATATTTAGAGGTTTTTTATTAAGGTTAAATGAGTGCATTGGTCCGGGAAGGATTAACGCCGTTTTTGTTGAATTTCTTATTAAACAATCGGGGTAGAATTATTCAATAAGGGCGAAACTTTAATCCTTCTTTAACTGTCATAATATTATATTCGAGATTGTCTTAATATGAGATATATATATATTGAGTTGTTAGAAAAGGGGAATCACATTTGAGTTTAAATTACACAATTTTCAATTCAATACCTGATGCTGATGTATTAGAAGGCATTCTCGAACTTCATAAAGACATTTTTGGTACTTATGACGTGTTGATCCAGAAGGATTAACGGCCTTTTTTGTTGAACTCCTTATTAATAGTGATGTGCTGACGAAGACATGCTTGGAAAAAGGTTAGCTTAAGAAGCAATCATTTATTTAAGCTTTATTCTTTACAAGGTTGGAAGGGAGTTTAAGTATGACAAACGCTAACTTTATACTTATCATTCTTCTTTTTAACAGCATCTTTCTTGGTATATCTAAGAGATATATAAGCTTATGTGTTTTTATTGCGTATGTATTTTTGGTTTCTCTAGGCTTTGTGTATGATTATGCTTTTGTTATGAAGGGCGATAAACTACCATTCACACTTCAATATATAATGAACTTTTTATATAATATTTTCCCTGTGATTGTGTGGCTGTTCTTCATTTATTGTATTGTAAATGTTATTACAGCCCTTACCAGAAAAATTAAGGTAAGACATAAATATTAATAAATAAGGGTATTCATTTAATTTGTTAAGCTAACGGGTGGATAAAATTTTTTATTCCAATCATTGTACTTTTGGGGGTTACCAATGACTAAGAAAATTAGGCTTACAGGGGATTTTTATGAGGATGCTAAACGGACACTTAAAACTCTTAAAAGAGCTTTCAGTAAGGCTGATACAATATCTAGTATTGAGAGAGACTTTGTAAATGATTTTTATGAAAAGAACTGGGGACCAGAAAAAGAGGGAATTATTGATAAAATTGCTTTAACAGATCATAGGTATCTCGGCAAGATTGATTTTACAGAGCCTGAAAATCCAGCAGTTATAAAAATAGCGGAGGGCTTCATAAAACAAATTGATGATTTGCGGTATGAGTTGGATAGAAAATTTAAGAACTAAATATTTTGCCTTTGGATATAAACTGGCTAGCATTCCAGTTATATCTCTAATTTTGTGAACGAATGTACTTAAACATAAGGGTGCTAAGTTAAAGATGGATTTTAATCATACATTAAGATTGCTTAACGCTATTGTTAAGCGATTTTTTCATTCCCAAAATTATTTCTGTTAGCAAAATTGCCGGTTAAAATGTAGTCTCTGCAAGTTTATATACAAATTCTAAAACTAAGAAATATACTTCATTAGTATAAATGCCTGTATATCAATAAAAATAGACCATCATTTTCCATTGCAAATTGATGGTCTATTTGCTTTGCTAATTAAAATTTTGTGACAGGTAACTGAAACCGTAGCAAAAGAGCCCGGCTTTATTTGGGATATACATCCATGTGATAGCTAAGACGTATGCATAGGATCCTTATCTTAAAGGATGATACTGCTGATTGAAACGATATCCTTTAATGATTTAACCTTCTGGATCATATCCTCCTCAAGCGGCTTGTCGAAAGAAAGCACCATGATTGCCTCACCGCCAGCTTCTTTCCTGCCAACCTGCATGGTCGCGATATTGACATTATGGTCACCAAGTATCTTTCCAACATGGCCGATCACTCCAGGACGGTCCATATGCTGGATATACAGCAGGTTTCCTGAGGGATGGAAATCAATATTGAAACCATCCAGATTTACGATCCTTGGTCCGTAGTGTTCTATATATGTCCCTCTAGCCGTAAAGGTATCCCCATCCCCACGGGCCGTTACGGTTAGCGTATTGGCATAACCAAAAGAGTTACCCGTAATTTTTTCCCCAATCATAATTCCGCGTTCTTTCGCTATATGGATGGCATTCACCTCATTAACCGTTACATCAATACGGTTCTCAAAGAAACCAGATAAGAGGGCTTTTGTCAGGAAGGAGGTTTCCAGCTCAGCTGCAGTGCCAGAATATGTAACAGTCAGCTCATTGATTGCCCTATTATGGCATTCAGATACTATTTTTCCCATTACCCTTGCTAACTGATGGAAAGGCTGGATTTTTTCATAAATCTCTTTGGACATAGCGGGAAGGTTAATAGAATTGGCTACAGGCTTGTTCTCGAAAAAGGTCTTGATTTCTCTTGCTACTTGGGTAGCGACGTTCAATTGCGCTTCTTTTGTCGATGCTCCAAGATGGGGGGTGACAATGACAGAATCAAGCTTTAGTAAAGGATGTTCGCCCGGCGGCTCGATTTCGAATACGTCCAGTGCGGCTCCAGCTACATGGCCTTTTTCAATAAAGTGTGCAAGCGCAATCTCGTCAATGATTCCGCCTCGTGCACAATTAAGCAGATATACGCCTTGTTTCGTATAGCCCAATGTCTTTTCGTTTAGCAGCCCTCTCGTTTCTTTGGTTAAAGGAGTATGGACAGAGATTATATCTGCCACAGGAAGCAGATCTTCAAATGTGGATAGCTGCACCCCCAGGACATCGGCCCGCTCTCGTGTCAGGAATGGGTCGAAAACTTTAACATACATCCCAAAAGCTTTTGCTCGCTTGGCTAGTTCGGTACCTATCCTTCCCATGCCGATAATACCTAATGTCTTGCCATTTAATTCATTGCCGATATATTGATTTCTCTTCCATTCTCCATTTTTTACGGTGGAATGGGCCTGAGGTATGTTTCGCATTAATGAGGCCATCATAGCAAAGGTATGCTCCGCGGTGGAAATCGTATTCCCGTCAGGTGCGTTTACGACCACAATGCCTCGTTTAGTCGCTTCAGCAATATCAATGTTATCCACACCTACTCCTGCTCTGCCAACAATTTTTAAAGAAGGCATTCTCTCTAACAATTCGCTGTTAACCTTTGTAGCACTTCTGACGAGCAGGGCATCAATTTTCTCCAAATCAATGTCCCCAGAATCAACATTGTCCAATAATACTTGAGCATTCTCCATTGTAAGTAAAGGCTGGAGACCTTCCTCTTTGATTGAATCAGCCACTAATATCCGAATCATGTCCCATTCACTCCCTAAATATAGTGCAATTTTCTGACTATTTTACAAAACGAATAATCTTTTGTCAAATCACTAAAATGTTCACTTTTAAATGAAAACGCTTCCTTTTGGAGTGTCAGATTGATTGATAAAGTTCGGATATGAGGTGGTGAAAGCTTCGGGTTTTTCTGTATATCTTCAGCATATTCAGGATTTATTAAGAATAGGATAGAGATTGTGGCTGTCAGAAATCTGTCACAAGCAAACAGCTTCACAAAAATTCTTTTTTTCAGTATAATGAAGAGGTAAAAATTTAATATGGTCTATCTTCGGGGCAGGGTGAAATTCCCGATCGGCGGTAATGAGAGCAATTCTCTAAGCCCGCGAGCCTTTTTTAGGGCAGGATTTGGTGCGATTCCAAAGCCGACAGTATAGTCTGGATGGGAGAAGATGGAGGTTCTGCATACATTCAAAAATGCAGGTTTTGAATGTTTATTAAGCATGCTTTCACAAATTCTCCCTCAAGTATTCGAACTTGAGGGTTTTATTTGTCTTGGCGATGTGAATGCTGAATCTTTCTTCTTTATGTGAGATGGATCTCGATAAGGAGAGAGGATTATGAAAAGATATAATGTAAAAGCGTTAGTTTCAATCGGGATGTTAAGCAGTATTTCTTATGTATTGATGCTGCTGAATTTTCCGCTTCCGCCGTTTCCAAAGTTTCTAATGGTTGATTTCAGCGATCTGCCTGCATTGATTGCTGCGTTGATCTTTGGGCCGGCAGCCGGTATCTTAGTAGAACTTCTAAAGAACATGCTTGATTATTTTATGACAGGCAGCGAAACAGGGATCCCTGTTGGGCATGCGGCCAACTTTGTTGCCGGTGTTCTATTCATTCTTCCGACCTACTATATTTATCAAAGACTTAAGTCTGCAAAGGGAATGACCTTTGCACTTGTAGCAGGAACAGCAAGCATGGCAATTCTCATGAGCGTTCTTAACTACTACGTATTTCTGCCAGCATACACTTTATTCCTGAATATGCCGGCAATGTCAGGTCCTGAAGCCAGACAGATGATTGTAGCTGGTATTCTGCCTTTCAATTTTGTAAAAGGCATATTAGTTTCCGTTGTATTCATGCTGATCTTCACAAGAATGAAAACATGGATTGAAAGACAGCAATCTTTTAAAAGTGCGTAAAATGAACTTATTATATAGATAAAACAAAGCAACGGCCTGCACCGTTGCTTTTCTTATTTATAAAAATAAAAAATTCCCGCCCTAAGGCGGGAATTATGTAGTGATTATTCGAACTTAGTTGCGTCTCCGTTAAATGGCTCATCTGCAACTTTAATGGAATCAGTTGGGCAGCCTTCGAAAGCGTCCATCATATCATCGATCAATACATCAGGAATCTCAACGATACCTTCGTTTTCGTCAAGTGTTACAAATGCAATGCCTTCATCATCGTAGTCATAAATATCTGGAGCAGCCGCACCGCAAGCTCCACATGCAATACAAGTTTCTTTGTCAACAATCGTGTACTTAGCCATGATCTAATTCCTCCCAAATGTTTAACGATAGTATGTCGTCTTCCTAAAATAGGTGAAAACGTATTCCTCAATCCTATTGTAAAACTGTCTCGTCAACATTTCAATAAAAAAAGTATTGAGAATGCTTATCACATAAGGGGTTGAGTCGTTTTGATGCTTAAAATAATACGTTTACTAATGGGTTTCCATGTTAAAATAGACTTATAAAATTTTCCTGCAATAAGAAATTATGAGGGAATTAATGTTTGGAATGAAACCTGTCTAACGCAGGAAGAGAACTTTTCTGCAATTTGGAAACGTGTTTCAAATATAAAACTATATTCCGTTAGGGTGAGATTATGGAAATTACATACTTGGATGCAATCATAATGCACCTTCTCAATAAATTAAACGGTGAACGGACTGTTTATGCAATATTCCATTTGCTGCAGGGAAAAAGATCATCTCAAACCATACAGGATGCTCATCTATACAAGCTTACCCCTTATTTCTATTCCTATCCTGCCATTACAAGAAGCCAGCTTGAAACAATTGTTGGGGCCCTGATTAAAAGGGGTATGGCAGTAGAAGTGAATGAGACTAAAGTAGTCTTGACCGAAAAAGGGAAAGAAGCTTTAATGGAAAAAATCGCTGCAGAACCTCTGCCGGCTGGCCTTAAGGGGTGGAAGTACCATCAAGTGACCGATTTATTCTGGGGAAGACTAACATTGCTCATTCAGGTAAGCTCGAACTTAATCCATAAAGAACGCCATTTTATTCCCGTCCGCAATAAAAAGGAGCTCCTTGCTTGGGTGAAGCAATATATTGGCCAACAGGAAACTGATCGTTTTCAGCTGGCCGAGAAATTGTTTGCTGAATTAGCTGAAGCTTTGGACGCTCCGGGAATCAATCCGGAGCTATTGGTCATCAGGCTATCTGGCTATAAAAAAATTGGGTTGACCCACGTGCAGGCAGCAGAGAGGACTGGATTGGATCCAGCTCGCTATCATTTTGAATTTTTAACTGCAATTCATGCCGTATTGGAGAGAATTACGGCTGAAACATGGCGTTATCCTTTGCTGTCAGGTCTGATTAAAAAGCCTGACCAGGAGGTTCCGCTGACCCAATCAACGGAAAGAACCTACAGACTCCTTGAAAAGGGATATACAATAGAATATATATCAGCAGCGAGGAACCTGAAGGAAAGTACGGTCGAAGATCATATTGTAGAAATTGTACTTTCTATCAAGGACTTTAATATTGATGCGTATGTATCGCCTGAGAAGCAACAGCGCATCATTGAAGCGATGAAGGAGATTTCGTCCAAAAGATTGAAACAAATCCGGGAACAAGTACAGGATGCTTCATACTTTGAAATACGGCTTGTTCTTGCAAGAAGCGGTGATGATAAATGGACTTAAGGGACCAGTTACAGACATATTTTCAATTTAATGAATTCCGGCCTGGACAGAAGGAAGCCATCGAGTCGATTCTGGAAAAAAAACATACTTTGGCCATGCTGCCCACAGGAACAGGGAAATCATTATGCTATCAGCTTCCTGGCTATTTATTGGATGGGCAGGTATTAATTGTCTCTCCCTTGCTTTCATTAATGCAGGACCAGGTCGAGCAGATGATGGCCATGGGTGAAAAAAGAGTGATAGCATTAAATTCATTTCTTTCCCCTCCCCAAAAAGCAAGGGCCCTGGAGCGGCTCAATTCCTATAAGTTCATATTCATATCTCCTGAGATGCTGGCATTGGACAATGTGTTGAGGCGGTTGAAAGAAATCAATCTCTCCCTCTTCGTTGTCGACGAAGCTCATTGCATTTCGCAATGGGGGTATGATTTCCGGCCTGAATATTTAAGGCTCGGACTGCTCCGCAAAGAATTAGGGGAACCACTGACACTGGCTCTTACTGCGACAGCTACAGAAGAAGTGCGCTTGGATATAGCGGAAAAGCTCATGCTAAAAGAGTTGGAGGAAATCGTATATTCTGTGGACAGGCCATCAATTTCATTGTCTGTAGAGTATATAGACTCTTTCCAGGAAAAAATTGAGCGAACAATAGAATTAGCCCGATTTTTAAAGGGGCCCGGTATCATTTATTTTTCAAGTAAGAAGATGGCTGAACAAACGGCTGCCTATATGAGGGAGCACGGAATCAGCAGAGTAATGGCATACCATGGCGGGCTCGATTCAGAAAGCAGGATCCTGATTCAGCAGCAATTCATCCATGGTCAATTGGATATTGTATGTGCAACGAGTGCCTTTGGGATGGGAATCAATAAGGATAATGTCAGGTTTGTTATCCACTTCCATATGCCCATGCAGATTGAATCTTATCTTCAGGAAATCGGCAGGGCCGCGAGAGATGGTTTACCTTCAATTGCGATACTTTTGTATTCACCAGGAGATGAGCAGCTGGCATTTCAGCTGGCAGAAGCGGAATTGCCCGATCCGATACAAATAGACAGGTTGTTTACTTTTCTGGGGGACAGGAATATTGGATACCAAACGCTCCAGCAGTATATGGAGGAATTGATCGGTTTTTGCGGATTTACGGAAATTCAATGGAGAATTGCAGAAGATTTTCTTTCAAGCCTGAAGGTTATTGATTATGATAAGGATAAAACATTATTCAAGAATTTGGCAGCTGACCGCTTACAGGTGAAAAGCAAGAAAATCATCAGCATGCTCGACTGGATTCATATTAAAGAATGCAAAAGAACAGCGATCCTGACTGCCTTCAATGAGGAAAAGGTTGGTAATCCAAAAAATTGCTGCAGTATATGCGGTCTCGAGCTGCGTGACTTTAAAAGTACGGAAGATTTAAAAGAAGCTGGAGCCGGGATATATGACTGGAAAAAGGAGCTTGCCTCCATTCTATTATTAAAATAAGTGAGCGGATAAAATGAAGGATCAATATAAAGAAACTGTAGCTTCACTTACTGAAAAAGAACTGCTTTTTCATTTATTTGCTACTCAAATTTTACTATTAACGATTTCAGCTGTTTTAGGTATGATATTGTTTGATAGTCTGGATGAATTTACAAAAATATTTATCTGGAATGATCGTAAAATCCTAACGGTAGGAGCTGCTGCAGGCATTGCAGTCGTAGCAATAGACTTGCTGCTCATGAAGGTTCTTCCTCCATCCTATTATGATGATGGCGGCCTGAATGTACGAGTTTTCAGGAATAAGGCCGTCTGGCAGATTGCCCTGATTGCTGCAGTGGTTGCGGTAAGCGAGGAAATCCTGTTTCGCGGGGTTATACAAACGCATGCAGGTTTGATTGTTACCAGTGTCATATTTGCCTTGGTCCACTATCGTTATCTGTTTAATTGGTTCCTATTTACCAATATTATTTTACTGAGTTTTTTGATAGGATTCATTTATTTGCAGACAAATAATTTGCTTGTCACAATCATCATGCATTTTTTAATCGATTTTTTACTTGGGCTGTCAATCAAATTCAGGGTTAAAGCAGCAAATGGGGGTACTGACGTTGAATAAAGAAAAACCTATAAGGGATCAGGCTGAACGCCTGAGGAAAAGGGTTGAGCGAAAAACTGAGAATGCTGTGGAAAAAAGAGAAGCACTTCCGCCCAGAAGTGAAATACACAGGCAAAAACAAAAAAAGACTAAAGTAAAAGTGAAATATCCGGTTATCCGGCTTATGGCGCTGTTTTTCATTTTGCTGCCAATCATTTTTTTCAGTATCACTTCCTACCTGGAGGGGGGGAAAGGGCCTCTTGACATTTCTGCTGATCGTGCAGGTGTAGAATTGATTGATGTGGAAGATGGAGGCGGAAACAAAGTCGGGAATGATAGCTCTGAGGATGAGGACGCACCAGCTATTGAAGAGGTTGCCGACGAGGCTGACATAGATGTAGCAGTGGCTGCTCCTGCACCAGAGGCAGGGAATGATAAGAATTCCTCAAGCACTGATCCTGAAGACAAGCAAAAAAACTCTGCCTCTGTTACAGGGCCAGAAGAAACGACCGCCAATGAAACCGTAGTGGAAGCTACAGATTCTGCTGCTGTCTCTACTGGTATCAATGAGGGCGCTGCGGAGAAAATTGTTTATCATACAGTCCAGCCAAATGAAACACTGTTCAGGGTGGCGATGAAATACTATAAATCACAGGATGGCATTCCGTTAATTAAAAGCGCGAATAATATCCAGGGAAATGAAATAAAGGCGGGACAAGTTCTGAAGATCCCATTAAAAACCAGCCGATAATTGCCGGCTGGTTTTTTCTTTTTTAGCGGAATGGACCGGGATTCACGACTTTAATAAGCAAGAAAATTTTCACGGTTAAAGATTGCCGCTTCTATCATATCCATTCGGACAGACTCATAAATTTAATGTAGGCTTGGCCAAATCGGTTAGATCCAACCTTGGAGGGAGGTAATCTGATGGTTCCCGAAATTATGAATCTTGATGAAAAAACAGATCAGGCTACAAAAAAAATGTTAAATAACTTAATAGAACGGAAAAGAAAATTCGACCGTTTCAAGTCCAGGCATATTTGGTCTATTTGGGCAACGATCGGGCTGATTTCCTTATATTTTTATTATCTATATTTAACAGTACTGAAGCCGTATTCTTATTCATTTGCAGAAATATTTTCAGTTTATGTGCAGAATTCAGCTAATCTGTACTTTCTGATCCTGACGGTGGGTACCTATGGCCTGATGATCTTATTAAAGGAGAAGCGAGAAAAGGCAGAGAAAGAGTATCAGGCCCTTCGCTGTGAAATTGTTGACAGGAGCAAGGATTTATGGAAGAAGGAAGAGGAATGGAAAAACCGTCATATTGTCTTTGAAATGATGAAAAAGAAATATGATATTAACCTTTACCATGAGAACAAATAAGAAGCATCCAGGTGGGGATGCTTCTTAGCTGCTAAAATATACGCTTTTTGCCTTGTTCATCCTTCAGGATTTCCACCGCTTCCCTGAATCGCTGGGAGTGGATGATCTCGCGCTCACGAAGATAGCGCAAACCATCATTCAGATCTGGATCGTCACTCATATTGATAATCCACTGGTAAGTCGCCCTGGCTTTTTCTTCAGCTGCAATATCCTCGTATAAGTCGGCAATTGGATCTCCTTTTGCCTGGATATAGGATGCCGTCCAAGGTACTCCTGCAGCATTATGATAGAAAAGGGCGCTGTCATGATTTGCATAATGTGCATCAAGTCCAGCCTGCTTCATTTGTTCAGGTGTTGCGTCTTTTGTGAGTTTATAGATCATTGTAGCAATCATCTCAAGATGAGCAAATTCTTCTGTGCCGATATCCGTTAATAAACCAATTACTTTATCCGGTATAGTGTAGCGCTGGTTCAAGTAGCGCAAAGCTGCAGCAAGTTCCCCGTCTGCTCCGCCATATTGTTCTACCAGAAATTTTGCCAGCATGGGGTTACAGGTACTGACCTTGACCGGATACTGCAATTTTTTCTCGTAAACCCACATCTTGCTTCCCCCCTCCTTTACTCAATTAAAGCTGCCATGGCCACGGGCCGTCGTTCCAATTCCATGGGTAGCCTGAATAGCTATTCCCGTATTGCATTAAAGGTCCATAATTGCTTTCAATGATTTTCTTCAGCCGTTTTCTTTCCTTGGCAAATTGGTTGAACTGATTGATCGCTTCATAATCGTCTGGATGGGTATCCAGATACAACGTTAGTTCAACGAGGACAAAATCGACTGCTTGCAATTGCTCCATCGTGGTGTAGAATTCCTGCGGAAGCTGCTTCATGAAGGATCGACCTCCCTGGGAGCTTCATAAGGGGAATACCATGGGTCATAGAAAACTTTCCAAAGTGTCCCTGTGTGCAATGCCTGCATTGGCGTAAACTGTTCCAAATTAGGGGGCTGGAAGCCTAAGTATAAATTTGGAGGTGTAGAATACGTCTTAGCCTTGATCGGCGGACAGGGGTCGAAGGGACTGGCATACGGATACCAAACTTTTCGATGTGTTGACAAGCAAAGCCCTCCTCTATATAAACTTCAGTTCATTTTATGAGCAAAATTTTATTTAATGTTATATTTTTGGGGGTAAGGAGGGATTTTTGCATTTGTGTTGAAATATATACCTTATAGCAGTATTTTAACCGAGGTGAGATGGATGTTCGTAAAAAGTATTATGATTCCAAAGTACAAATGCGTTACCGCGAAGATTGATGAGACTTTGGGCAGTGTGTTGGAAAAGCTTGATCAAAATGAAATTGACGGCGTTCCAGTTTTAGATGGGGATAAATATACTGGAGTCGTAACAAGAAATGGAATTTATCATGATTTCTTCATCAAAGGTATCGCTAAAGAAGATTTCCTGAAAAATACATTTGCGAAGGAAGTTGTCACTTTAGAGGATCACTTTCTCCATGGAAGTGAAATGTTCGAGACTACTTTAGTCAAACTTAAGGACATTCCTTTGCTGGCTGTTGTCGATGAATATGGGAAATTCCAGGGAGCAGTTACACGCTCCGATGTCCTGGATCAATTCCAAAGCGCTTTTGGAGTCCACAGAGAGGGAGTCCGCATCGCTTTCACGTCAGTGGAAACAGAAGGCAGAATTGCAAGGCTTGCAGACATAGCCCATCAATTTCATGAACATATTATCTCCCTTGTTACCTTCGACGAAACCGATAAGCTTGTCCGCAGGATCGTCATGAAAATCGAAAAGAAGGACAATATTGATAAGTTCGTTAAGAAGCTGGAAGAATCAGGATTCCGGGTTCTCGATATTCATGAAGTCTGATTTTTCACACTGAAATAAAAACTTGCACCTCTCATACATTGGTATGGGAGGTTTTTATTATGATATGGAAATTGGCCAAATTGTTTTCAGGATGGATTTGCGGGTATTTTGTAGTGAATTGGCTCCCGGCTGAATTACCGGTGCAATTCGAAGAGTATCTTGTTGAAATTATCTTCAGCCCAATTGAATTCCTGGCATCTGCCATAGGTTTTGTGATTGGCATGTATTCACTGGGAGAAATGCTTAGAAACGGACTCAGTGCCATCTTAAAAATTATTCAGGGCAAAAAAGGGATTCATTCTGATATTATAATGGGAATAGGCAGTATCGTCTGCTTTATTTCCCTTCTGCCATCAGGAGGGTGGCAGACTGCAGTTTTTTTCTGTTTCTGCCTGCTTTATGGTATGATTTCTTTTAGCCCTTCTAGGGCAAAGATGGAAAATTAGAAATTGGTTGCAGGAGGCTTTATGTACCTGATTTATTTATTGCTAGCTATATTACTGATTGGCGCTATTTTGCTGCTATATATGTATCGGCAGGCATTTGCTGACAGGGTTCTGGAGCACGAGCTTCGTTTCAGTGATTTCCCTTCCGGCTTTGGTTCCGTCAAGATTTTCTTTATCTCTGATATACATAAACGCATCATTTCTGATGCGATCATAAATGAGGTGAAAGGAAAGGCAAATCTGGTAATCATAGGTGGGGATCTGGCCGAAAAAGGGGTAGCCCTTGACCAGGTGTCAGCAAATATTGAAAAACTGAAGAAGATTGCCCCGGTTTTTTTCGTTTGGGGAAATAATGACTATGAATTCGATCCGCATGAGCTTGATACCCTCCTTTATCATACAGGTGTCAAGGTACTTGATAACACTGCTGTCAAATTTGAATCCCGTGAAGGTGACACCTTGTTCCTTTTAGGCATCGATGACTTAAGCCTCGGAAAAAGCAGGCTGGACCTGGCGATGAAAGATGCAGAACCAACAGGCTTTCATATTCTTGTGAGCCACAATCCAGCTATTGTGAATCGTTTGCAGCCAGGCCATAGAATAAGCCTCATCTTAAGCGGGCATACCCATGGAGGGCAGATAAGGATCTTTGGCTTTGGACCTTATGAGCTAGGGGGAATTGCCAACAAAAATGGAACGACAGTTTTGACCAGCAATGGCTATGGGACGACTGGAGTTCCTTTCAGGCTGGGAGCTAAGGCCGAAACGCATCTGATCACCATTTTGCCAGAAACTAAATAGCAGATTGAAATTTTACATCTATTTGCCAACATGGATATAATTTGTAAAGTGAATGTTGTTACGGAGGAATGTTGATGGGGAACAGCGAGGGTAAATACAATATTAAGGCAATCTCCAGTATGCTCGGCATCCAGCCCGGAACGTTAAGGGCATGGGAACGGAGATATAATATGATTGCTCCCATCAGGAACGAATCTGGGCATCGGCTATATACAGAGGAACACTTGAAAATTCTGAGATGGCTGATCTCAAAGGTCAATCAGGGTTTTACCATCAGCCAGGCGGTAGCTTTAATGGAAAACTCGGCACCTGATGAAGATGAAATCAGTATTCCAAGGACTGATAGATCCGAGGAATTGACAGATAAGCTGTTAAACGTGCTATTGGAATTTAATAGTGCTCAAGCACATGAGCTTCTCAACCAGGCATTCAGCTTATATACTGTGGAAAAAACTGTGATGGATATACTTGGGCCGCTTTTGATTAAAGTAGGCGATTTATGGGAAGAGGGGAAAATAACAACGGCGCATGAGCATTTTGCTTCTTCTTTTTTACGCTCAAGGCTTGAGGGGTTATCGACCTCTTTCCCCCACAGCTCATTCCTGCCTAAAGCCATTGCAGTCTGCGGTCCTGGTGAAAGACATGAACTGGGACTGCTCATATTTACATTATACTTAAGGAGAAAAGGGTTTGAGGTCATTTTCCTTGGGACAAGCCTTGCTGAGCATGATATCGAAGTTGTCATTGATCAAGTGGAGCCTAAATTTTTATTTCTTTCATGTACCCTTGAGAAAAACAAGGAAGGTACACTTGCCCTTGCAGCTGACCTTGCTGAAAAATATAAGGACCTGTTCATCGGGATTGGCGGAATCGCATTCGATGCCATGACGCCCGGGCAAAAACAAATTTATAAGGAGTTTTTAGTAGGCATGACAAGGATGGACTGGGATAAATGGTTAAAAGTCCGCCTTGATACCTTGAAATAACTCACCATCCTGCAATAATTTCATAAACTAAAATAAGAGCTTCGTCGATGGCAGGGGGCATGGTTATGCGCTTGGAACGTTTAACGAATAATAAATTCAAGATTTTCATTACGGTTGACGACTTATCCGACAGAGGATTGACAAAAGAAGATATCTGGAAAGACTCGCTTAAATGGCATCAGCTATTCCATGATATGCTGGCAGAAGCGAGCGAGGAATTTGACTTGGAAATCATCGGGTCAGTTGCTGTTGAGATCTTTTCATTGCATGCCCAGGGAATGGTCATGATCCTAACTATGATTGAACAGGATGAGGATGAAGAACAGTTCGATGATGGCATTATTGAAATGCAGGTGACTGTCGATGGCAGTGATGATATATTGTTTGAATTCGATAATATAGAAGATATTATTCAGCTCGCTGCACGGCTTTCACAGTCCGGTATAGCGGGGGGCAGCCTTCACTTTATGGATGATTATTATTATTTGCTGATGAATGGAATTACTTCTGAGGATGCAGATAAAGCAGTTTCTTTAATGGCTGAATACGGAAGTCCTTCGATCCTGAGTATCCATAGGTTAACGGAATACGGAAACCAAATTATAAAAGACAATGCAGTCGAAACTCTTGTCCATTATTTTAATAAATAATGGAAAGAGCTTCGGCTTTTTATTTTTTTTGCTTTGTTAAGCATCCTGATTTACAGCACTTAGTTTCAAAATCCAGGTTTTCTAAAGAGCAGGTCGGGAATACCATAAATAAGACCGAACAATAAACTGAAAAAGGATTGCAGAGATCGATAAAATTAAGAAGCTATTGCATGGGATAAAGTCTTATAATTCAGTAAATTCATACCAGCCCAATAACAATGAGGCTTAATTTGTTAGCGTTTACATTTGGTCTCCAAAAAATGCTTAAATGCGTTTTTTTCTTCTTGCATAAAATAACCAAAGGTGTATACTAATCCATGAAAGCAGACAACATCCGCAATAGTGATTTAGGAGGTTTATCAATGGTAGCCGCAAACGGTAATGGAAATCCAAATAAAGAAGACAAACATGACGTCTTACGATCTACACAAACTGTTATTCACAAGGCTTTGGAAAAACTCGGGTACCCAGAAGAGGTATATGAGCTTTTAAAGGAGCCTCTCAGGATGATGACAGTGAAAATTCCTGTCAGAATGGATGACGGATCTGTTAAAGTCTTTACTGGCTACCGGGCGCAGCACAATGATGCAGTGGGTCCAACAAAGGGAGGCATACGTTTCCATCCGAACGTAACTGAAAAAGAAGTTAAAGCCTTATCAATTTGGATGAGTTTAAAATGTGGCATAGTTGACCTTCCATATGGAGGGGGCAAAGGTGGAATCGTTTGTGATCCGCGAGATATGTCTTTCAGGGAACTTGAAAGACTTAGCCGAGGATATGTTCGTGCAATCAGCCAGATTGTCGGACCAACGAAGGACATTCCAGCACCTGACGTATTCACAAACTCACAGATTATGGCATGGATGATGGATGAATACAGCCGTATCGATGAATTTAACTCTCCAGGATTCATTACAGGCAAACCGCTTGTTCTCGGTGGTTCACATGGTCGAGAATCTGCAACAGCGAAGGGCGTAACTATTTGTATACGTGAAGCTGCCAAGAAGAAAGGGATTGAATTGGAAGGAGCTAGAGTCGTTGTACAGGGATTTGGTAATGCCGGAAGCTACCTGGCAAAATTCATGCATGACGCTGGCGCCAAAATCATCGGCATTTCAGATGCTTATGGAGCTCTCCATGATCCGGACGGCCTTGATATCGATTATTTGCTTGACCGTCGCGACAGCTTCGGCACAGTAACTAAACTATTTAATAATACAATTACCAATAAAGAATTGCTGGAGCTTGACTGTGATATCCTGGTTCCAGCTGCAATAGAAAATCAAATTACCGAAGAAAACGCCCATAATATCAGGGCAACCATCGTTGTTGAAGCTGCTAATGGACCAACAACACTTGAAGCAACTGAAATCCTGACTGAGCGCGGCATTCTTCTTGTCCCCGATGTTCTTGCATCTGCGGGCGGCGTAACAGTATCTTACTTTGAATGGGTACAGAATAACCAGGGCTACTACTGGTCAGAAGAAGAAGTTGAGGAAAAGCTTGAAAAAGTTATGGTCAGATCTTTTGAAAGCATTTATGATACAGCCCAGACTCGCCGGGTGGATATGCGTTTGGCAGCTTATATGGTCGGTGTCCGTAAAATGGCAGAAGCTAGCCGATTCAGAGGCTGGATTTAAATTACCAAACCGGACATTAAGTAAATAAAGGGTTCTTGATTGAATCCTGTGTGAAAATCTCCTATCATTTATAGATAGGGGATTTTTTTTCGCTTAATTTTTTGATGCCAAGTATTCCGAAACTCGTTATCCGCCAAATAAAATATATTAAGTCACTTATACTTTATTAAAGAAGGGGTTGAGGCAAAGGATGCGAAGCTTAATCCATATCAACAGGGTGGAAATACGATCAAGCAAGATTTTTTGAAATTTTGCTTTCCAATTATAAGGAGTGAACAATATTCATGAATAAAGAGCAGGTTATTATCGTGGGCGGTGGTCCCTGTGGCCTTGCTGCGGCCATAGCATTAAAGAAAAAAGGAATAGACCCGCTGATTATTGAAAAAGGAAACATTGTCAATGCCATCTATCATTATCCTACTCACCAAACATTTTTCAGCAGCAGCGAAAAGCTTGCAATTGGAGATGTTCCATTCATAACTGAAAACCATAAGCCGAAGCGTAATCAGGCATTGGTGTATTATCGTGAGGTGGTTAAAAGGGAAGGGTTAAGAATCCATAAGTTCGAAAAAGTGACGAGAATTCACAAAAGCGGGGAACCAGGCTTTCTTGTGGTTACGGATAAAAATCAGTATGAAGCAGGGAACATCGTTATCGCAACGGGATATTATGATCACCCTAACTACATGGATATTCCTGGAGAGGATTTACCAAAGGTTTCACACTATTTCAAGGAAGCCCATCCTTTTTTTGATATGGACGTAGCAGTAATAGGTGGGAAGAACTCCAGTGTGGATGCCGCAATCGAATTGGTGAAAGCTGGGGCAAGGGTGACAGTCCTTTATCGAGGGAAAGAATATTCGCCAAGCATAAAGCCATGGGTCCTTCCGGAATTTGAAGCGCTAGTGAAAACAGGAATGGTCACAATGCTATTTAATTCGGTTGTATGTGAGATTGCTGAGGAGTCGATTATTTACCAACAAAATGGAATGAGTTCCACGCTGAAGAATGATTATGTATTCGCAATGACGGGGTACCGGCCTGACCATGAATTTTTGAAGGAAATGGGCATTAAAATCGAGGAAGATACAGGAAGGCCATATTTCAATCCGGGAACGATGGAAACAAACATTCAAGGGATATTTATTGCCGGGGTGATTGCTGCCGGGAATAATGCAAATGAAATTTTTATTGAAAATGGAAGGTTCCATGGGGACCTGATTTCTGAAGCTATAGCAAACCGGGAATAGTGATATCCGAATATATTCAAGGGATGCGTGGTTTCAGATTGTTAAAACAAATAGAAAAACAGATAAAAAGGCGGAGAATGTCCGCCTTTTTATCTGCATAAACCTATTTAGTCAGCCTTCTTCAATCTTTAAGCTTAAAAAGCTCTTTTTTGATAGGAGTTAAAATAAGAACATTTTCTTAATTTCATCCATATCAGTTGTCAGAGAGAGGGCAACGATTAATTTTATGCGTGCTTTCTGGCCATTGAGCCCATTGGAGAAAATGACGCCAAGTTCCTTCAAATGCTTTCCGCCGCCTTCATAGCCATAAATATCCTGGACTATTCCATTAAAGCTCCTGGATACGATTACAACAGGGATATTGTTTTTGATGAAGTTATTCACACCGGGCAATGCATCCGGCGGCAGGTTTCCCTGGCCCAGGGCTTCGATGACGATTCCGTCAATATCCAGGCCGAGTATGGCTGCCAGCAATGCTGAATCCATCCCAGTATGCGCTTTGATAAGGATGACCTTTTTGTCCAGTTGAGTTACTGGGTAATTCTCATGTTTAGTGGGAGTATGATGAAAATGGACCCCCCGTTTGGTGACAATCCCGATTGGGCCGTACTGAGGGCTTTGGAATGTTGAAAGATTGCTTGTATGTGTCTTTGTCACGTTAAGTGCTGTATGGATTTCGTCATTGAGCACGACAAGCACTCCTTGGCCCCTCGCTTCATCGCTTGATGCCACTTTAATGGATGAGATTAAATTATAGAGACCATCGGAACCAATTTCATTGCTGGAACGCATAGCCCCTGTCACCACAATCGGAAAGCTGGCTTGTACAGTTAAATCCAGAAAATAGGCCGTCTCTTCGAGGGTATCAGTTCCATGGGTAATAACCGCACCATCGATCTTTCCTTTTTTGTCATATGATTCGAGTAAATGCTTTAATTCCATCATTTCTTTTATGGTGATATGAGGAGAAGGGAGATTGAAAGGTTCCTCCACAACGAGGTCAGCCAAGTCGGACAACAGGCCAGTGCCTTCTGTTAATGGATTATTTACTCCCGGCTTGACAGCTCCGCTAGTATCCTCGCTCATTGAGATTGTCCCGCCTGTATGGATTAAGAGAATATTTTTCTTCAAGATTACTACCTCCGTAATGCCTTTTGAGAAAGAATAATAATCCATTTTCTTTCTTCTGATATCATGATACGATTAAATAAACAAATTGAAAAGAGGACAGCGCATGCTGGGAATAGTTACTGCCGGTGTAGCTCCAGGCTTGGCACTGTTGAGCTATTTTTATTTAAAGGACCAATATGACTCTGAACCATTATCTTTAGTGTTTAAAACATTCCTGTTTGGGGCGCTGCTTGTGTTCCCGCTGATGTTCATCCAATATGTCCTGGCGGCGGAAGGCCTGCTTCAGGGAGACTTTGTGAAAGCATTTGGAACCGTCGGGCTTTTGGAGGAATTTTTCAAGTGGTTCATTTTATACTACACAATATTTCAGCATATAGCTTTTGATGAACCTTACGATGGAGTTATATATGGTGCATCCGTTTCACTTGGCTTCGCCTCTGCTGAAAACATCTTTTACCTTGTGGCTAACGGCTTGCAGGATGCCCTGGGACGGGCGCTGCTTCCTGTCTCGAGCCATGCGTTATTCGGTGTAATCATGGGATATTACATCGGAAAGGCCAAGTTTTCTTCTCAGACTACAAGAAAGTGGGTTGCGCTTTCCTTATCTATACCAGTAGCTCTGCACGGGATGTATGATTTTATTCTGATAACAAGAGAAGACTGGATCATGCTGATCGTACCTTTTATGATTTTTCTATGGTGGCTTGGTTTAAGGAAAGTGAAAAAGGCTAGAATCTTAACATTAAAGCATATCGAAAAACAATATCCTTTTTAAGACTCTTCATTTTTATAAAAATGGAGAGTTTTTTCTTTTTGTGGAATAAAAGTCTTCCCTTTACAAAAAATAGGGTTAATCATTTAAGTTCTATTCTTGGGGGTTGCATGTCATGAAGAAATATCGGTCAATCTTCAAAGTGATGGCCGCACTAGTGTTGATCGTCACAATGATGCGTTTTAGCGGCATCGAACAAAGTGCAGATGCTTTTACTAGCCAGGTGCTGCAGCAGGGGTCTACAGGTGAGGATGTCATTGAGCTCCAATCACGTCTAAAGCATATCGGTTTTTATACCGGGAAAATTGACGGAGTTTTTGGCTGGGGTACTTACTGGGCATTAAGAAACTTCCAATATGAATTTGGTATGAAGGTCGATGGGATAGCCGGGTGGCAGACGAAGATCAAGCTGGCAAATGCTACACCGAACGCGAAAATTGCCTGGGGCGGTGAGGATACTGCCAGCAAGCCGTCTTCACCAGCACCACAGCCTGCAGCGAGTACGCCAAACGGATTCTCTCAAAATGATATACAGCTTATGGCCAATGCTGTCTATGGTGAGTCGAGGGGTGAGCCATATACCGGTCAGGTAGCTGTAGCAGCTGTAATTTTGAATCGGCTGGATAGTGCTACATTTCCAAACACGATAAGTGGAGTCATATTCGAACCCAGAGCGTTTACGGCAGTCGCAGATGGGCAGATCTGGCTGACTCCAAATGAAACAGCAAGGAAGGCAGTCCTTGATGCAATCAATGGATGGGATCCTACCGGAAATGCATTATATTATTTCAATCCTGACACAGCTACGAGTGCATGGATTTGGTCGCGGCCACAAATCAAAAAAATCGGGAAACATATCTTCTGTAAGTAGAGGTGATTTACATTGCTAAGAGGAATTGCTATCGCTATTTTGGTAATTGGCATTGCCGGAACAGCTTATTGGGGTTACCAGGAGCACAGGGAAAAGACCGCGGTTCTAATTAATGCGGAAAACAACTACCAGAGAGCGTTCCACGATTTAACCTATCAGATTGACCTGCTAAACGACAAAATTGGTACTACCCTTGCAATGAATTCAAGGAGTTCATTATCTCCGCAGCTAGCGGAAGTCTGGAAGATCACCTCCGAGGCACATAGCGATGTAGGCCAGCTGCCGCTGACCTTGCTGCCGTTTAACAAAACGGAAGAGTTCCTGGCCAATATCGGGAACTTTAGCTACAAAGCTGCGATCCGCGATTTGGATAAGGAGCCTTTGACTGATAAAGAATATAATACTTTAAAAACATTATACGCCCAGTCGGGCGAAATTCAGCAGGATTTAAGGCAGGTCCAGCATATGGTCCTGAAGAATAATCTGAGATGGATGGATGTAGAGCTTGCGCTGGCAACAGAAAAAGGAAAAGGTGACAATACGATAATCGATGGCTTCAAAACTGTTGAAAGAACGGTAGAAACCTACTCTGAAACCGATTTTGGTCCAGCGCAAATCAATCTTCAAAAAAGAGATGAAAATTTCAAGAAGTTAAAAGGCAAAAAGATTACGAAAGAAGAGGCTGTCAACATTACCAGACACTATTCATCGATTGGCGCTGCCGGAAAGGTGAAAGTTTCTGAAAACGGCAAGGGTTCAGATTATGGTTTTTATAGTGTTTCAATCAGGAATCCGAAGACTCATCTAGAGGCCAATATGGATATCACTAAAAAAGGCGGATACCCGATTTGGTTCCTGCTCGAGAGAGATGTGAAAAAGCAAACCTTAAGCTTAAATGATGCATCCAACAAAGCTATTACTTTCCTGAAGGAAAACAAATTCGAGAGCCTGGATTTATTTGAAAGTGCACAATATGATAATATTGGCGTTTTCACCTTCATAGGGAATCAGGATGGAGTCAGGATTTATCCGGATTCAATTAAGATGAAAATCGCTCTGGATAATGGTGAAATTCTTGGTTTTTCGGCGGAGGATTATCTTAAATCACACAAGTCCAGAAAGATTCCGGAAGCAGGCATGACAATGGAGGAAGCCAAAAAGAAAATCAATCCTAATCTGAAGGTTATGGACCAGTCAAAGGCTGTAATAATGAATGACCTTAATGAGGAAGTATTATGTTATGAATTCCTGGGAGTTCTGGGCGATGATACCTTCCGGATTTTTATCAATGCGGAGGATGGAACGGAAGAGAAGGTCGAAAAGCTGCACAATGCTGAACCTATATATGAAGATGTTGTCTAAAGGAAAAGCCTCGGGCTTTTCCTTTTTTGCATTAAATATCTTTGGGTTAGCTCCAAGATCAGGAATCAATCTGGAGGAATAGGTAAAATTATCCTTTAAAGGACTATTGCACCATTTCGTCCTCCCGTGTCATAATAAAAATATGTGAATGTTAAGAATTCAAAATGACTTACATCAGTTTATATGCTCCAAGAGAGCCGAAGGAATTGAAATACATATAGGGAAGTGGCTAGCTATGATCAAGATCGGTGATATGATTATTCTTGAGCATAAATATTCAGATCAATATGAGCAGTATAAATGCAAGTTGGCAGAACGAAATGGCAATGACCTTTACATAGACTATCCTGTCAACACCAGTACAAACAGGACTGTTTTCCTGCTTGAAGGAACACCATTAAAAGCGAACTTCATTACAGAGACAGGGTCAAGCTTCTATTTTGAGACCGAGGTTAAGGGCAGAGTAAAGCAAAATATACCAATGGTGGTCCTTGCATATCCTGGAGATGAGCACCTGATTAAAGTGCAGAGGAGACAGTATGTGCGCGTTGAAACTTCCGTTGATGTAGCAGTACACTCTGCTAGCGGAGAGTTTGCCCCATTTACAACAGTAACAGATGATATCAGCGCTGGGGGCACAGCCCTGCTGATTGGAAAAAACAGCGGATTGAAACAAGGGATGAAAATCGAATGCTGGGTTGTTCTTCCCATGCAAAATGGGGAATATGAACATCGTAAATTCATCGGCGAGGTAGTCCGGATCATAGAAGGTCAAGGACAAATGGACAAGGCTTCTGTCCAATTTGTTGAATCATCAGGCCTGGACAGACAAATACTTTTAAGATTCTGTTTTGAGAGGCAGCTTGCCATGAAGAAAAAAGGACTGCCAGTATAAGGAATAAATTGATGTTAGTGCTCCCATACTAAAGATAGCCGCAATCTTTTAAGCTGGCTATGACAAGGAAAAAGTAGGAAGACAGGAGCGCTATATGAAGTCATTTGAAAGAATATTAATTAAAATAGCTATCATTCAGTTTATCTTTTTAATCATTGCACAATTATTTTTCCATGAGCTTAATGCTTTTCCTGAACTGAAACAAATCACCCAGTATGAGGGCGTTACTGAAAACAACCACTCTGAGGTATTGAATTCAATACGCATTAAAGAGTAAGCAGGTAATGAAGCCTGCTTTCTTTTTATGTAGGTTTGTTATTTCCCAATGCTGATTTCAAATCCTGTTGATTGCAGTGGAAGGCGCGCAGACTCCTTCGGGATGCAGCTGGACAGGTGAGCCCCCGGTAGAACTGGCCCGGAAAGAAGGAGCCATTTTACCCCGCAGGAGCAAAGCGACGAGGAGGATCAGCGCCCGCCCCAAGAACAAAATTGCTTAATTCTTCAGAGGGAAGCAAAGCGCCTGGAACGGAAATCAACAGCATAGCCAATATGGAATCCTGCCGAATTGAAATTTGTAAAACACCGTTAAAAAAAGTGTTGATAGAAGAGGATAAAAGAATTTTTGTGTTAAAATAAGAGAGAATATAATGTCAACAAGGTACGTACCAGGAGGAAATATGAGCAAACCAATTTCAATCGCTATAGACGGACCCGCTGCAGCGGGAAAAAGCACAGTGGCCAAAATTGTCGCTGAAAAACTTTCATATGTATACATCGATACCGGAGCAATGTATCGTGCGCTTACATACAAAGCCCTAAAGGAAGGGACAGATTTAAATAATGAAACAGATTTGATTCACCTTCTGAAAGGCACGGTAATTGAACTTTATCCAGGAGAAGCCGGCCAAAAGGTACTTCTGGATGGAGTGGAAGTTACTGAAGAAATTAGGACAGCTGAAGTAACGAACCAGGTATCTTTTGCCTCAGTCCATGAACTGGTTAGGAAAGAAATGGTGAGACGCCAGCAAATGTTTGCTGAAGACGGCGGTGTAGTCATGGATGGAAGGGATATTGGCACCCATGTCCTTCCACACGCAGAAGTAAAAGTTTTCCTTTTAGCAAGCGTTGAAGAGAGAGCGCAGCGCAGGCATACGGAAAACCTGAAAAAAGGATTTGCGTCAGATTTGGAACAATTGAAAGCGGAAATTTCAGCGCGTGATAAAATCGACTCTGAACGGGAAGTGGCACCGTTAAAGAAAGCGGATGACGCAGTGGTTATTGATACAACTTCCTTGTCCATCAATGATGTTGTCGGCAAGATCATGGAATTGGCGCTTGAAAGGATCGGGTGAGAATGACGTTTTATTCGTTTGCAAGATCATTAGTGAATGTCATTTTAAAACCAATATACAGGATAGAAGTAATTGGCAGGGAGAACCTTCCTTCTGAAGGAGGGGTTCTTCTTTGTGCTAACCATATAGATAATTTGGACCCGCCAGTAGTCGGAATCACCGCTGCACGTCCTGTCCACTTCATGGCAAAGGAGGAGCTCTTCACCGTTCCGGTACTTGGGAAAATTGTCAGCAATCTGAATGCATTCCCTGTAAAACGCGGTATGAGCGACAGGGAGGCATTAAGGAAGGGACTTGCAATTTTAAAAGAAGGAAAGGTTTTAGGACTGTTTCCAGAGGGAACAAGAAGCAAGACAGGCGAAACTGGAAAGGGTCTTGCAGGAGCCGGCTTTTTTGCTCTGCGATCAGAAGCATATGTAGTTCCCTGCGCGATTATCGGTCCCTATAAAGCTTTCAATAAATTAAAAGTGGTTTATGGCAAGCCAATTGATATGGAAACTGTACGGGCGAATAAATTGAACGCGGAGCAGGCAACAGACTTGATCATGGATGAAATCAAAAAATTGATTTCTCGGTACAAGTAAGGTTTCTTGCTTGACAAAAAAGCCTGTTTGTAAGAAGTTATTAAAAAGAGATATTTTTAGAATTTTCACTTAGTGGTGCATTATGATGTTTCTAATGTGGCGAAGCCCGCTACAGAGCATATAAATTTGCAGCAGTCATGGATTAAGGAGGAGTACATATGTCAGAAGATATGAATCAAATCGAGGTTAAAAGCTTTGAAGCTGGTAATCGTGTAAAAGGGCAGGTTACCAAGGTAGAAGAAAAGCAGGTTTTGGTTGACATCGAGGGCAGCAAGCTGGATGGGATCATCCCAATCAGCGAATTATCAAGCCTTCATGTTGAAAAGGCAGAAGATGCCGTCTCTGTTGGCGATGTATTAGAGCTTGAAGTCCAGAAGGTTGAAGAAGAAGCTTTGATTCTTTCCAAGAGGAAAGTAGATTCTGAAAAGGCATGGGATGAGCTTAAAGGCAAATTCGAAAGCGGCGAAGTTTTCGAGGCAGAGGTAAAGGACGTCGTCAAGGGCGGCCTGGTTGTTGATTTGGGAGTGCGCGGATTCGTTCCAGCTTCCCTTGTGGAGTCACACTTTGTCGAGGATTTCTCCGATTACAAAGGCAAGACATTAAGCTTTAAAATTGTGGAGCTTGAACAGGACAAAAACCGATTGATTCTTTCACACAGAGCTGTTGTCGAACAGGAGCAAGGCAAGAAGAAACAGGATTTGCTTTCAGCAATACAGGCAGGCCAGGTAATTGAAGGAACTGTCCAGCGCATCACTGATTTTGGGGCTTTTGTCGATATCGGCGGTGTAGATGGACTTGTCCACATTTCACAGCTTTCACATGAGCATGTTGAAAAGCCTTCTGATGTCGTTCAGGAAGGTCAGACTGTTAAAGTGAAAGTATTAAGTGTTGATCGTGACAATGAGAGAATCTCACTGTCAATCAAAGAAACATTGCCTGGGCCTTGGGCTGATATTGATGAAAAAGCTCCTAAAGGCAGCACGCTTGAGGGCACAGTTAAAAGACTTGTATCATATGGTGCATTTGTTGAAGTGTTCCCTGGAGTAGAAGGGCTTGTCCATATTTCGCAAATCTCGCATAAACATATTGGGACACCGCATGAAGTCCTGAATGAAGGACAAACTGTAAAAGTAAAGGTCCTAGATGTTAACAAGGCAGACCAAAGACTATCTCTCAGCATGAAGGAGTTCGAGGAAAGAGAAAGCAACGAAGCTTTTGACTATGAACTTCCTGAAGAATCCAAAGGGTTCAGCCTTGGTGATATGATTGGTGACAAACTTAAGAATCTAAAACAATAATGGTGATAATCTGTGTCAAGATCAAAACGTAAATGGGATCACATCCAATATGCGCTGGAAACAGGGCAAAAGCGGCTAACTGGTTTTGACGATATTAAATTTGTTCACCAAAGCTTGCCTGATATAAATCTTTCATCGATAAAACTAGAGACCAAAATTGGCGAACTTTCAATGAGTTCGCCAATTTTTATCAATGCAATGACAGGCGGCGGCGGAGAAAAAACGTATCGGATCAATCGGGAATTAGCAATCGCGGCGAAAGAAACAGGCTGTGGAATTGCTGTTGGCTCCCAAATGGCTGCTCTTAAGGATCCGGCAGAACGCAGGACTTATGAAGTGGTAAGGGAAATGAATCCGAATGGAATGGTTTTTGCTAATCTTGGAAGTGAAGCAACCGTGGAGCAAGCGTCGGCGGCTGTTGATATGATTGGAGCAGACGGCCTTCAAATCCACTTGAATGTCATCCAGGAGCTGACCATGCCGGAGGGCGACAGAAATTTCAAGGATGCAATACATAGGATATCCGCTATTCAGGACAATCTTAAAATACCTGTTATCGTTAAGGAAGTAGGCTTCGGAATGAGTGCCGAAGCTTCCTCCATGCTGAGATCAGCGGGTATTCGTTATCTTGATATTGGTGGATTTGGAGGCACAAACTTTGCTTCGATTGAGAATAGGCGAAGGGAGCGCAATCTGGAATTTTTTGAAGATTGGGGAATTCCCACTGCTGTTTCCTTAATTGAATGTGCGGTGTCAAATCCTTCCCTTTCATTAATTGCTTCAGGAGGTATCCAGACTGGTGCAGAGGTTGTAAAAGCACTTTCCCTTGGTGCAAGTGCAGCGGCAATGTCCGGCTTCTTGCTCAAAGTTTTGATGGATCATGGAACTGAAGGGGTAGTTGAAGAAATTCAGCTTATAAAAGAAGAAATAAGATTGATAATGACAGCTCTAGGCGCAAACACCGTAAATGAACTAAGAATGAAGCCGCTGATCATTTCCGGCAGTACCCATCATTGGCTCGAGCAAAGAGGCATAGATACAAAGTCGTTCAGTCAGCGAAAGCAAAGCCCCCTGGAATAAAATTCAGGGGGCTTTGCTCATTTTTGCTCAACTATTTTCCATCATTCAATTTCCGCGCTTCTTCCGGGCTTTGCAGCTTTGTAGCTCCAGGATAATGCAGAGCCTGATCACGGTCAGATTCAACTCTGCCGCTTTCTCTCAATTTCTTTTCCTGTCTGTCCCTTCCCATATCGACACCTCCATTTTAATTCCTTCAAACCAATCCGAAAAAATTGCTGGGGCATTTTTAAAAATAAAGGTGAATCAACGATACCTATGGAATCCACCAGTAAGTTCTCGTTTATCCCTCATTATCAAGTCGCCTCCATATTCTTAACATGGAACAGTGTAAAAAGTTTATGCAAAAAAGATTAAATTACATAAGCCCTTCCCATAATGGAAATGATAGGAGGGGTAGAATGGAAGGGATTTATTTTTACTGGCTGGGATGGATGGGCTGGATTTGGGTAACTTTTTTAATGGATAAAAAAAATCCAGCAAGAAAAAAACTGGCTGTAATGATTTTGGCTGCGATCTTTGCTTCGTCTTATCATGTCAATGTTTTGATTTTCAATGTGAACCTATCAGCTTTTGTCATAGCATGTTTGATTTTTTATGAAACAAAGAAAATGAAGCTTTCTGAATTCCTGTATTTATTTACTTCAGCGTTCATTATTATGCTTGCCTATACGAGCTTCCTGTTATTCGAGTTAATTGATCCGGTGTGGATTCTTTTTGACCGGAAAATTATGCTGGCAGCCTGTGGTTTTTATATCTCATTATTGCTCCATAAAAACCAATCACGCCGCTTGGTTTCCCTGGTGTGGGGGTTTTTGCAGGGGGAGATTCTTTATGCTGCCGTACTCTGGAAATTTAACTTTCCTTACACGATTTCATCTTTAGCATTTTTGGATATCCTGATAAGTTCAGTATCGATGCTTATTGCGTGGTCAACGATCGAAGCCTTGATATCGGCTATGTCCCGGAGCACGATCAGCCAGGCGGAAGGGGAGGAACAGAAACTACATGAATGAATACACATTGCCCATCGTTTTTGGGATAGCTGTAGGTACATTGGCTCGGCTGTTTATGCTCCGCACCGACTATCGCCAATACCCTACCTATTTACACGGGAAGATTATCCATGTAGCCCTTGGGTTTATCGCTGCAGGGCTCGGGACTGTGGCAGGTCCGGCGATCATGGAAGAAGAATTCACAGCCATCACCTTTTTAACACTGGCGGCTTCCCAATTCAGGGAAGTCAGGAATATGGAGAGAAATACTCTTACTGAATTAGACAGCTATGAGCTGGTAACAAGAGGCAAAACCTATATTGAGGGAATCGCAATTGCTTTTGAAAGCCGGAATTATTTAGTGATCTTCACCTCTCTTGTCAGCACACTTGCCTACTTGATGTTTAATATCTGGGCAGGAATCATAGCCGCTATTGCAGCGCTGCTAATATCGAAGATGCTGATGGCTGGAGGCAAGCTTAAAGATATTGTCGATATAGAGTATGTGGAGCCGAGATTTGATGGAGCAGGTCTTTATGTTGACAACATCTATATAATGAACATTGGCCTTCCCGAAAGGCAAAAAGAAGTATTGCGATACGGCATGGGCTTTATTTTAAAACCGAAGAATATGAATGCGAGGTCAACGATCGCGAACCTCGGACAGAGGCAGGCGGTACTTCATGATTTATCAACTGCGTTGGGGGTTTACCGCGATTCCGGTACCCCCGCGCTTGTCCCGCTTGCAAAGAGGGATTTGGATGATGGCAGGGTAGGTGTTTTTGTTCTTCCGCAGGAAAGGGATATAGAGCAGGCAATCACAGTGATTGGAGATGTACCAACTCTGGAAAATGCAATCAGGATGCCATCAGAAAAGAAGGATAGTAGAGGAGGTGCCGGACAGTGATGCTCGAGAAATTCATCCTCGCAGTCATTACCACAAATCCAAAAAAAGCACCTGCAGGCACAGCAGTATTTCATTGTGATACAAAGGAAGAAATGGAAACGGTCGCTGCCAACCTTGAAGCCATCCTTGATGGAATAGCGCATGCACTAACAGAGGAGCTTTTTATCATTGTAAAGCATTGACAAGAAATGTTTTCATTGCCTGTATAAGGTATCTTTTGATAAACTGATTAAGCCAGACCCTTCTGTATTGCAAGAAGGGTTTATTTTATAAGGTTTTAACCCCATTGTCTGTATGTGGACCAGCGAAGGCGTACAATCCTTGAATTAAAAAAAGAGAAACTTGGAAATTTGAAAATGTTATGGCCAAGTCAGAGAACTGGCATCAATAGAATTTGAAAGGGTGATGTTCATGACGAAACCAGTGATAGCAATCGTTGGGCGTCCGAATGTCGGAAAATCGACGATTTTTAACCGAATCGTTGGTGAACGTATTTCGATTGTAGAAGATATTCCTGGAGTTACGAGGGATCGTATATATAGTTCAGCAGAATGGCTGACACATGATTTTAACATTATTGATACCGGCGGGATCGATTTAGGGGACGAGCCTTTCCTGGACCAAATCCGTCAGCAGGCTGAAATTGCCATTGATGAAGCCGATGTTATCATCTTTCTCGTGAATGGAAGGGAAGGGGTAACCGCTGCAGATGAAGAGGTAGCCAAAATCCTGTATCGTTCAAATAAGCCTGTCGTTCTGGCAGTAAACAAAATCGACAACCCTGAAATGAGGGAAATGATTTACGATTTTTATGCTCTCGGTTTTGGTGAACCAATGCCAATATCCGGGTCGCATGGACTTGGACTTGGTGATCTCCTTGATGAAGCTGCTAAGCACTTTCCTAAATCAAAGGAAGATGATTATGATAAGGATGCAATTAAATTCTCCTTGATCGGCCGTCCGAATGTGGGGAAATCTTCTCTTGTGAACGCGATACTAGGGGAAGAACGTGTCATTGTAAGTGATATTGCAGGGACTACCAGGGATGCGATCGACTCCAAGGTAACCTATAATGGCCAAAAATACGTCATTATTGATACAGCAGGAATGCGTAAAAAGGGCAAAGTATATGAAACCACAGAGAAATACAGTGTGCTAAGGGCATTAAGAGCTATTGAGCGCTCTGATGTTGTCCTGGTGGTCATTAATGCTGAGGAAGGCATCATTGAGCAGGACAAGCACATCGCTGGCTATGCTGAAGAAGCTGGAAGAGCTGTTATCATTGTTGTCAACAAATGGGATGCCATTGAGAAAGACGAAAAAACAATGAAGGCGTTCGAAGAAAAAATCCGCTCTCACTTCCAATTCTTGAGCTATGCACCAATCGTTTTCCTGTCAGCAAAGACTAAGAAACGAATCCATACTTTGATGCCAATGATCAATATGGCGAGCGAGAACCATGCAATGAGAGTCCAGACAAACATTCTGAATGAAGTCATCATGGACGCTATTGCGATGAACCCTACACCGACAGATAAGGGGAAAAGACTTAAGATTTATTATGCAACCCAGGTTTCAGTCAAGCCGCCGACATTTGTTGTATTTGTCAACGAACCTGAGTTATTGCACTTTTCATATGAACGCTTCCTCGAAAACAGGATAAGGGATGCATTTGATTTTACTGGTACTCCGATCAAGATTTTTGCCAGGGAAAGAAAATAATTTAAAGGTTGTGGTTTAAATGGAACGGAAGAGAGAGAGAATCGCTGTACTCGGTGCTGGCAGCTGGGGTACAGCATTGGCAATGGTTCTGGCTGATAATGGTCATGAGGTTCGGTTATGGGGGCATAACCCAGTCCAAATTGATGAGATCAACGAACTGCATACCAACAAGAAATATCTTCCTGAAATTTCACTGCCTGAAACCATCATTGGTTATTCTTCCCTGCAAGAGGCACTCGATGGAGTAAGTATTGTCATTCTTGCAGTACCGACAAAAGCTATAAGAGAAGTTATCAGGAAAATGGCTGAGACAAAACCTGAACCGCTTCTGATTGTCCATGTGAGCAAAGGGATTGAACCGGATTCTTTATTAAGGATTTCCCAGATGATAAAAGAAGAAACGCCAGCTGAAATATTGGACAGCATCGTAGTGCTTTCTGGGCCAAGCCATGCTGAAGAGGTGAGCCTTCGTCACCCGACAACGGTTACTGTTTCCTCTGAAAATATGAGTGCTGCCGAAAGGATCCAGGATATTTTCATCAACAATAATTTCAGGGTGTATACAAACCCTGATATCATCGGTGTTGAAATTGGAGGAGCCCTGAAGAACATTATAGCCTTGGCAGCGGGGCTTTCTGACGGATTAGGGTATGGGGATAACGCGAAAGCAGCCTTAATCACAAGGGGTCTTGCGGAAATAGCAAGGTTAGGGGTTAAGATGGGAGCAAGTCCCCTGACTTTTTCAGGATTGACTGGTATAGGGGATCTGATCGTAACTTGTACGAGTGTGCACTCCAGGAACTGGCGAGCGGGAAACCTTCTTGGCAAAGGGCAGAATCTCGACGAAGTACTGGAGAATATGGGCATGGTTGTTGAAGGTGTCAGGACCACTAAAGCAGCCTATCAGCTAGCTGAAAAATATGATGTCAACATGCCGATCACGAATGCTTTATATAATATTCTTTTTAATGGAATCAACCCAAAGGACGCGGTGGATAATCTGATGTCACGCCAGAAAACAAATGAAATGGAAGACCTCGCAGACATCCTTAGCGAAAAAAATTGACCCAATAATTTTTCTTTAGAATAATATTGGCAAAATAGGCATTCGAGGATGCGATTTCCTTGTTAGCTGCATAAAATGCAACGAAGCAAACTGGTGGTATGAACTGGGTGTCAGGGTATTTAGTCATTAGTAGGCTGAAGTAAAGTTGTCCGCCCCTTCTTTACTTCAGCTTTTTTGTGTTTTCCCCGATTCGCATCAATATGGTTTATAAACTTTTGCCCTATCCTAACCTTTATTTATGCATTTTTAAAGATGGCAATCTTTCCTTAAGGCTGGTTAAAGGCCAATGTAGTGGGGAGGAAAAAGGTAGGAATAATCATAATGATTGGTTACTAAAACGATGATTTTTTACGAAACCAGCATATTTGCATTTAAATTGCGTACTTGATTGCTGCTTGTGTTATAATACTTGTCGAAAAAGGGAGGGGTTTAGTTTGTCACCGGCTTTGTTAAAAATGTACATTTCGTTTGTCGGAATGGGCTGTATGATCGTCTCGTTAATCGCAATATATTTAAGCAGATTCAAGCTGAAAGGCTTCTTTAAGATCATTACTGCTGTTATCGCCTATATCTTAATGATCACTGCTGGACTAATCATCTTTTTTGTCGTGTTCAGCGGACCTACGAGTGAGTAAAATACATAGGATTAAAGGGTTGGTATTATGAAGAAAAACTTTCAATTATTCCTGCCGTTCATCCTTGTCTTGAGCATGCTGACAGGATGTATGTACCCTGATGAGAAACTGGTCCAAAATCAGGTTCCTTATAAAGATCAGCTGGATAGTGTCCAATCTGCAGTAAATCAATTCAGGGAAGCGAAGGGCGGGATCCTGCCGATAAAAACAAAGGATGCTGAGACGCCAATCTATCAGAAGTATCCTATTGACTTTAATAAAATCGTTCCTCGATATCTTTCAGAACCACCTGGAAACGCTTTTGAAAACGGTGGTATTTTTCAATATGTACTTGTCGATGTCGAGACAAACCCAACAGTAAAATTATTGGATTTAAGAATGGCAGAAACCATCCGTGAAATCAAGATGAGGATCAACGCAAACGGATATCCGCCATTTAAGGAGAAAATAGCCAATAATGTGTATACATTGGATTTTGAAAAAATCGGCTATAAAAAAGAGCCAGTTGCTGCAAGCCCCTTTACGAATAACAATCTTCATTTTGTGATTTCAACAGATGGGGAAATTTACATTGATTACCGCCCTGACCTTTATCAGGCAATTAAATCTTCCGGGAAAGAACTGAAAGGTGGAGAAGATATCCGCCAGATTCTCGTCGGGAATTCAATGTTTGTGCCAGCATACTCTCTTCCATATACAATCGACGAAACCAGCAAAGAGCCAATCTTTTTAGAGAAATAGTCATAACCCTTCTTCTGCAAAATATATTGTAGAAGAAGGGTTTTTTTTTGTCTCAGGCTGTGTATAGCTTTGTTATTTAAGAGAAGAAAATAGCAGAAGTTAAAGCCAGCCTTGTTTAAAAAAGAAATCAATTGTTCTGTTAAAAGGACATTTTAGCAAGTCTTTTTTTCGATTGACCAGTTATAGCCTGATGTAGATTTACCGAACTGCTGCTGATTGTAGTGGAAGGCGCGCAGACTCCTCCGAAAATGCTAACGCATTTCCATCGTGCGTGGGCCAATTCGAGGAAGCTTTTCAGAGTCCTGCGGGCGCAGCTGGACAGGTGAGACCCCGCAGGAGCAAAGCGGCGAGGAGGCTCAGCGCCAGCCCCGCGGAAAGCGAAGCGACTGGTACGGAAATTAGCAGACGGCTTTAACAGAGCCTTGCGAAAAAAATAAGGAGGTAAAAAAATAAATAATTGTCATATCGCTATAGGACAACATCATAAATATATACTGTCCCAGATTACTAATTTGGATGATATTATTCCCACTAACTCTATGATCGGGAGGGGATCACTTGGAAAAGGTAGATATTTTTAAGGATATTGCCGAGAGAACTGGCGGCGATATATACCTGGGAGTTGTAGGTGCCGTTCGTACCGGCAAATCCACATTTATTAAAAAGTTTATGGAGCTGGTGGTTTTACCTAATATTAATAATGAGGCAGAACGTGCCAGAGCGCTTGATGAACTGCCGCAAAGTGCCGCAGGTAAAACAATCATGACAACAGAGCCGAAATTCGTCCCTAACCAGGCAGCAACTGTCCATGTTGCGGAAGGCCTTGATGTCAACATCAGGCTGGTTGACTGTGTAGGGTACACAGTGCCTGGAGCAAAAGGATATGAAGATGAAAATGGGCCGAGGATGATCAATACCCCATGGTATGAAGAACCGATTCCTTTCCATGAAGCAGCTGAAATCGGTACAAGGAAGGTTATCCAGGAACATTCAACCCTGGGTGTTGTCGTCACTACAGATGGAACGATCGGTGAGATCCCTCGCCAGGATTATATCGAGGCAGAAGAAAGAGTTATTGAAGAATTAAAAGAGGTTGGCAAACCATTCATCATTGTAATCAACAGTGCCCAGCCATACCATCCTCATACAGAGACATTAAGAGCCCAGCTTGCAGATAAATATGATATTCCTGTACTTGCTATGAGTGTGGAAAGCATGAGGGAATCTGATGTCCTGAATGTGATGAGGGAAGCTCTGTACGAATTCCCGGTTCTTGAAGTAAACGTCAACCTGCCTAGCTGGGTGATGGTGCTCCGTGAGAACCACTGGCTGCGTGAAAGCTACCAGGAAGCTGTAAAAGAAACAGTCAAAGACATTAAGCGGTTAAGAGATGTCGACAGGGTTGTCCATCAGTTCAGCGATTTTGAGTTCATTGACCGTGCGGGACTTGCTGGTATCGAAATGGGCCAGGGTGTGGCAGAAATCGACCTATACGCTCCAGATGACCTATATGACGATATCCTTAAGGAAATCGTTGGCGTAGAAATCCGCGGCAAGGATCATTTACTTGAGCTCATGCAGGAATTTGCGTATGCGAAGGCGGAGTTTGACCAGATTTCCGATGCTTTGAAAATGGTTAAACAAACAGGCTATGGGATCGCTTCCCCATCGTTGACCGATATGAGCCTTGAAGAGCCTGAAATCATCCGCCAGGGGTCACGTTTTGGTGTCCGCTTAAGGGCTGTCGCTCCGTCCATTCATATGATTAAAGTGGATGTAGAATCAGAATTCTCGCCAATCATCGGAACAGAGAAACAAAGTGAAGAGCTAGTGAGATATTTGATGCAGGATTTTGAAGATGATCCACTATCTATCTGGAACTCTGATATCTTTGGCAGAAGCTTAAGCTCCATTGTCAGGGAAGGAATTTCTGCCAAGCTTAGCCTAATGCCGGAAAATGCACGCTATAAATTAAAAGAAACGCTGGAACGCATCATCAATGAAGGATCTGGCGGCTTGATCGCAATCATACTTTAATTAAGGCTCCCATGGGAGTCTTTTTTGTTTTTTTACTCTGCAAATGTAAAGCTCAGCGCCGGTCCCAGGAAGAATTGCTGTCGAAAAAACGGCAGTTGGGCTTTTTCATAATTTTTCAGAGGAAAGCGAAGCGCCTTGAACGGAAATTAACAGCTTTTGCTTACAAAGCCTCTTTTTACAACAGATGCTTACCTTTTTTAAAAAGGGAGTTTTCTTTAAATGTATATGAATAACAACAAAGTATTTGAAAAGAGCCTTCAGTATTTATTCATTCAGCTATTCAAAGGCAAAGAAAGAAAAAAATATCAGAAAAAAAGAATAGATATGTTTGATTCTATTGAAGCAGGGTAAGTAGAAAGTGGTCAAGTTATTACAATTATGTTTCAAAGAAGAAAAGATTCCCATTATTTATTGAAATTATCTTGATAAGACGAAAACATTGTGATAATCTTTTAACAGAATTAGCGTTGTGGCTGTCAAACCCTTATATTACAGGGGTTTCGGCAGTTTTGGATTAAATAATCATGTATTTTGCATACTTTGTGAATAAAATCCGCCAGCAACGTATAGAATTCATTTATTTTGTTTAGAAATGTAGTAACGACGCTCATTTCTGGGCAATCGGATTCCTTTGGGAGGAGGTGAATGGCATGAACAAAACAGAACTTATCAATGCAGTTGCTGAATCAAGTGAGCTTTCAAAAAAGGACGCAACAAAAGCAGTTGACGCTGTTTTTGATTCAATCTTAAATGCATTAAAAGATGGGGACAAAGTACAGTTAATCGGTTTTGGTAACTTCGAAGTACGTGAGCGTGCTGCCCGTAAAGGCCGCAACCCACAAACTGGAGATGAAATCGAAATCTCTGCAAGCAAGGTGCCTGCTTTCAAACCAGGTAAAGCGCTTAAGGATGCAGTGAAATAATTACATACGACGCATTGAGCGTATGCTTAACTCAGAGACCGCGATTTATTCGCGGTCTTTTTGTTTTGTCCGGATCTCATTTAGCAGACTAAGGAAAAAATTAAAAGGACATCTTAACATGGCTTGCATCAGTAAACGTTACAGCGGTGAATTCTCCTTAAGCATTTGTGCGAATATCGGAGAAGCAAAACTTTTTGCTTGGATTGAAATGGATATGCTAAGATGAAAATATTATAATCAAAGAGCTTTGGTAATATGCGCGATTATAATCAGCTTGATGGAACATAGGAGGAAATGAGAATGACAAATGTCAATCGTGCCCAAATAGAAGAAGCGGTGCGTTTAATATTGGAAGCAGTAGGCGAAGATCCTAATCGTGAAGGATTGCTTGATACTCCTAAACGTGTTGCGAAGATGTATGAAGAAGTATTCTCTGGTTTGAATCAGGATCCGAAGGAGTATTTCGAAACTATTTTCGGTGAGGACCATGAAGAATTGGTTTTAGTTAAGGATATCCCTTTCTATTCAATGTGTGAGCATCACCTGGTTCCCTTCTTCGGCAAGGCGCACGTTGCCTATATCCCAAGGGGCGGAAAGGTTACAGGGCTCAGCAAGCTAGCAAGGGCAGTAGAGGCAGTAGCGAAAAGGCCGCAGCTGCAGGAAAGAATCACATCTACCATTGCGAATTCTATCATGGAGAAACTTGACCCTCATGGAGTCATGGTGGTTGTAGAAGCTGAACATATGTGCATGACGATGAGAGGCGTGAAAAAACCAGGCTCTAAAACAGTAACTTCAGCTGTGCGTGGAACTTTGGCCGAAGATGTTAATGCCAGAGCGGAGATCCTTTCTTTAATTAAAGGATAAATGTAAGGCATCGCAGGAGGCTGATAGGTATTCAGCCTTCTGCTATATTTATTAAAAGACGATACGTGAAGCATACATAGCATATAAAGCAAGTAAATTCATATAAGCCTAAGACGCCTGTCCTTTCGGAGCAGCTGACATATTCTTTCCTTGGAAGGGGAATAATGATGGATAAAAAATCAAATCTCAATACTGATTATGTAGTGATAAAAGCAATCGAGGACGGAGTAAATGTTATTGGTCTAACTAGGGGGACGGATACGCGTTTTCACCATTCTGAAAAGCTTGATCAAGGTGAAGTGATGATTGCCCAGTTCACTGAGCATACTTCAGCGATAAAAATTCGCGGCCATGCTAAAATAGTTACTCCATTTGGAGAAATTGAGAGTGAGAAAAAGTAAACAGAGATGCGGACGAGCCAAGATTTTAACGAATTTGTAACAAAATGGGCGCCAAACCTCCAGAAGAAGCTGTAAATTTATATTAATGCGTTCATGTTCGTGCCATTTATGATATAATTGCACTGCTTTGGAATGTTCGGTACAACTGCAGACTAGTAATTTAGGCGCTTTTTTTATGTCTACCCGAAATCGACAATTTCCGCCAATGCCGGCCATCCAACAAATAAGGGGAACAAGGGTGATACTTTTGCTAGACTTACAATACAAATTTAACGGCATCAGAGAGCTTCTTCTCGATAAACTTTCACATCCTTATCTGCTGGAGTATGTAGAATCTCCTTATATTGATGATGATAAACTCCTGTTGCTGATTTCACTGCTGGATCAAAGCGGAGTCAGGCAGGAACATTTAGAGAATTATACGGTGACCACAATGCTCCTGCAAATAGCCCTTGATACCCATGAGCATGTGCATAATTCACTGGAGGGTGAAGGGGACGACATCCATAAAAGCCGCCAATTGACAGTATTAGCAGGGATTTATTTTAGTGGCCTATATTACAAGCTTCTTGCAGAACACGATGAGATCATGATGATCAAACAGCTGGCTGAAGGAGTAAAAGAGGTCAATGAACATAAGATATCAGTTTATCAGAAGGAATCGGACGCGATTGATAAATTAATGGATAGTATAAAATTGATCGAATCGAATTTGCTAGGGAAGGTTGCAGATTATTTCCATGCAGCTGAGTGGCATGATTTTGCGGCGAACTGGCTGTTTGTCAAACGCATGATTTCAGAGGAAAAGAAGTTCCTGCAAACAGGCAGGTCACTTGTTTTTGATGTGATGAAAAAGATTGCGCTGCCAAAAGTCGATCAAAATTCATCTGAACTATCTCCGGAACAGAAGAAATATCTACTATCTATCTGCGCACGTTATATTGAATTTTCAATGACGATGATCGATACAGCGGTAAAGAAACTGCCAGGCTTCAACAGCCTGCTGAATGAACGGCTGAAGCTGATTGCTGGCCAGCACCTGTCGATGTCTAAAAAATTCGCGGAAGAAGGGTAAATATTATGCAGCAATCGAAGGAAGAACGTGTTCATAAAGTTTTTGAAAAAATATATGAAAACTACGATCAAATGAATTCCGTGATCAGTTTTCAGCAGCATATAAAATGGCGTAACGATACCATGAAGAAAATGAATGTCCCAAAAGGCGCAAAGGCACTTGATGTATGCTGCGGCACAGCGGACTGGACAATCGCGCTGGCGGAGGCTGTCGGCAAGGAAGGCAGTGTGGTCGGACTCGATTTCAGCCAGAATATGCTAAGAATTGGCGAAGAAAAATTAAAGCAGCGCCAGTTGGACCAAGCAAGTCTTATCCATGGCAACGCAATGGACCTCCCTTTTAAGGATAATAGCTTCGACTATGTAACAATTGGTTTCGGGTTAAGGAATGTCCCTGATTACAACCAGGTGCTTAGAGAAATGCACAGAGTCCTTAAACCAGGCGGAATGGCAGTATGTCTTGAGACATCCCAGCCGACCATGCCTGGATTTAAAGAGGTATACAGGCTTTATTTCAGGTACATCATGCCTTTGTTTGGCAAATTGTTTGCAAAAAGTTATGATGAATATTCCTGGCTTCAGGAATCAGCCAAGGATTTTCCAGGCATGAAAGAGCTTGCCAGGATGTTTTCGGATGCAGGTTTCGTGAACGTTGAATATAAGCCTTATAGCGGCGGTGTAGCTGCTGTCCATCTAGGCAGAAAACAAAAATAGATTGATCCAGGCTGTCCTTTTCTTATTCGCACGGCAAGGAAGGTCGGCCTGTTTTATTTATGTCTTAACTGACTTATACAACGTTGCTTTGCTGGTTTTCCATTGAAAAAAGGTTTATTTTTAAATACAATGCAATCATACTAGTAATAGGATATTATACATAAATCAGGAATCTATCTGTTCCTCATCAATACAAATCCCTCCTACCTGGCGGACAGCTCGCTGGCTGCTGCCGCAATTAAGAGCCGGGACAGGATATAAAAGCTGGGTGGATATTATGAAAATGAAAATGTTATATACATACTTAAATGCCGATATATCGATGATTGAAAAAGAACTGGAGGAAACGATCAATGCCGATTCGCAGCTGCTTAGACAGGCTAGCCTGCACCTGTTGAAGGCTGGGGGTAAGCGGATCCGACCGGTTTTTGTGCTGCTTGGGGGGAAGTTCGGCAATTACGATATCAATGTGATCAAGGATGTAGCAGTGTCACTTGAACTTATCCATATGGCTTCCCTGGTACATGACGATGTCATCGATGATGCGGAGCTCAGAAGAGGCCAGCCAACAATCAAGGCTAAGTGGGACAACAGGATTGCCATGTATACAGGAGATTATATCTTCGCGCGTGCCCTGGAACTAATGACCGAGATCGAAAACCCGCTTGCACATCAAATTCTTTCTGAAACGATCGTAGAGTTGAGTGTAGGTGAAATTGAGCAGATCAAAGATAAATATAATTTTGACCAGAACCTCCGCAACTACCTGCTTAGGATTAAGCGTAAAACAGCTTTGCTTATCGCTGCCAGCTGCCAGCTCGGCGCAGTTGTGTCCGGGGTTAAGGATGAGGATCATCGCAAACTCTATCGATTTGGCTATTATGTGGGGATGTCCTTCCAGATTACGGATGATGTGCTTGATTTCACTGGTACAGAAAAGGAGCTGGGAAAACCAGCTGGCGGGGACTTGCTGCAGGGCAATATTACTTTGCCTGTTTTATATGCGATGGAGGACGAAGCAATCCGCAATAAAATCCTTACTGTACACGAAGGAATGGACCGGAATGAACTGGATGAAATCCTTAAGCTGATCCAGGCATCAGGGGCAATTGAAAAGTCGCTGGAAATCAGTGATCGATATCTTGAAAAGGCACTTGCGATTCTTGATGAACTTCCGGCAAACAAGGCTAAAAAGTCATTGAGGGATATTGCAAAATTTATCGGAAAACGCAAGTATTAGCAAGTTGCGAATTTTTCTAAAAAATGATACTATTTTCAAGGGTTGCTTTTGTAAGCGGTTCACATACATATCAGAATTAGGAGTGGAACTCATGGAAAAGACGTATTTGATGGTCAAGCCTGATGGAGTACAGCGTAACCTTATTGGTGAGGTTGTAGCTCGTTTTGAAAAGAAAGGCTTCCAGCTGGTTGGAGCAAAACTTATGAACATCCCTAGAGAACTTGCTGAAGAGCACTACGGAGAACACAAGGAACGTCCTTTCTTCGGCGAATTAGTAGATTTCATCACATCTGGACCAGTCTTTGCAATGGTATGGCAGGGTGAGAATGTTATTGCTACAGCTCGCCAGATGATGGGTGCTACAAATCCTAAGGATGCTGCTCCAGGAACAATCCGCGGAGATTTCGGCGTTACAGTAGGAAAGAATGTAATTCATGGCTCTGACTCTCCTGAAAGCGCTGAGCGTGAAATCGGTCTTTTCTTCAAGCAGGAAGAAGTGGCTGAGTATAGCAAACTAATCAACGAGTGGGTTTACTAATAATCCATTAGAGCACTTGCTATGGCAGGTGCTCTTTTATTTTTTGCCGTCATACAGCATTTTGTTGGAGTCTGCCTTTTTGAAAATAAAGCAGAAGCTATTTTCATAAATCTCAGCTTCATTTATTAAACTTGATCTTATTTTTCCGATATAAACAACGTCTTCACCATTTGGAATATACGGGGAGTACCAGGATGCCGCAGGACTATGAAAATTTCGTTACGAAAATCTATCAGAAAACTGGAATCAATCTTGCGCTGTATAAAGAAGCGCAAATGAAAAGAAGATTGACTTCGCTTTATCAGAAAAAAGGCTATGGATCATTTGGCGATTTCTTTCAGGCGCTAGCCAGGGATTCGGAGCTCATGAATGAATTCCTTGATCGAATGACAATTAATGTGTCTGAATTTTACCGGAATGCAAAAAGATGGGAAGTCTTGGATAAATCGATTTTGCCCGAGCTTTTAAAAGGGAATCCTAACCCTCGGATCTGGAGTGCAGCATGTTCTACTGGTGAAGAGCCATACACAATTGCTATGGTGCTTTCCAAACACATGCCACTGCCAAGAATTCATATTCATGCTACGGATATCGATGAAAATGTAATTGCCAAAGCAAAGCTGGGCATCTATGCAGAACGTGCCCTTAACGAGGTTCCAAAAGAAATGGTGATAAAGCATTTCAGTCAAGAAGGTACATATTATAAAGTGTCTGATGAAATCAAGAAGACAGTAGACTTTAAAAAACAAAATCTGCTGGCAGATCCATTTGGCGGACCGTTTGATTTAATTGTCTGCAGGAACGTGCTCATTTATTTTACTGAGGATGCAAAAGAGAATTTGTACAGGAAATTCAGCGCTGCGCTTAAGCCTGGAGGAATACTCTTTGTTGGCAGCACAGAACAAATCTTCAATCCAGCTATGTATGACTTTGAAACAGCAGAGACTTTTTTCTACCGAAAGAAAACCTGAGAGGGCCGGGAAACCGAGCCCTCTTTTTATATTCGGATTTATATTCTAGGCTCTGTTAAATTAGGCTGTTGATTTTCGTTCCAGGCGCTTCGCTTTCCTCTGAAAAATTATGAAAAAGCCCAATTGCCGGCTTTTTCAAGAGCAAATTTTTCTCGGGGCGTGCGGTGAGCCTCCTCGTCGCTTCGCTTCTGCGGGGTCTCACCTGCCCGCTACATCCCGAAGGAGTCTACGCGCCTTCCACTACAATCAACAAGAGTTAAAATCAACATTAAGCTTTAACAGAGCCATATTCTAAAGGAGACATAGCTTCCAAGGAATGCTAAGGAATCGGATTACGGTCCGCGGACCGTAAATCTTATAGCCAAAATAAGCTGAGCTTTTTGCGACTGAAAAATCTTCATGATAAAATGGCTACATTCTAAAAATAGTGCGGCGATAATTTCAAAATAATTAAATTATTGCTATTTTTATTTAGGACTGTATGATATAGTAAAACAAATCCTTTAGCGAGTTGAAGGGGGAAAGTGTATGAGATATTTAACAGCCGGAGAATCACATGGACCGCAGCTGACAACGATCATAGAAGGCTTGCCAGCGGGAATGCCGCTAGTGGCGGAAGATATAAATAAAGAGCTTTCGCGGAGGCAAAAGGGATACGGCCGCGGAAGAAGGATGCAGATAGAGAAAGATACTGTACAGATTACTTCAGGAGTAAGACATGGCGAGACCCTTGGATCACCGATTGCACTCGTGGTCGAAAATAATGACTGGAAGCACTGGACAGGTATTATGGGAATCGAGCCGCTGGATGAACAATCTCCAGAAGAAGTTAAGCGGAGAATTTCTCGTCCTCGCCCAGGCCATGCTGACTTGAATGGTGCGCTGAAATACGGCCACCGTGATATGAGGAATGTCCTGGAACGTTCTTCTGCAAGAGAAACGACAGTAAGAGTCGCAGCCGGGGCAGCTGCGAAGAAATTATTATCCTTGCTAGGGATCGAGCTTGCTGCCCATGTTGTTGAAATAGGCGGGGTTAAGGCAGAAAACCTTGATTTTGCTTCACTGTCTGAACTCAAAACTGTTACAGAAGAGTCGCCTGTACGCTGTTTTGATGAGGCAGCCGGCCAGAAAATGATGGAAGCTATAGATAATGCCAAGAGTAATGGAGATTCTATTGGCGGTGTCGTAGAAGTCATCGCTGAAGGCATGCCGGTAGGAGTAGGAAGCTATGTGCATTACGATAGAAAGCTGGATGCCAAGCTAGCTGCTGCAATCGTCAGCATTAACGCTTTCAAAGGCGTGGAAATTGGGATAGGGTTTGAAGCAGCACAAAGACCAGGGAGTCAGGTTCATGATGAAATTGCCTGGGAAGAAGGTAAAGGATACTACCGCAAAACCAACCGTTTGGGAGGCTTGGAAGGCGGTATGACAAATGGAATGCCAATCGTTATCCGCGGGGTCATGAAGCCAATACCTACACTTTATAAACCGTTGATGAGTGTTGATATTGAAACGAAGGAACCCTTTGCAGCGAGCATTGAAAGATCCGACGCCTGTGCTGTTCCTGCAGCAGCGGTGGTAGCAGAAAATGTGGTCGCCTGGGAGCTGGCATCAGCCCTTGTGGATCAGTTCTATTCTGATCGATTTGAGACATTGAAGAGCTCAATTGAGGAGCAGAGAAGGACGGCGAGGGAATTTTAAATGCAGCAAATAACTATTGAAACTAGTGCAAAATCTTACCCAGTTTACATAGGGCATGGAGCTATTGAGTTACTGGGGGACTTCCTTAATAACAGGGATTATTCTTCCGTAATGGTGATTACTGATGAAAATGTCGCGGACTATCACCTTGCCTTTTTTCGCGAACATTCCGGACTGGATCAATTTGTGGAAAAAATAGTTCCTGGCGGCGAAAAGGCAAAGACCTTTGATGTCTATTATGATTGCCTTTCAACTGCCCTGGAAAACAGGCTTGACCGCAGATCTCTGATTATTTCATTTGGAGGCGGAGCAGTAGGGGATTTAGCAGGTTTTGTGGCAGCTACCTTTATGCGCGGCATCAGCTTCATCCAGGTGCCGACCACAATCCTGGCACATGACAGTGCAGTAGGCGGTAAAGTGGCGATCAATCATCCGCAGGGGAAGAATATGATCGGCGCATTCCATCAGCCGGAAGCCGTCATCTATGACCTGGATTTTATTAAAACATTGCCGGAAAAAGAAATAAGATCAGGATTCGCAGAAGTGATCAAGCATTCTTTAATTCATGATAAGAACTTATATGACTGGCTTAAAAAAGAGGTACGGTCCTTAAATAATATTGACGATCAAAAGACGATTGAGTTTTTAGCAGCTGGTGTAAAAATAAAAGGTTCAGTTGTTGCAAAAGATGAACGGGAGACGGGAATCCGTGCCTACCTGAATTTCGGGCACACTCTTGGTCACGCCATCGAAGCAGAAATGGGCTATGGCCGGATGACACATGGGGAAGCGGTAGCAATCGGGATGGTATTTGCTCTTAAGTTGAGCAGGGATATTCTAGACCTGGATTTCGAACTGAGTGAATTTAAAGAATGGCTGGAAAGTCTCGGTTATCAAACGAGCCTTCCTGCAGGCTTGTCGCTGGATCGGCTTGTGTCAAAAATGCAGCAGGATAAAAAGGCAATTGGGGGAACGGTCAGGTTTGTGCTCTTGGAAAGGGTAGGAAAACCGGTCGTGAAAGAAATTGAAGAGCAACAGCTGAGAAATAGCCTAAAGCAATTCAGTGTTGAGGGGGATGCATAATGATTAGAGGGGTAAGAGGTGCCATAACAGTCAGCCAAAATGAGGCTGAAGAAATCATTCAGGCGGCCCAAAGGCTTTTGAATGAGATGATCATTGCCAATAACATTATTCCAGACACTGTGGCATCAGTCTTTATTTCTGCCACAGACGATGTGGATGCTGCTTTTCCCGCCAGGGCACTGAGGACCTTTGAAGGATGGAAGTATGTTCCTGTCATGTGCATGAAGGAGCTAGCTGTGCCTGATTCGCTCAAAATGTGCATAAGAGTGATGATGCATGTCAATACCAATATGGCCCAAGAGGAAATCAGGCATATCTATCTCGATGGAGCCGAGGTACTAAGGCCTGATTTATAATAAACTTTTTGCTTTTTTTCAGGGAATAAAAAGTGTAATATAAATTATATACTTTACTGCTTTAATTAGATAACGCATTAAAGATTTATTTGGACGAGGTGGAAGAGATGAGATGGAAAGAGCAGCTTTTAAAATTAAAACCATATCAGCCGGGCAAGTCTATCGATGAAGTAAAAAGACAATATGGCCTCTCAAGTATTGTTAAGCTTGCTTCTAATGAAAATCCTTTTGGCTCATCCCAAAAAGTGGCTGCGGCGATCAAGGATTATACAGGCAGTTTTGCAATCTATCCCGATGGCTATGCCACAGACCTGCGCATGAAACTTGCCGAACATCTTGAAGTAATGCCTGAGGAGCTGATCCTTGGGAATGGCTCAGATGAAATCATCCAGATTATTTCCAGAAGCCTGCTCTCGCCGGAGACAAATTCTGTTATGGCGGCCCCGACCTTTCCTCAATACAAGCATAATGGGATCATTGAAGGCTGTGAAATCAGGGAAATTCCATTAATCGACGGCGCGCATGATCTTGATGGAATGGTTCAGGCAATAGATGAAAAAACATCAATAGTGTGGCTATGTTCACCAAATAACCCTACTGGAATCTATATAAATGAAGAAGATTTAAAAGGGTTTATTGCTAGAGTGCCAGACGATGTGCTGATCGTCCTCGATGAAGCGTATTTCGAATATGTGACTGCAGATGATTTTCATGATTCATTGAAACTGCTTAAAGACCATAAAAACGTTATTATCCTGAGGACATTCTCAAAAATATACGGACTTGCAAGCTTCAGAGTCGGTTACGGCATCGCTCATAGGGATACTATTGCAGCGCTTGAGCCTGCGAGAGAGCCTTTTAATGTAAACACGCTTGCCCAGGTAGCGGCAATAGCTGCGCTCGACGACCAGCAGTTTATCCAGGACTGCAAGCTGGAAAATAGGGCAGGTCTTGACCAATTTTATGCTTTTTGCCATGAGGCAGGCCTGAATCATTACCCTTCACAAGGTAATTTCATTTTAATCGACTTTGAAACTGATGGTCAGGAAGTATTTCAGTTCCTGCTTGAAAGAGGGTATATCGTCCGTTCTGGCAAAGCCCTCGGATTTCCGACTTGTGTGAGAATTACAGTTGGTTCAAAGGAACAAAATGCCGGGGTTATTGAAATGTTAAAAGAATATCTTAGTGTGACAGCAGTTACATCTAATTAAAGGCGTTGATAGTTTTGAATGGCCGTGTTTTTATCATCGGGCTTGGTTTAATCGGAGGTTCACTGGCACTTTGTATAAAAGAAGAACATCCACGATCTACAGTAATTGGTTTTGATATGGATGAACAGCAAATCAAGCTGGCCCAGATGTTAAAGGTTATTGATTACGCTGCTATATCGATTGAAGCTGGAGCGAAGGAAGCGGATCTAATCATTATCGCAACCCCGGTGGCGGCAGCATCCATGGTACTGGAAACCCTCGAGGCTATCCCTCTGAAGGAGGGTGTGATCATTACAGACACAGGAAGTACAAAAGGGGCGATTGCCGCTAAGGCAGCCTGCCTTACGGAAAGGGGCATTACTTTTATAGGGGGACATCCGATGGCTGGCTCCCATAAAAGCGGGGTCGCAGCGGCCAGGAGGCTTTTATTCGAGAATGCCTTTTACCTTTTGACTCCTGCTTCTGAGGCCGGGATTGGCGCTGCAGATGAGCTGGAGGATTGGCTTAAAGGCACGAAAGCAAAATTCCTGCATGTATCTCCGGAGGAACATGATTATCTTACCGGGGTTATCAGCCACTTCCCCCATATCATTGCTGCATCCCTTGTTCACCAGGCGGCAAGGGCTGAACAAGGGAATACTCTTATCACGCGGCTCGCGGCAGGCGGATTTAGAGATATCACACGAATTGCTTCAAGCAATCCAAAAATGTGGAGGGATATCCTGCTTCAGAACAGGTCAACCCTCCTTGATCTTTTGGAAGAATGGCAGTTTGAGATGGACCGTGTTAAACAACTGCTAAGTGCAGGCAAAGAGCTAGAGATTTATGATTACTTTGATCGTGCGAAGAAATTTCGGGATGGCTTGCCTGCAGGAAATAAAGGAGCCATACCCAGCTTTTATGATTTATTTGTTGATGTTCCGGATTATCCTGGAGTCGTTTCTGAAATTACGGGTTACCTTGCAGAAGAAAAGATCAGCATTACCAATATCCGCATCCTGGAAACAAGGGAAGATATATACGGGGTGCTGGTAATCAGTTTTCAGACACCTGAAGACCGGACCCGCGCTGAAAAGTGCATCCAAAACAGGACCGACTACGGAACCTCTGTCGCAGAGTAATAAAAGGGAGTGTGAGTATGTCAGTTAAGAAGCTTATGACAAATACAGCACCATTGAAAGGTGAAATCAAGGTGCCGGGAGACAAATCCATTTCCCATAGAGCCGTCATGTTTGGCTCAATTGCCAAAGGGGTCACACAAGTGGAAAATTTCCTGCCAGGTGCCGATTGCTTAAGCACCATTTCCTGCTTTAAGAAGTTAGGGGTCAATATCGACCAAAATGAAAGTTCAGTAACGATTTATGGGGAAGGCTTCGAAGGCCTTAAACAACCTGCTGAGACTCTTTATGTAGGCAACTCAGGAACGACAATCAGGCTGATGATGGGGATTCTAAGCGGCCTTGCCTTTGAGACCGAGCTTGAAGGAGATGAATCTATTGCCAGGCGTCCGATGACCAGAGTCACTCTCCCGCTGACATTGATGGGTGCGGATATAACTGGAAGAAATAATGGAGAGTTTACACCGCTGACTGTAAAAGGGAAAAAACTAAGCGGAATTACATATGAATTGCCTGTTGCAAGCGCCCAGGTGAAATCGGCAGTATTGTTGGCAGGCCTTCAGGCAGAAGGCGAAACAACAGTCATGGAACCAGTCAAAACAAGGGACCATACTGAACGGATGATCAGGCAATTCGGGGGCATTGTGGAACATCAGGGTGACAAAGTTAAAGTTAACGGCGGCCAGGAGCTTACGGCAGCAAATATCAAGGTTCCTGGTGATATTTCTTCAGCTGCATTCTTTCTTGCAGCAGGGTCAATCATCCCTGGCAGTGATATCCTTCTGAAAAATGTCGGATTGAATCCTACAAGGACCGGTATTATCGATGTCTTAAGGGAGATGGGGGCGGATCTTACAATAGAACAGCTTGACGAAGGGTCAGCAGAGCCGTCTGGTGATATTAGAATTCGATATTCAAATCTGAAGGGAACAATTGTTGAAGGTGACCTGATTCCAAGGCTGATTGATGAAATTCCGATCATTGCCTTGCTGGCTACCCAGGCAAATGGCAGGACAATCATCAAGGATGCTGCGGAATTAAAGGTGAAGGAAACGAACCGTATAGATACAGTTGTAAAAGAACTTGCTAAGCTGGGTGCAAAGATTGAAGCTACAGAGGATGGTATGATCATTGACGGAACAGCCTTACTGAATGGCGGAATTGTTTCTGCTCATGGTGACCATAGGATTGGTATGATGCTGGCAATCGCTGCCCTTATTTCAAAGGAAGAAGTCAGCTTAGAGGAAAGTGACTCGGTGGCAGTATCCTACCCTGATTTCTTTAATGACCTTTATTCATTAATCTAGATGAAATTTTAAAAATGAATAATTACCGAGGCCAGTACCAATGATCAGGCTGGCCTCTTTTGTTTTTATATCAGTTTGAACATCCTAAGTATATTCTCAGGAATCATGCATAGTTTGTCATATGACCGTTAAAGGAGTGGTTGTATGACCTATATTATTGAGAATGTCCATCTTTTGAAGGGACAAGCCAGGCTGGATACCAGTCTGCTCGTTGATGGCGGCCGTATCCTGGCTTCCAGGCCAGCGTTTCATCAATATAAATATATGCGGATGGATTCAGATCCTTATGTTATGACCCCTACCCACGTCCTCTATGTTCCTGGCTTTCCAATGACGCTTACATTTAAGGAAAGAAAAGACTACTATCTGAAAAAATTCCTGTGGCGCGGCAGCACTTTAGTAGTAACCACTGTCAGGATTCAATTTGAGAGAGAGCTTGAACAAAAATTGAAACAGGTCAAGGATGACTTCATAGACAGTCCCATTGATTATGTAATATGTATCAGCATTCCTCCCCGTCTCTTAATACCTTCATTTATCAGGAAGTGCAAACGGGCGAAGGTTCCGGCTATCTTTTTGGAAATTATGGACATGGACGAGCTTGAAAGGATTCCGTGGGGATGGGTGAAGGAGGCTTTATTCCCTTATAATAGCCCTCTCATTCCGATCTTCCCTGAAACAAAAAATAAAAAAGGAAAAACAGCTATGCTTCAGCTCTGGAGCGAGAAGATGAACAAAGAACGCGTCCCTGCAATCCATACTGATTTAGCGGAATTATGCCCAATATCAAGGCAGGTGTTAAAACAAATCGGCATTTTTCCCAATAAATCGAATTTACACAGCGGGGGAGAGCTCAGTTATAATTTATACTATAGAAATTCTGAGACTGCCTTGTTTGATGAAGTCGGATTGTTCACAGAACAATCTCATAATCTGGCCGTAACCGTTAATAAAGGTATAGTCATCCGTGCCGGCGGTGAGGTTTATTATCGTCCAGGCAAGGGAGAGAATGTTATAATAAACACACCTGGATTTTTTACAGATAATTACTAAAGAAAGCTCATCGAATTGGTTGGAGCTTCAAATAAGAGAATAGGATGATCTTTAATGGCGGGAATTAATGAAATAACAGCTTTGATTGAAAATGGGCAGCTTGAAAAAGCAATGGATGAATACAGACATATCCTAGGAAACGGAAGCGATGAGGAGAAATTCCTTTTATCAGAAGAACTTTTTCGCTTTGGGTTCATGGAGGAAACGGAAGAACTGATTGCCAGCCTCTTGAAAAATTACCCCGATGAAGGCGAACTGCTTGTAGTACTGGCAGAGACCCGGATCGAATTAGGGAAAGAGGAAGAGGCCATCCTCGCACTCGAAAAGGTGAAAGCCGATGACCCGGCATTCCCACAAGCACTGCTTCTGCTTGCTGACATCTACCAAATGGAAGGACTATATGAAGTAAGTGAAAATAAACTGCTTGAAGCAAAACGGCTGCTCCCGGATGAAACTGTCATCGACTTTGCCCTTGGCGAATTGTATGCTCATCAAGGCAAACTGGCGGAGGCCATCCAATGTTACGAACCCGTTCTGAGAAGACATGAAGAACTTGGCGGGGTCAATATTAACCAGAGAATGGCTGAAGCTCTCAGTGCGGGAGGTTCGTTTGAAGAGGCCCTGGAGTACTACGAAAAAGCAATCAATCAGAAATTGGAAATAAATACACTGTTCGGGTTTGCTTTTACAGCACTTCAGGCTGGCTATAATAAAACAGCGATCGAGAAGTTTGAAGAGTTAAAAGCGTTGGATCCTGAATATCATTCTCTCTATATGTATCTGGCTAAGGCATATGAACGGGAAGAATTGCTGCAGGAAGCTTTTGAAACGGTCAAACTGGGAATTGAGCAGGATGAATTCAATAAGGATCTTTATTTCTATGGCGGGAAATTGGCGCTGAAGCTTGCCGATGAGGATGCTTCTGAAAAATTGATTCGGGAAGCGATAGCACTTGACCCGGGCTTTACTGAGGGAGTGCTTGTACTGAACAAGCTTTTGCTTAAGCAGGAGCGTTATGATGATGTATTGGAACTTATTCGTGCAGCAGACCTGAACGAGGAAGAAGAACCGCAGCTTTTATGGGATGAAGCCGTAGCCCATCAGCATAATGAAGAATTTTCACAGGCATTAAACAAATACCATACAGCATATACTTTCTTTAAAGACAACAAAGAATTTTTATCAGATTACGGATATTTTTTAATTGAAGAAGGAAAAATGGCCGACGCTGCCGAAATTTTTAGTAAGTTAGTTGAGAAAGAACCAGGCAATGAAGAATTCCGTGAATTGCTCGAGCGCTTAACGGAGAATCAGTAATCTTTTAAAAATCTGAGTTATGCAGAGGAGGGATTCAAAAATGACAACCCCTGTATCTGTCAACGAGAAAAAGGATTTCATCCGCTGGTTTTTAAACCATTACCAGCTTAAAAGGCGGGAATGCGTTTGGATCCTAAATTACTTGATGAGCCACGACCAGCTGATGGAAAAGGTCCATTTTGTTGAGAATGCACAGTACTGTCCACGGGGATTGGTGATGTCGACCCATTGCGTTGATGAAGTGCCATTCAGGTTCTTTAAAGAGAATGTAATGACGACAGATGCAGAGAAGTCTTTCCATGATATTCGTTTGAACAGGGAAGAAGAAATCTACATCCAGCTGAATTTCCATGCTTCTAACAAAGCTCATCAATTTGCAGCGGTGCTGGAAGACAATCCTTATATGCCGGGACAGCTTCAAATCAGCGAAAGTGATAAAATCGTCGCTGAACGTTTCCTTGAGGAAAGCATCCAGAAGTTCCAGAAGGATAAACTGCTTAACCTGATTGATGAGGCACTGGACAGTCAGGATCAGGCAGCATTCGAACATCTTACAGAAAAATTAAAAAGATTAGGTGCAGTCAATTTATAATAGCTTGCTTATATAGCAGGCTTTTTATTTTGCCCATTTCCCCGCAGGAGCAAAGCGACGAGGAGGCTCAGTGCCAACCCAAGAAGAAATTGCTTAATTCTTCAGCGGAAAGCGGAGCACCTGGAATGAAAATCAACAGCCTTGTTTAATAAGTAATTAATGATTGTGCGCAATAAAATGAACAGAGATTTTTTTGAAATATTTTTTCAGACAATTCCCAAACCATTCGTAAACACCTGTCAATAATGGTAATATGAAAAATGGATATTACGAATGATGGAGTTGGTTTTATGAAATGGGTTGCTGCAGATATAGATATGTATCAAAAGGCTGCCGAATATGTTGACACCGCTATCATCCCGCTGTTGCCTGTCACTTTTGGCGAAGAGATGAAGCAAAGTGCCTCGATGGCTGAATTTATTGGCATCCTCACGGCACAGCTGGAAAAACAGTTTAAGGGACGCATCTTCCTTATGCCTGGATTGGTGTATGAAAAAGGGGCAGCCGGAAACCTGGAGATGCTGCTGGACTGGGAGAGAATTTTATTGGACAAGCAGTTTAAACACGTATTCTTTGTAACATCAGACAGCAGCTGGAGACAATATGAAAACCAGGCTGCCGGCACGATTTTATGGCTGCCATCACTGCCGCTTGAGCATATGGATGAGCAGCAGAAGGTATCAATCGTCGATGATCAGGTGAAACAGTTATTATCGCTGTTTACAGAGAAATGGCAGCAGGAAGAAAAGCAGGGTTAGGTTTGTCACTGCGAAAAATGTTTTCAACATAGTATTATATTGATTTTGTAATCAGATTGATATATCATGGTTATGTCCTAGTTTTAAAATGTGTTTAAATTATGTCCGTTGGGGACTTAACTTGGAAATAGAGGGGGGAATAGCGTGAGTAAGCATCGTGTTTCAAGACGTCAATTCTTAAACTATACTCTTACAGGTGTAGGCGGTTTCATGGCTGCAGGGATGCTGATGCCAATGGTTCGTTTTGCAGTTGATCCTGTACTAAAAGGAGAAGATGCAGGTGATTTTATTGCGACTCCTTTGAAAATCGCAGACATCACAGCTGAACCGCAAAAAGTCAATTTTAAATTCACTCAAAAAGATGCATGGTATGAATCAGAAGAAACAGGAACTGCATGGGTGTTCAAAAATGAACAAGGTAAGATTGTTGCCCTGTCTCCAGTATGTAAGCACCTTGGCTGTGTTGTTGACTGGAATACTGACAAGAGCAATCCAAACCAGTTCTTCTGTCCTTGCCACTATGGCCGTTACGAAAAAGATGGCACAAACGTGCCAGGTACACCACCGTTGGCACCATTGGATGTCTATCCAACAAAAGAAAAAGACGGGTTCCTTTATGTAGGAAAAGCCGAACCACGAAAGGGGGCGTAATCTTTGTTAAACAAAATTTACGATTGGGTAGATGAGCGTTTAGATATTACGCCTTTGTGGCGCGATATCGCAGACCATGAGGTACCTGAGCATGTTAACCCGGCGCACCACTTTTCAGCGTTCGTGTATTGCTTTGGCGGTCTGACGTTTTTCATCACTGTTATTCAGATTCTATCCGGTATGTTCCTGACTATGTATTATGTTCCGGACATCAAAAACGCATGGGAATCTGTTTATTATCTTCAAAATCAAGTTGCTTTTGGACAAATTGTCCGCGGTATGCATCACTGGGGTGCGAGCCTTGTCATCGTTATGATGTTCTTACATACGCTTCGCGTTTTCTTCCAGGGCGCTTATAAGAAACCTCGTGAATTGAACTGGGTTGTCGGAGTTTTAATTTTCTTCGTCATGCTTGCTCTTGGATTAACAGGATACCTGCTTCCATGGGATATGAAAGCATTGTTCGCAACGAAGGTAACATTGCAGATTGCAGAAGCGGTTCCTTTGATCGGGCCATATATCAAGATTCTGCTTTCCGGTCACTCAACGATTGTTGGTGCCCAGACCTTGACTCGTTTCTTTGCGATCCACGTATTCTTCCTGCCTGCTGCTTTACTAGGCTTGATGGGAGCGCACTTCCTAATGATTCGTAAGCAAGGTATTTCTGGTCCATTGTAAAATTTTATTGATCAGGTTGGTCGGAATGATTTCCGTTCAACCATACGGAAAAAGGAGGGGATTGCTCGATGCATCGTGGTAAAGGTATGAAGTTCGTAGGTGATTCACGTGTCCCTGCAGAACGCAAGCCTAATATTCCGAAAGATTATTCGGAATACCCTGGCAAAACGGAAGCGTTTTGGCCTAACTTCCTGTTAAAGGAATGGATGGTCGGTGCTGTTTTCCTAATCGGATTCTTGAGCTTGACAATTGCTCACCCGTCTCCGCTTGAGAGGATTGCAGACCCTACTGATACAGCTTATATTCCATTGCCAGACTGGTATTTCTTATTTTTATATCAATTGCTTAAATATTCTTATGCTTCAGGTCCTTATACGGTTATTGGTGCTATGGTAATTCCAGGTCTTGCTTTTGGAGGGCTGTTGCTTGCTCCATTTATTGACCGCGGCCCTGAACGCCGGCCGTCAAAGCGTCCTTTGGCAACTGGATTCATGCTCCTTGCACTTGCTTCAGTCTTCTACTTGACATGGGAATCAGTCGCGACTCATGACTGGGAAGCAGCAAAGAAGCAAGGTGCTATATCTGATGTTGAAATTGACAAAAACTCAGATGGATACAAAATTGCCCAGGCGCAAACTTGTACTTCTTGCCATGGCGGCGAGCTTGCCGGAGGTGCAGCAGCTCCAAGCTTGGCAGAAACAAAGCTGAGCGCTGAAGAAATCGCTGAAGTCGCTAAGAATGGTAAAGGCGCAATGCCTGCAGTCTTCAAGGGAACAGACGAAGAACTGAAGACTCTTTCTGAATTTATCGATGGTTTAAGTGAATAATATTAAGAGCCTGCAGGAAATCCTGCAGGCTCTTTTTCTATTTTATTTTGGCTATTTTCGCAAAGATTGTTGCCTTCATCAATGTTGAATTTAATATCCTGTTGATTGTAGTGGAAGGCGCGCAGACTCCTTCGGGATGCAGCGGGACAGGTGAGACCTAGGTAGAAATGAACCGCAAGAAGGTTCATTTTACCCCGGTAGAAATGGCCCGAAAGAAGGGGCCAATTTACCCCGCAGGAGCGCAGCGACGAGGAGGCTCACCGCACGCCCCAGGAAGAATTTGCTCTTGAAAAAGCCGGCAGTTGGGCTTTTTCATAATTCTTCAGAGGAAAGCGAAGCGCCTGGAACGGAAATCAACAGCGTTTTACTACAAAGCCTTTTAAAAAAACATAGGGTTACTTTTTAGAAAATGGGAGTTCTCTTTCAAATATATATAGAATAGCAACAAAGTATGAGAAAAGAGCATTTATTTTCTTTCAAACCAGTAACGGTTTTTATTGTGGTGAAAACCGTTAGCAGCAGTGTCAGCAAGCAAGCGGAGCAAATATAAGAAATTTACTTAATGCACGATTGGTTTCTTAAGGATAAACTGTAATAATAGAAATAGAAAACTTTGGAATGGAGAGAAATAATGTTTAAGAGACTTTATCCGTTACTTGGGAATAAATCTGTATTATGGCTATTATTTTGGGTAAATGTATTAGGTACTGCCTATGGTTATTATTGGTACAAGTGGCAGCTGGCCGATACCCCTCCTGAATTTCTGCTGTTTGTCCCTGACAGCCCTACAGCCAGCCTGTTTTTTGTATTCGTGCTCGCTGCGTTCCTGCTCGGGAGGAACTGGCCATTGATGGAGGCACTTGCCATTGTCAGTCTTTTTAAATATGGCATTTGGGCAGTTGTAATGAACTTGCTCGTCTATGTTGTTTCAGGACAGCTGGATTGGATCGGGCTGATGCTGATGGGTTCCCATTTTGCCATGGCTGTCGAAGGAGTGCTATATGCCCCTTTCTACCGGATGAAGGCATGGCACCTCATCGTCGCGGCTATCGTTGTATTGCACAATGAAATCATTGACTATGTGTTTGACATGATGCCAAGGTACCATTCACTAGATTTATACATGGACCAAATTGGCTATTTCACATTCTGGCTCAGCATTGTTTCTATTGGGATTGGATATTATTTCGGCCTTCGCCCAAAAAGGTTTTCATTGCCAATAAAAACATTCAGATAAGTCCTCATTTGTGGTCTAACCTTGTCCACTCTCTCATACATTTTTAATAGTATTTAGAGGGGGGACAGGAATGAAAGCGAAAATTCTCTTATTATTTTCGGCGCTGCTGCTGTTTGTACCGATAACAGCATTTGCTGAACCAACGTCACCTGTGGAAGAACTTAATGAAATATCCGATGAAGCCTTGCAAATGGCCAAGCTTCATCGTTATGAAGATGCAAACAGGCTGCTAAAGCATTTTTCAGAAGAGTTTCTGACTATTACAGGAAACGGTCGTCCATTCTCAATGGATGAGCTTAGAATTATCACAGTGGCCCACGATGAAGCAGTTGAAGCAGTGGCAAATCCGGATATCGGCCACAATGAGAGGATCAACAGGGTTACAAAATTCAGGCTTGCCATAGATGCGATTGCTTCGACACACCAGCCATTATGGGCTGAAATGGAAGGGCCGATCATGACAGTCTTCAACAATGTGAAAACGGCGGCCTATGAGGGCAATAATGATCAGTTCCATTCCAATCTTAATGCATTCCTTTCCTTATATAATGTCATACATCCGAGCATGAAAATAGATATTAACCCTGAACGGATCCAGGAAATAGATGCTAAAGTAAGCTTTATTGACCAGTATCGTCCGCAGGTGCTATCAGAGGCTTCCAGCCAGGAAGAATTGGAGGCGCTTGAAACTGATTTGCAGACGATATTTGATGAAATGACAGAGGACGAAGCAGATCCATCCCTATGGTGGGTAATGATTTCTACTGGAAGCATCATAATCCTTACATTGTCTTATGTGGGTTGGAGAAAATACAAAGGTGATCATGAGAAGTCGAAGAATGTCCAAAAAGAGCGCAAAAATTGACACCGCATACCAGCATTTATAAAATATAACTAACATCATGAGCTTTTAGGAGGTTCTATATGTACCTAATCTACTTTGCGATTATCATCCTGATCCCGCTATGGGCTCAATTCAGAGTAAAGGGAACATACAAAAAGTATTCAAAGGTAGCATCATCTTCGCATCTTACAGGAGCAGAGGTAGCACGGAAGATCTTGGATGACAATGGATTATATAATGTAGGGGTAGAAGAAACTAGAGGGTATTTAAGTGACCACTATGATCCGCGTTCAAAGGTCGTCAGGCTGTCCTCTCAAAACTTCTTTGGACATTCTGTTGCTGCCGCTGCAATTGCGGCCCATGAGGTCGGCCATGCAATCCAGGATGCACAGGACTACTCATTCCTGCGCTTCCGCCATGCACTGGTTCCTGTCGCCAATCTGGGCTCTAATTTTTCCTGGGTTTTGATTATGATTGGAATTTTCGCTAATTTAAGCGGAATGCTCCTGCTGGGTATTTTATTTATGGCGGCTGCTGTTGTCTTCCAAGTCGTCACGCTCCCAGTAGAGTTTAATGCTTCTAATCGAGCGATGGACCAGGTTGTTTCAGCTGGAATCATCAGGAACGATGAGGAAAGAGAAACAAGGAAGGTCCTCAATGCAGCTGCTTTGACATACGTAGCGGCTGCTGCGGTTGCTGTACTTGAACTTCTTCGCCTCGTATTGATTTATACGGGCATGACTCGAGATGAATAAAAAATCCGGACAAAATTTGTCCGGATTTTTTATTTGCTAATGGGAGAATCTCAGAAAAACCTATTGCTGCCTTTAATTATCTCTCCAATGGAAGCTTGTTTTCATCAAGGGTAAAACCTTCGCCAAGTACGTCATGGACGACTGTAACTGAAACAAATGCGTGAGGGTCTACGGAATTCACTACATTTTTCAAGCGGACGATTTCATTCTTCCCTACAACACAATAAAGAACATTTCTCTCGGTTTTTGTATATGAACCAACAGCCTTTAGGCTTGTAACACCCCTGTCCATATCTTTCATGATTTTTGTGGCAATCTCGTCATTTCTGTCAGAGATGATCATTGCACCGCGGGCAGCGTAGGCCCCTTCCTGCATGAAATCAATGACTCTCGCTCCTACGAAAACAACCACTAGCGTATACATGGCTTCGCGGTAATTCAAGTATGTAATCAGTGACAGGGTTATGACACCAAAGTCGAACATGAACATGGTACGGCCCATTGTCCAGCCAAAATATTTTTGGGCGAGCCTTGCAATGATATCCACTCCGCCTGTTGTGCCCCCATAACGGAAAATAATTCCCAGTCCGATTCCAATGAAAACCCCTGCGAACAGGGCTGCAAGAAATAAATCCTCATACAATGGCATTTCTATCTGGTATTTCTGAAATATAGCCAGAAAGACAGAAACACCTACTGTTCCAATGATTGTATAAAGAAATACGCTCCGGCCTAGAAGTTTCCAGCCGATAAAGAAAAGCGGCAGGTTCAAGAGCAGGTTCGTGATGGATGGAGACCAGCCAAAAACGAAATAAAGAAGGAGCGTGATACCTGTAAACCCGCCTTCTGCAAGGTTGTTTTGCATATTGAAATGGACGAGGCCGAATGAAAATATGGCTGAACCAAGCAATATGAAAAAGATATTTTTAATTCTCAATCCAAAAATCAAGATGGTACCTCCTAATAGTAAGCTAAATCAAGCTGTCAAAGCGATTTTATTATATAAAATATACAGCACAAGGGCAATCTTTTACAGGGGAGGCATTTTATTGTAGATTCCATAGGCACCACAATCCTATAAAAGTGACATAAAAACCTTGAAGATGATTTTATTAACATTTTTATTAGAGTGAAGGCGGTGAATCTCCCCTGAGTGGCTGCAGTCGAACTAAAACTGTCTCAGAAGAGGCTTTTTCATGATTCTCCTGCAAGGCATAGCGCATGGGCCGGCAATAAACAGCCTGAATAAAATATTTGTCAAAGGCCCTTCATTAGGCTAACATCGAAATAGAAACCATACATAATAGAGGCAAGGTGATTTTCTTGAGCGAGCAAAAAACAGTTAAAGACCTCCAGGAGGAAGTCGATCAATATATCAGCCAATTTAAGGAAGGCTACTTCAGCCCTCTTGCGTTAATGGCAAGAATGACAGAAGAGCTTGGTGAGCTAGCCCGTGAAGTGAACCATTATTATGGGGAAAAGCCCAAAAAGCATGATGAAGAGGAAAAAACGATTGAGGAAGAGCTTGGAGATATGCTGTTTGTAATGATTTGTTTCGCGAACTCTTTGAACATCGACCTCCAGGAAGCACATGACAGAGTCATGGCTAAATTCAATACTAGGGACAAGGACCGTTGGACACGGAAAGACAGTTAAAGGAGCTAATATAAATGGAAAAAGTAAAGATTGTCATTGCAGGCCCGCGCGGAAGAATGGGAAAGGAAGCAGTCCAGCTTGTTTTGAATACACAGGAATATGAACTTGCAGGTGTAGTGGACAGAAAATATGAAGGCATGAAGCTCGGGGAAGTAGAAGGTTTTCCAGAAAGTGATGCAGTTATTTACACAGATTTTGAAAAATGCCTTCAGGAAGTTGAGCCTGATGTTCTGATTGACTTAACCACACCTGAAGTAGGGATGTACCACACAAGAACCGCACTAAAATATAAAGTTAGGCCAGTCGTTGGAACAACTGGTTTTTCAAAGGAAGATTTAAAGGAACTTGAACAATTATGTTCTGAACAGGAAACAGGCTGTATAATTGCACCGAACTTCGCGGTCGGCGCAGTCCTGATGATGAAATTTTCGCAAATGGCTGCCAAATATTTCAGTGATGTGGAAATTATTGAACTGCACCATGATCAGAAGCTTGATGCCCCATCCGGGACTGCTGTCAAAACAGCTCAAATGATCGCTGAGGTCAGGGAATCGAAAACACAGGGCCATCCTGACGAGAAAGAAACACTGCAGGGGGCACGCGGGGCAGACTTTGAAGGAATGCACATCCATTCTGTAAGGCTGCCAGGACTGATTGCCCATCAACAGGTCTTGTTTGGCGCCGACGGACAAACCCTTACAATCCGCCATGACTCATATAATCGAAGTTCATTCATGTCAGGCGTAAAGCTGGCTGTGGATACAGTCATGAAAATGGATTCCTTTGTATATGGATTAGAGAACATTATTGAATAAGGGGAGAAAACGATGAATATTGCCTTGATCGCTCATGATAAAAAGAAAGATGATCTTGTGGGATTTGCAGTGGCATATAAACAGATTTTCGAAAAGCATAATCTGTATGCTACCGGCACTACTGGTTTGAGGATAATGGAGGCTACAGGAATGGATATAGAACGTTTCCAGTCAGGGCCGCTTGGCGGTGATCAGGAAATCGGAGCGCGCATCGCAAACAACCTTATGGATGCGATCTTCTTTTTCCGGGACCCATTGACTGCCCAGCCGCATGAACCTGATGTCACTGCACTTTTAAGGCTATGTGATGTATATTCCGTACCTCTAGCGACTAATATGGGAACAGCGGAAATTCTGATAAAAGGAATCGAGCGTGGTGATCTGGATTGGCGCAATGTAGTTAAAAAGAAGACTGGTGATGAGAATGGAAGCGCAAAAGCTTGATATATTGGCTTTCGGTGCACACGCTGATGATGTAGAAATCGGTATGGGCGGCACGATTGCCAAATTTGCAGAAGAAGGTAAGCTTATTGGAATTTGTGATTTAACAAAAGCAGAAATGTCATCGAACGGCACTGTTGAAACAAGAGCTGAAGAGGCAACGAAAGCTGCTGACTTACTTGGCGTAAAAGTAAGGGAAGTGCTCGGACTCCCTGATAGAGGTTTGTACTTGAAGGATGAATACATAAAAAAAATCGTGGAAGTAATCAGGTTCTACCGACCGGCCATAGTATTTGCCCCTTATTTTGACGACCGTCACCCTGATCATGGCAGCTGTGCACGCCTTGTAGAGGAGGCGGTTTTTTCGGCAGCTGTCAAGAAATACGGGAGCGAAACCGGATTAGAGCCGCACAGACCAACTGCTTTGTATTTTTATATGATCAACGGATTTCATAAGCCAGACTTTGCAATAGACATTTCTGGCCATATGCAGAAAAAAGTCGATGCTCTCAATGCATATGAAAGCCAGTTTCTTAAAGGTTCAGAGACATTTGATACTCCCCTTGTCAACGGCTACATCGAAAGTGTGGAAGCGAGGGAAAGATTATTTGGCAAGGAAGCGGGAGTTCAATATGCTGAAGGCTTTAAGTCTAAAAAACCAATGTTAATCCATCGGGATTTGTTAGGGGAATAAAAATGAAAAAGCTTAAGATTGGCATAACCTGCTATCCTACGGTAGGAGGGTCTGGGGTTGTCGCTACTGAATTAGGCAAACTGCTTGCTGAAAAGGGACATGAAATCCACTTTATTTCCTCCAGCCTGCCTTTTCGCCTGAAAAAAATGTACCACAATATATTCTCACATGAAGTAGAAGTAAATCAATACTCTGTATTCCAGTATCCTCCCTATGATATTGCTCTGGCCAGCAAAATTGCAGAAGTGGCTGTATTGGAAAATCTGGATGTGCTGCATGTCCATTACGCGATTCCACACGCAGTCTGTGCAATCCTCGCAAGGGAAATGAGCGGCAGGGATTTGAAAATCGTTACAACTCTGCATGGGACCGATATTACTGTCTTAGGATATGATCCTTCATTGACTGATGCCATTCGTTTTGGTATTGAAAAATCTGATTATGTTACTGCGGTCTCTAATTCGCTGATCAGCCAGACACATGATCTTATCAAACCAAAAAAGGAAATCGACTGCGTTTATAATTTTATTGACACAAGAGTAAATAAGCGGACAGATTCCAGTAAACTCAGAGAAGAATTTGGCATACTTCCTGAGGAAAAAGTAATTATCCATGTTTCCAACTTCAGGCCAGTTAAAAGAGTTCCAGATGTCATCAAAGCATTTGCAGGTATCCAGGAGCAGATGCCGGCAAAGCTGCTCCTTGTTGGAGATGGTCCGGAGATGAAGGCGGTTTGCAGCCTAGCCGGTGATTTGGGTATCAGGGATAGGGTCCTCCTCCTTGGCAAACAGGAACGTGTCGAGGAATTATACTCCATGAGCGATTTGATGCTGCTGCTATCGGAAAAAGAAAGCTTCGGCCTTGTCGCACTTGAAGCAATGGCTTGCGGCGTTCCTTGTATCGGCACCAAAGTTGGAGGCATTCCAGAAGTGATTGTGGATGGCCAAACGGGCTATATTTGTGAACTGGGAGATATCAAATCCATTACTGAGAAAGCAGCAGAACTGCTGTCAAATCCTAATAAGCACCAGCAGTTCGCGATGAATTCGATCGAACGTGCGGAACAAAAATTCAGTGCGGAACAAATCGTATCTGAATATGAAAATATATACTATAAACTTGTAGGGCAGGATAACTGATGTTAGGCAAACCGTTTATACAGGCAGTTCCAATTCTTGAGCAGATTGAGGATGCGGGTTTCGAAGCTTATTTTGTAGGCGGTTCAGTCAGGGACCATATCCTTGGCAGGGAAATCTCTGATGTTGATATTGCGACCTCTGCATTGCCAGAGGAGATCAAAGAGATTTTCCCTAAAACAACAGATGTTGGTATTGAACATGGGACAATACTCGTCCATTACAAAGGAGTCCCGTATGAAATTACCACATTTCGTTCGGAAACGGGATACACTGATTTCCGGAGACCAGACAAAGTATCATTTATCCGATCGTTAACAGAAGATCTACAGCGCCGCGATTTCACCATGAACGCGATTGCAATGGATAGAGCCGGGAAAATAATCGATCCATTTGGCGGGCAGCATGCTATCCGAAATAAAGTGATTGAGACTGTAGGCAATCCTTATGAACGATTCAGCGAGGATGCCTTAAGGATGCTTAGGGGTGTCAGATTCTTGGCACAGCTTGGTTTTTCTATTGAAGCCAAAACCCTTGATTCTTTGACTGAGCATGCTGAATTGTTGCAGAATATCGCAGTAGAACGCAAGACTGTCGAGTTCGAAAAGGTTCTTCAAGGGAAGAACCGGTCAAAAGCGTTAGACTTGTTAATTTCTACTGGGATATATCAATATTTGCCCGGACTGTCCCCATATAAAGAACAATTAAGTAAAATTTCGCTAAAGCTGTCAATCAATCTAGACTTAAATGAAACCTGGGTGCTGATACTTCATGACTTGGGATTGACGGATAAAGAAACTGACAAATTTTTGAGACAATGGAAGATGCCTGTCCAAAAAATAAAAAATCTGATTTCATTTCATCGTTGGCTTCTTTATAGAAAAGTTCATGAATGGAATGAAGTCTCTGTATATCATGCTGGCCTGGAAGCCGCTTTGAGCTCAGAACGGATTCATATAGTTTTGAATCACGGGGAACAGGCAGGTCTGGCTGCTATAGAGGATTTATACCACGGGCTTTCGATAAAGCATAGGCAGGAATTGAACATTACCGGAAATGACCTAATGGATTTGTTTGGAAGGAAGCCTGGTCCCTGGCTGCGTCAGGTAATTGAAGATATTGAACTGGCTGTATTAAAAATGGAGCTTGTAAACGAGAAGGAGAAAATTAGGGAATGGCTGAGCGGATACAATCTGAAATAAGGAAAAAATTGATCGATGCTTTTACCAATAACGAATCGGAATTTTTATCTGGCCAGCACCTTGCAGAATTAGCAGGATGCAGCCGCACTGCCGTCTGGAAGCATATAGAGGATTTAAGAAGTGAAGGGTTTGAATTTGAGGCTGTCAGGAGAAAAGGTTATAAGATCATATCAATCCCGGAAAAAATGACAGCTGATAAAATCACCCTGGGTTTAAAATCAGAATTCATAGGAAGGCACCTTCACTATCATGACAGTGTGGAATCAACGCAAAAGATCGCCTATAAGCTTGCCTATGAAAATGCTGAGGAAGGCACGGTTGTGATTGCAGAGGAGCAAACAGCGGGCCGTGGAAGGATGGACAGGAAGTGGCATTCACCTAAGTATTCAGGCATATGGATTAGCATCATCCTCCGTCCCCAGCTCCCAATCCCCAAAGCGCCGCAATTGACATTGATTGCTGCTGTTGGCGTGGTACAGGCAATTGAGGAAGTCAGCGGTTTGCTGCCAGAAATAAAATGGCCCAATGATATCTTGATTAACGGCAAGAAAGTGACAGGAATCCTTACCGAACTCCAGGCTGAGGCCGACCGGATCAACTCAATCATCATTGGCATCGGAATCAATGTTAATACTAAACGGGAAGATTTTCCCGAGAACCTGTCGCAAATCGCATCATCGCTTGCAATTGAATCCGGGATGCAGATAGACAGGGAGAAGCTAATTCGTACAATGTTCGAGAAGCTGGAAAGACTCTATATCCTGTATCTGGAGAAGGGATTCTTCCCGATTAAGTTAATGTGGGAAAGCTATGCCGTGAGCATCGGGAAAAGAATTACAGCCCGGACCCTGACAGGGGAAATAAAGGGGAAAGCAACTGGGATAACCGAGGATGGAGTCTTGCTTGTCGAGGATCAGGAAGGTAACGTCCATCACATTTATTCAGCGGATATTGAAATAGATAAATAATTTCGTAAAGTAGCCAAAAAAGCGTGCTTTTGCTATAATCATTCTGGGCGGTATCATATTGAACTGCACCATTGGTCAGATTGAGACAAATAAAATAGTTCTGCCTGGATCCGGTATCGGACTGGGACAGAGGGATGAAACAAGTACATGGCTTCAAAGGGTCCTTCTGGCATAGATGGGTCCTTTTTTAGTGTCCACCACTGATGGATTGTTTTATCTCCTCTTAAAACAAAGGAGGAAACGAGTATGAAACAAACGACTGATTTCTTGAAAATGAAGCAGGATGGCGACAAGATTGTCATGGTGACTGCCTACGATTATCCTTCAGCAAAGCATGCTGAGCAGGCAGAAGCAGACATGATTTTGGTTGGGGATTCACTGGGCATGGTAGTACTTGGTTACGATTCAACCATTCCAGTAACGATGGAGGATATGGTCCATCATGCAAAAGCTGTTAAACGCGGAGCTCCCAATACCTTCATTGTTGTCGATATGCCCTTCATGAGCTATCATCTGTCAATTAGGGAAACACTTTTGAATGGGGCCAGAATCATGCAGGAAACAGGGGCCAACGCCGTGAAAATTGAGGGCGGAGATGAAGTCATTGATCATATTAAAGCCTTGACGAGAGCTGGAGTACCCGTTGTGGCACATCTTGGGTTAACACCACAGTCGGTTGCTGTCCTTGGTGGTTATAAGGTCCAGGGAAAGAGTGCAGATGCTGCAAAGAAATTGCTTCACGATGCAAAACAGTGTGAAGAAGCTGGAGCTTGCGCTGTTGTCCTTGAATGCGTGCCAAAGCAATTGGCTGCACAGGTTTCACAAAACCTGTCCATTCCAACGATCGGAATTGGTGCAGGCATCGATGTAGATGGGCAAGTCCTTGTTTATCACGATATCATCACTTATGGCGTGGACAGGGTGCCAAAATTCGTCAAGCAATATACAAATGTTAATGAACAGATCGCTTCGGGGCTGAACTCTTATGTTGCCGAGGTTCGGCTGAGGGCTTTCCCTGAGGATAAGCATAGCTTCACAATGAAAGAAGAAGAACTGCAGGCGCTGTATGGAGGAAGAGAATGAAAATCATTACAACAATAGCTGAAATGCAGCAGCAAATGTCAGCTATCAAGGCAAAAGGCCTGACCATTGGGTATGTTCCCACTATGGGTTACTTGCATGAAGGCCATAAATCGTTAATGAAAACGGCGCGTCCCGAGAATGACGTTGTGGTTTTAAGCATTTTTGTAAATCCGCTTCAATTTGGTCCTTCCGAAGATTTGGAGGCTTACCCTAGGGATTTCGAAAGAGACCATAAAATTGCCGAAGCAGAGGGTATCGATTTTGTTTTTTACCCAACTGCCGAGGAAATGTATCCGAACCAGGCATCTGTAAAAGTGACCGTTGAACAGCGCACAAACGTCCTTTGCGGAAAATCAAGACCAGGCCATTTCGATGGTGTGGCAACTGTTTTAATTAAGCTTTTCAATATCATCCAGCCTGACAGAGCATATTTCGGGCTGAAGGACGCACAGCAGGTTGCAGTTATTGATGGGCTTGTAAAAGATTTCAATTTCCCAATCAAATTGATCCCGGTCAATACTGTCAGGGAGCCGGACGGCCTCGCAAAGAGTTCGCGTAACGTCTATCTCAGTGCAGAAGAAAGAGTGAAGGCACCGCAGCTGAACAAAGCTCTCCAGCTCGCAAAGGAAGCCATTGAAAATGGAGAACGCAGTCCTGAAAGGCTTGCTCATCTGGTTAGTGGCCATATTAATGAACATTGTGAAGCTGAAATTGATTATATAGAGATATATTCATATCCAGAGCTAAAACAGCTGGAGATTTTAAAAGGGAGAATCATAATCGCCATTGCAGTGAAATTCTCAAGGGCAAGGCTGATTGACAATCTTATTTTAGACGTTAATTAACTATTTTAGGGGGAAACCATTCATGTTCCGCACCATGATGAATGCTAAAATACACCGTGCAAGAGTTACAGAAGCAAATCTTAATTATGTAGGCAGCATCACAATCGACAGCGATATCCTCGATGCTGTAGGTATGGTTGCCAATGAAAAGGTGCAAATTGTTAATAATAATAATGGTGCACGCTTTGAAACTTATATCATTCCTGGAGAAAGAGGAAGCGGTGTTGTCTGCCTTAATGGAGCAGCAGCGCGCCTGGTACATGAGGGCGATGTAGTGATCATTATTTCTTATGCGCTTGTAGCTGAGGAAAAGGTAGCAGCACATCAGCCTAAAGTTGCATTGATGGACGAGAATAACAAAATCGTCGAAATGATAAACGCTGAACCTGAAAAAACAGTTTATATCTAAGGTTTCGTGCAAAATCACTCCCTTGAGAAGTTCGTGTTCTTGAGGCTTTCTTCAAAACTCCCGCTAAGCCGGGAGTTTTTTCATACATATACTGGTTTCAATAACTGAAAAATATGTATATATCGTTAGTGTCCGTAAACTACCGAGGAACAGTATTCTGCTTTTGTTTCTTTCCTTTTTATGATACGGTTTTGTTTGACTGAATGTTAGAGGTGTTATCGGTATGAGCCAAAAATTTGTTGTAGTTGATTTAGAAACCACGGGTAATTCTCCGAAAAAGGGTGACCGGATCATTCAATTTGGAGCTGTAATTATAGAGAATGGAAAGATTACTGACAAATATTCATCGCTTGTCAATCCATTGCAAGATATCCCTGTCTTCATAGAAGAATTAACCGGGATCGGCAATGAGATGGTTAAAGATGCTCCATTATTTTCCGAAATCGCCCCTCAAATAGAAAACATGCTTAAAGATGCTTATTTTGTGGCTCATAACGTTTTGTTTGACCTTTCGTTTTTACAGGAGGAGTTATTGGCTTCTGGATGTGAGGGGTTTTATGGACCAGTACTGGACACGGTTGAAATGGCAAGGATTCTTTATCCTACAGCAGACAGCTACAAACTGACGGATCTGGCTGCACAGAAAAACCTTCGTCATGACCGTCCACATCAAGCGGACAGTGATGCTTATGTTACAGCTGAGCTGCTTTTGATTATGCATAACAAGCTTAACAGCCTGCCTCAAGTAACCTTGAAGGAATTAGCCAAGCTGTCGGAAGGTCTTAAGAGTGATCTTCATCTTTTATTTGAAGAGGCACTGAGCAATAAGGAAGCGGCGATTGAAATATTGGCTGACAATCTTGAAATTTTCCGCGGGATTGCGTTGAAGAAACAAATCCCTAAAGCTTCCCCTTCCCATTCAGCTGCTGTTATTTACCCTAATGCACCAGGTGAAAAAAAGCTGCTTCTCGAAAAGATTTTTTCTTCGTTTGAGGAGAGAAAAGGGCAATACGAAATGATGGACATTGTCCACGACGCGTTTACAGGTCAGAAGCATGCTCTGATAGAAGCGGGAACAGGCGTTGGGAAGTCGCTTGGGTATTTGCTCCCTGCTGCTGTTTACTCAATGAACACTAATAATAAGGTCATCATCAGTACCTATACCACGCAGCTTCAGGAGCAGCTTTTAACAAACGATATACCGAAGCTTGAGAAGATGTTTGACAGAAAGTTCAACACTGCATTGATTAAGGGCCGAAGCCACTATATCAGCATGGCGAGATTTGAACAGTCCCTCAGAGAGATAGAGGAAAATTATGATACTGCACTTACAAAAATGCAGATCCTCGTCTGGCTGACTCAAACGAATACAGGGGATATTGATGAATTGAACCTATCCAGCGGAGGCATGCTTTTTTGGAACAAAATTAAATATGAACGTTCACTCTTTATGAAGACAAAGCATTGGGAGGATTATGACTTTTACCAGAAAGCACTTCAACAGGCAAAGGAAGCGGATCTGTTAATCACGAATCATTCCATGCTTATGTCTGATTTGGTTTCAGAAATAGGAACGTTGCCAGAATATGATTATGCTGTCCTGGATGAGGGACACCAGTTTGAAAAAGCGGCTGGCAAATATTTCGGACAGTCACTAGATTATATGACTGTCAGGCTGCTTCTGAATCAGCTCGGACAATATGATCAGCCGCAGCTGTTTTATAAACTTGAAACGATAATCAATGCCAACTGCGGCAGCGATTCCGGAAGCAGGCCGCATACTTTTGAAATCAATCAGCTGATCTCGGATCTTGTATACGAGACAGATGAACTATTTAAGCTTGCTGGTATGTATGCAAGAAAAGCAAGCGGCACAAGGCAAACAGGAAGTAAAATCCATTCTAGTCTTATCAGTGAGCCGAACAATCGATTATGGTCAGCATTAAAAGCCACTGCAGAACGATTTTATTTCCTCATGAGGGATCTAGAGCGGGCCATTGACCAGCGACTTTCGGAAGCTAAGATGGTCACTTCAAAATTGAAAGTCGTCCAGCAGGCTTTACTGGAAGAAGTGGTTCAGGTCAAATCTGATATGGAAGAAATCAGGCAAACAGCGAAAGCGATTTTCATTGATTCCAGCCATCAATATGTAAGATGGATTGAAACCGATTTAAGAGCCATGCAGAATTCAACATCCATCCATGCACGGCCAGTCCATGTTTCGAGTTATCTGGCGGAAAGATTTTTCAGCAAAAAGAAAAGTGTGATCGTGACATCAGCGACCCTGTCAGTTAATAATTCCTTTCAGTTCATTAAAAAAGAACTGGGGATGGAAGGTCCGGTCGTCGAAAAACTTATCCCTTCTCCATTCAGCTATGAATCCCAGATTCAGCTTGTTGTCCCTGACGATCTGCCGGAAATCAAAGCTGTTTCGAACGATGAATATGTCGCAGCGATAACGGAACATATCATTTCAATTGCTGAAGCGACTAAAGGCAGGATGCTAATATTATTCACCTCTCATGAAATGCTGAAAAAGACACATGAGCTGATTAAAGAGAGCGGGCTGCTGGAGGATTTTGTGCTGATTGCACAGGGAATCACTGCGGGGAGCAGAACGAGACTCACAAGGAATTTCAAACGATTTGACAAGGCAATATTATTTGGCACAAGCAGTTTTTGGGAAGGCATTGACATACCGGGAGAGGACTTGTCATGCCTGATTATGGTCAGATTGCCATTTTCGCCTCCTGATGAACCGCTTGCAGCAGCCAAAGGTGCCTTAATAAAAGAACATGGTGGAAGCCCTTTTTATGATCTATCATTGCCTGAAGCCATTCTTCGCTTTAAGCAGGGTTTCGGCAGATTAATCAGGACTTCTTCCGACAGAGGCATGATTTTCATTTTTGACAGGAGGGTATTGACTACCTCCTATGGCAGATCCTTCTTAAGCTCCGTCCCGAGTGTAAAAGTAAAAAAGGGCTCCATTAATGAAATAGTCGAATTTATTTATCGCTGGCTTTGATAATTTCATGTAAATGACACACTCTATATCTAGAAGTAATTGGATGATGGAGGAGTAGTGTCATGAATTTGATCCTGGCGGTTTTGTTGCTGATTGACTGGTATTATATACCTTTGGAGTCCCCCTCTGCTCCCGTTGAGGTAGAAGGAGTCGATATGAACCTGAAGCGCAATGAGTCAGCCTTCACTTTTCTGGCATTAAGTGATGGGGAAGCAATGCTCATCCAGCATGCCAATGGGGAAAACATTTTAGTGAATACAGGAGGACGGGCAGCGGTTAAGGAGATTGACCGCCTGCTTGCCCTTTACCATGTAAAAGTGATATAGAGGGTCATCCTGACTTCCGCTGATGAAATGGAAAACCTGCAGCATATTATCGAGAAATATAAAGTAAGCCAGATTGTAACAGGCAGTGCTGCTGCTCAGATGGCAGGCAGTTTGGTTCCTGCTGGCGTGAAACCGATAAAGTGGGAACAGGGAAGCACCCATACACTTATGCCTGATTTGACTGCAGAAGTCGTATATGACGGAACAGATGAACAAGAAGGAATCGATATATCCTTTCAATTCTTCCGCCACCAGATTTTTTATATGAGTTCCTATAGCAGGAAATCGGAAAGAGCATTTTTGGCTGCACCGCTAAGGGATGTCAATATTGCTAAAGTTCCTGCCTATGCTGCGAAAGGGTCTTTTTCTGATTTGCTAATTGAACACCTCGATCCTCAGCTTGCTATCATTTTTAAATCAAACAAAGTAAGACCTGATCCTGACCTGGTCGAAATGCTCCATGAAGCATGGATTGATGTTTATTTCACAAAACAGCATGGTACTGTTACAATTAAGCTTACTGATTCAAATTATGATGTCATTACCATTTTGAACAAGAGTTAATGGGCAGCCATGACATTGACTTTCATCGTTTCAAAAGGAATGGAAATTCCACATGAAAAAACTGCGCATAAGCTGCGCAGCCATGTTTGTGTGTGGACTAGAAATGTTTTATTTGTTGTGCAATAAAAACTTTACCAGTGATACTATACTCTTGATATAATGAGTAGTGTTAAATCTAGTGTAGCCTATTTAGCCGGCTTATATAAATGACAATAATTGTTGGAAACAGAGAGGCGATAAAGGATGGAAAGCAAAATAGAAGTGCTTACAACGGTAAAAATACAAAACAGTCCCGATCTTTATAAGGTTGTGGATGCTTTAAACAGAACGTTAAAGCGCGATGATCTTATGTTTGGCCTGGCCCTGGACCAGGAAGATAAAGAAAAAGCGATTTTTACCATATACCGTACATAAGATGATTTTGAGCTCTGACGAGAGCCTGCAATAAAGAAGGGGATAATGTGAAGAAATGGATACTGATTAGTATTCTGGTGATTGCTGTCATTACCGGGATATTGGTGAATGTGTATTTGAATGCCACTGAACCTGTAAAGGCGGCAGAAAAAAAAGCAGTCAAAATCGCTTCCAAAGAAACAGAACTTACTGATTTCAGCGAATTTAGCTTATATAGCGGAGAAGAAACTTATTATGTCATGAAAGGCATAAACTCCAAACATGAAGATGTCTACATTTGGATAAATGAAAAAAATCATGATGTTGTGACTAGGAATGCCAAAAAGGGTATCACGAAAAAAGAAGCGCTAAATAAACTATATGAGGAAAAGAATCCGCGACAAATTCTCGAGGTAAGGCTTGGAATGGCCAGGATACAAAAGACGGACAGGCCGGCCTGGGAAATTTACTATCGGAATAACAGTGATACGATCAATTACTACTATGTCGATTTTGATACAGGAGAAAAATTGAGGGCAATTGATAATCTTTAATTTGTTGAATTGCTTGTTCGTCAATTGATTGTCGAGCAGATATTATAATCTTTTACAATAATAAATGGAGGTAAAGGGATGGAATTCCAGTTAGCCAGCAGAGTTGGGGCACTTACCCCGTCTTCTACATTGGCAATCACTGCCAAAGCAAAAGAATTAAAAGCACAGGGCAAGGATGTAATCGGGCTAGGAGCAGGTGAGCCAGATTTTAATACACCACAGCATATTATTGATGCAGCCGTAAAATCCATGAATGAAGGTTTTACAAAGTACACCCCATCCGGCGGCCTTCCGGAATTAAAAAAAGTCATTGCCGAAAAACTGAAAAATGATCAGGGGCTTGAGTATAAACCGAATGAAATTATTGTTACTAATGGCGCTAAGCATGGTCTTTATACACTTTTCCAGGTGCTCCTTAATGAGGGCGATGAGGTAATCATCCCAATACCATATTGGGTCAGCTATCCCGAACAGGTTAAACTGGCAGGCGGTGTACCTGTTTATGTCGAGGGTCTGGAGGGCAATAATTTTAAAATCACCCCCGATCAGCTTAAAGCTAAAATCACAAGCAAGACACGTGCCGTGATCATCAATTCTCCAAGCAACCCAACCGGAATGGTGTACAGCAGGGAAGAGCTGCAGGAGCTTGGGAACGTTTGTCTTGAAAATGGCATTTTGATCATCTCTGATGAAATTTACGAAAAGCTGATTTACGGCGATACTCAGCATGTGTCGATTGCAGAGCTTTCCGAATCATTGAAGCAGCAGACGATCATTATCAATGGAGTTTCTAAATCACATTCGATGACTGGCTGGAGAATTGGCTATGCAGCCGGCAACAGCAAAATAATTAAAGCAATGACGGATCTTGCCAGCCACAGTACTTCAAATCCGACAACACCTGCACAGTATGCATCCATAGCAGCATATTCTGGTTCACAGGAAGCAGTTGCAACAATGCGTACAGCTTTTGAAGAAAGACTGGAGATCATCCATGGCAAACTGAATGATATACCAGGCATTAAATGCATCAAGCCGCAGGGAGCATTCTATTTATTCCCGAATGCCATTGAGGCAGCAAAGATGTGCGGATGCAAAGATGTAGACGAATTTGCTGAAGTCCTGCTGACAGAAGCGAACGTGGCAGTTGTTCCAGGTTCAGGGTTTGGGGCACCGGATTATATGCGTTTGTCGTATGCTACTTCACTGGAGCAGTTAGAGGAAGCAATCAAACGAATTCATTCTTTTGTTAAAAGCCATTCTTAATGAATTAACGGAGAATCGCGAAACCGGTTCTCCGTTTCTAATGATAACACTGCTGCCAAAAGGCTTTAAGTGGTTCAACTGTTGCCTGAGCCCGTGGGCAAAGGTATAATGAAAATATTACATACTACCAGCTTTGCTTAGTTTTGGAGGGAACATTACGTGATTAAATCAACAATAGCAGAAGTCTATAAATATGAAGGAAAAGAAGTCAAGTTAGGTGCCTGGCTTGCTAATAAGCGTTCTAGCGGTAAAATTGCTTTTTTACAGCTTCGTGATGGGACAGGCTTCATCCAGGGCGTAGTAGTCAAGAGTGAAGTTCCTGAGGAAGTTTTCCAGCTTGCAAAATCTGTTACCCAGGAATCATCACTTTATGTTACAGGTACCATTACCAAGGATGAAAGATCAGCATTAGGATTTGAGATACAGGTGAACGGAATTGAAGTAATTCATCAGGCTGTAGATTATCCAATTACACCAAAGGAACACGGAACTGAATTCCTTATGGATCACCGCCATTTATGGCTTCGTTCAAAACGCCAGCACTCCGTTATGAAGATCCGCAATGAGATCATCCGTGCGACATATGAATATTTCAATGAGCAAGGATTTGCAAAAGTGGATCCGCCAATTTTAACAGGCAGCGCTCCTGAAGGAACAACTGAATTGTTCCATACAAAATACTTTGAGGAAGATGCATATCTTTCCCAAAGCGGCCAGCTATACATGGAAGCTGCAGCCATGGCTTTAGGAAAGGTATTCTCATTCGGTCCAACATTCCGTGCGGAAAAATCTAAAACTCGCCGCCATTTGATTGAATTTTGGATGATTGAACCTGAAATGGCATTCTATGAACATGAGGACAGCTTAAAGGTACAAGAAGAGTACGTATCACATATTGTCCAGTCCGTACTCAAAAATTGTCAAATTGAGCTTAAAACACTTGGCCGCGATACTTCCAAGCTTGAGAAAATTCAGGCTCCATTCCCAAGGATCACTTACGATGAAGCGATTAAATTCCTTCATGAAAAAGGATTCGAAGATGTCCAGTGGGGAGACGACTTCGGTGCTCCGCATGAGACAGCCATTGCAGAGGCTTACGAAAAGCCAGTGTTCATTACACATTATCCAACATCATTAAAGCCTTTCTATATGCAGCCTGCTCCTGACCGTGAAGATGTCGTTTTATGTGCAGACTTGATTGCACCAGAAGGTTATGGAGAAATCATTGGAGGCTCAGAACGTATTCATGATTATGATTTAATGAAGCAGCGTATCGAGGAGCACGGCCTGCCGCTTGAATCATATGAGTGGTATCTGCAGCTTCGCCAGTATGGATCTGTACCGCATTCAGGTTTCGGTCTCGGACTGGAAAGAACCGTAGCCTGGATTAGCGGTGTAGAACACGTTCGAGAATCCATTCCATTCCCGCGTTTATTGAACCGTCTATATCCATAAGCATTACATTTAGGGCCCGCAGCGATGCGGGCTATTATTTTTTTGTTAAGGTTACCTGATGTTTGCTACTAATTGATTCCAATGAAGCGTGTTACTAATAATTGAGCCGATTGGTGACCGAAAATCCAGCGAGAGAAAGATAAAAAGGTCACCAATGAAGCCGATTGGTGACCAAAATCCAGCGAGAAAAGAAAAAAGGTCACCAACGCCTTTGAGTTTTAAACAAGCCAAGCAACAGAGATAGCCTTTTTCTAACAAAATAGAATAAGAGAATGGTTAACAGACTAGTTCCCATTTCCAAGTTGTTCGAAAAACCGGGATAAGATTCGATAAAATCCACATGTTGTCTCAGCAAAGGGGTATTAGAAATAAAGAAGCCAAAATTGCATCCAGCCTAGTAAAATTTTTAGGATCATATCTGCATGAATCACTGGAAGTCCACATATAAAGCAATAACAACAATGTTTCCAGCTGGTAAACTTCTATAGGAAGTGTATCTACCCGAATTTCATGTGTACATAAACAGGGGACCTTCTAAATTTTTGTCCTTCCGTCCCTTAGCTTTTTTGCTATTTTTCGACTAATTTCCCTTTTTAATCTTTTTCTATTTTATTACCACCCCGGCTTGTTCATGCTATACTAGGAAAAGAGGTGTCCGGAATGAAAAAAGCAGATATGTTAGATTGGCTGAAGGAAGGGAATATTACCATTCCTGCTGTACTGCTCACACAGTACAAAGAAATGAGATTAAACGAACAAGAATTGGCCCTTTTACTCCATGTATTCTACTTTTCCGAAAAAGGAAATGAATTTCCTACTCCTACAGAACTAGCAGCCCGTATGACGATATCAGCCTTTGAATGCACTGATTTGCTCCGAGCACTGATTCAGAGAGGGTTTATATCTATTATTGACGGTGATTCGACCGAGGGAATCCGTTACGAAAAATACTCGCTGGAGCCGCTTTGGGAGAAGCTGTTCGATCAATTCATGCTTAAAAGAAAGCAAGAAAAAGAGCTTCTTGAGCGCCAGCAGGAAACGGATTTGTATACATGCTTTGAGAGGGAGTTTGGAAGGCCGCTGTCGCCGTTTGAATGTGAAACTCTTGCGATGTGGATGGATGACGATCATCATGATCCTATTATTATAAAGGCTGCATTAAGAGAGGCTGTCATTTCAGGCAAATTGAATTTTCGGTACATAGACCGAATTCTTTTCGAATGGAAGAAGAATGGCATCAAAACAATTGAACAGGCTAAGAGTTACGGAAGGAAGTTCAGGCAGCATCAAAATGTGCAAAAAGCGGGGAAGGAAGAGGCAAAGGTCTCTGCAAACCCTGTACCTTTTTATAACTGGCTTGAACAGTAGACAGTACGAGAGAATTCATTCTCTCGTTTTTTTTAGAAAAATTTTTATTTATGGTTCTTAAATAGAGATAAAATAGTGCAGGTGAAAATTATGTTAAATAAAGAACAAGTCCGATTCTGCCTTGATGAAATGGGCAGGATGTTTCCTGAGGCCCATTGCGAGCTGGTCCATTCAAATCCTTTTGAATTAGTGATAGCTGTTGCACTTTCTGCGCAGTGTACAGACGCCCTGGTCAACAAAGTTACAAAGGATTTATTTAATAAATACAAAACACCGGAAGATTTCTTGAGCGTTCCTTTGGAGGAGCTTCAGCAGGACATAAGATCGATTGGGTTGTATCGGAATAAGGCGAAGAATATTCAAAAACTGTGCCGGATGCTGATAGATGATTATGGAGGGATCGTCCCTTCAGACCGCGATGAATTGACGAAGCTCCCTGGTGTAGGAAGGAAAACCGCTAATGTGGTTGTATCAGTTGCATTTGGGGTTCCTGCCATTGCTGTCGATACCCATGTGGAAAGGGTCAGCAAGCGTTTAGCTTTTTGCCGCTGGAAGGATTCCGTGCTTGAGGTTGAAAAAACATTGATGAAAAAGGTTCCAAAAGAGGAATGGTCGATTACCCATCATCGAATGATTTTTTTCGGACGCTATCATTGCAAAGCACAAAATCCAAAATGCGAAGCTTGTCCATTGCTAGAAGTTTGCAGGGAAGGCAAGAAACGGATGAGGAGCAGAAGCTAAGTGGAAAAAAATAATTCAGATCATCACCTTCAACTTTTAAGCGAGGAGATAAAAGGAAAATGGGAAGAGGCAAGAATGGAATTGGACAACTGCTTTAAAAACAGGGAGGCCAGTCGTGCTAAACCCATAATGGAGGCATCCATCCAGCTCTTTTCTGACTATCTCCTTGAAGCTAACGGCACCAATTTAATCGAGAAGTGTGAATTAAAGCCTGTCAATGTATCAGAACGGCTTGAATTCATCAAAGGAAGACCATCGCTATATCATTCTTATATCCAGTTGTCTGAACTTTTCTCTGAGCAGGAGAAATTGGTTGCAAAGAAAATAGCACTTAATAAGCAAAAAAATAAACGTCCCGACTAATCAGGACGTTTATTTTTATACAATTATTTAGGCCTAAAGGCCAGGCATGGTGCCGTTGTTTCCATCATCGCCACCATCTCCGGTTCCAGGTTGATTTATGTCCCCATCACCTGTACCAGTGCCAGTGCCAGTGCCAGTGCCATCATCGCCGCCGTCACCATTACCATTACCGTTGCCATTTCCATTACTGTTGCCATTTCCATTGCCGTTACCGTTACCAGGGCCATTGCCGTTACTATTTCCGTTATCTTCCCCGCCAGTGTCACCATCATCCGGTTCTTCAGGTACTAACTCTGGAACAACAATGGTAACAACAGCTGCATCTGAGCGCTGATCGCCTCTGACAGCCGTTACTTTGAAGGAATACATTCCTCCTGGGACGGCAGAACTGATTCTAAGCCCTGTATCTCCAGTAATCTTTAATTGCTGTTCAGGACCTTCATCAAGAGATGCGGTTACTTCAAACGTGACATCTTCCTGATCCTTTTTCTTGTATTTCCATGTTAAAAGAATCTCGTTAGTCTTATCATCATATTTTGCTTCAAGCTTTTCTGGCGCCTCCAGCTTATCGAACTTTTTGGAGACTTCTTTTGGTACATTTCCTTTTACCGCCCATTCATACAGAATGTCTTCCTTAGGTGTAAATTCGCTTGCAAGCTTCGCAGGGATTGTGCCTTTTTCGACCTTAACCCTTTCTACACTCTTTGGAACAGGGAAGTCAGGTGTATCAGTTCCATCAGATACATAGGACATTAAATCTCTGAATAGCATTTGTGAAATTTTTTGTTCCTTACCATATAAAGCAGTCTTCCTGTTTTCATATCCGGTCCAAATGGATGCTGTATATCTGGTCGTATAACCAACAAACCACGAGTCAGGTACTCCGCCATCCTGTATGCCCCATTTGCCGATTTCTTCATCTGTATAGTTCGTTGTACCTGTCTTGCCGGCAACATGAAGACTTGGAATGTTTGCGTAAGTTGCACCTGTACCTGAAGTGATCGCAGTCTTAAGCATATCTGTAATCATAAAAGCAGTGTAATCCTTCATGACCACTTCTGTCTCAGGCGTCATATCAATTTCTGTTTTATCTCTTAATACAATTTTCTTTACAGCATAAGGTTTTGTGAAGAAACCATTATTGCCAAATGCAGCATAAGCACCGGCCATTTCAATTGGAGAAACTTCATGTGCACCTATTGAAGCTGATTCATAGATTGGGTCATCAAGCGTTAAGCCAAGGCTTACGCCGAAGTCGCGGGCCTTGTCTGCACCAACTGCCTGAAATGCTTGCAGAGCAGGGATATTGATGGACTTGGCCAGTGCCATCCTCATTGTCATGACTCCATTATACTTGTCGTTCCAGTTGCCGATAGGCTGCCCGTTTGAATAGGTCATTGGTTTATCTTCAAGCATATGGTAGGTACCCCAGCGCAGATGCTCGATAGCAGGGCCATAATCCAGAACCGGCTTAATGGTTGAACCAGGCTGTCTCGTAATATCAGTTGCGAAGTTCAGGCCTCTTTTAACCTTCTGGTTCCTTCCTCCGCCGATTGCCCTTATTTCACCTGTCTTTGTATCAAGCAGGGTGATGCCTGCCTGCATTTCCTCATTTGGAAACTCAACAGCAGAATTGCTGCTTAGAATGTTTTCCACATGTGTTTGTGCTTTGGGATCAAGAGTGGTATAAATTTCCAGTCCGTCGGAAAAGATATCAAAATCGCCTTGTTTTGATACTTCCTCGATGACTAAATCAATAAACGAATCAAACGGCTCCTCATCCTTCTTCTTGCGATCCTCTTCCTTTACCAGGCTTGAGTCTACCGGGATTTTTTGTGCTTGCTCTTTTTGCTCCTTAGTGATAAATCCATGCTGGTGCATCAGGGAGAGAACAACATTTCTGCGGTGTTCTGCTTCTTTTGGATGTTTAAAAGGATTATAGTTGTTCGGGCTTTGTGGCATTCCAGCCAGAAGGGCTGCTTCATGAAGCTCCAGCTCATCCAGGTCCTTCCCAAAATATATCCTTGAAGCAGTCAAAACACCATGGCTGCCTTCGGACATGAAAATTTTATTCACATACATTTCAAAAATTTGGTGCTTTGTATATTTTTGTTCGAGCTGGTATGCCAGCCAGGCTTCCTGTGCTTTTCTTGAGAGTGTTTTTTCAAAGCCAAGGAAATAGTTCTTGACGACCTGCTGAGTAATGGTAGAAGCGCCTTCTGAACCAAAACCATTGGTGACATTCGCTATGACTGCTCCGCCAAGGCGGATTACATCGATTCCGTTGTGCTTATAGAATCGGACATCCTCCGTTGCAATGAAAGCATTTTCGACAAGTTCTGGAATATCCTCATAAGCTACATAGTCCCTGTTCTCTGATCCAACCTCTGTCACAAGATTTTTATCCTTATCATAAATCTTCGATGAAATAGGGTCCTTTAAAGTCGCTTTATCTAATTTCGGAGTATCCTGTATCATAAAAGCAAAAACGGCAACGCCAGTCAGCATTCCAATAATGCCCAGGGCAATAAGTGCAAGAAAAACCTTCTTGAAAACTCCCTTTTGCTTTTGGTTTCCTTTTGTTGGTTTTTTATTCTTGGCTGCCAGCTGTTTTCGCCGTTCCTCACGTGTTTGAGGTTTCTGTGCCATATAAGTTCCTTCCTTTCTAACAATAAAACTCTTTTCAAAAGCTAGTTCGAGTAGTTCTGTGTTGGATTTACCAGAAGCTTTTTCGAAAAGAGCATGAAGCTTAAATTACGCTGAGATTGATTAAAAGGCAATTATAAACACCAAAATTCACTTGAAGCTTTGAAAAGTTCAACTAAGTTTATAAAGATAATCTATAACTTTAATATAGTCAATCCTTGGGTGCAATCCTAGAGGGATTCTATGGCCCAGGTTTTCTATTTCTACCTTGGTAATCGATTTTCTTCCTCCATCTTTCATTCTATCCCAAAAAGCAAGCAGATGCTTTGCTTCTAGAAGGTATACTTCCTCCTCGGTGGAGAACCTTAAGATTACAAAACAGATCCCCCTTTGGTCTATAACTGATTTCATATGGGTGATCTGGTGTTCATGAAAATTCTTAAGCGGAAAAGATGTAGAGAACTTAGTTTCTTTTGCTTCAAAGTCGATGTATTTCCCTTTGTACACCCCATTATAGTCTGTTGTAGAAGCTTGTTTAAAGTATGCCTCCTTGATGACTGCCGCACTCCTGCGAGGATAATCAACATTGACGATTTGTACAGGAGTCGGTTTTTTATGGATTACCGCAATTGCCCTGTCAAGGTAGTACGTGTTTGTTATGTTCAAGTCCTCTTCAAGTGTCATCCCGCGGTTGCTGTAGGCAATGTTTTTTTCTTTTTTGGCCTTCACCGTCTGTTCCGGATTTGGATTATACCGTTTTCCATTAGGATAATTAAAAATCAAGCTTACCACCTCACAAACTACTCTATATCATACCAAATTAACTGCTGCTTTGGTTGAATAAAAAGCCTCATTTCAAATCAAGCTAATAGAAGCCCAAAGTAAAGGGAGAGAAATGGTGTGTCAAAAACCCAAATTCCCCATTATCACAAGCTCCCGGATAATGAAGCCCAGCTGATTCATACCATAAAAATGGAGACAGAACGGAAAAATGCTGACAATATTTCAAGAACAAAGGCCTATCTTGATTATTATCTTGAAACTCCAGAAATCATCTGGCCATTCCTCGCCAGCATGGTTTCGAGAAACGGCGGCTACAGCATGTGTGACCTGGAGGGGGAATGGTTCCCCCGAATGATTAAACAACCAGAAATCAGGCAGCGGCTCTTCCTGACATATGAGCGGGCGAACTGGCTGATTTTTCGGGATGCCTATTCCCAACTTCTTTTGTACTCCTATTCGACGAAAAAAAACACTCCAATGTTTCACTTGCTTAAATATCTTGATGTCTCAGCGTTCATGGTGAGGGAATGGAACTTATTCTGGCATTATCGTGATAAAAAGAGATTGATGACAGCTTTAATCGTTAATGAACAAAATGTCATCCAGCAGCCAGTAATCAGTCATCCCATTTTCAGAAAGAGGGTTTTCAGCACGATGATGTTTTCCTTTGAAGATTCCCTCCATTTTAGTACGGTTCTGTTTCCGACATGTGAAGGAGAATTGTATGGAGCAAGTGTAAATGGGTTCAAATCTGTCCATAAACGGATCAATTTAGGAAAAAGGCTGGCAGACATCCTGTTTAATCCCCGTCACTACCCGATGATCCTGGAATTTGCTTTGAATACCGAACATACTGCTTCACGGCATGATTATGAAAAATACTTTCCTTTTCACAAAAGGAGGGATACACCTTTTCTTCGATGCACATTTCCTGTCATTGAGCATCACTATCATAGACAGTATGACTGGTTCCAGAAGAGAAAATTTCATAAAGAATGGATCGATGAAGAGGTGCGTCATATCCATCCAACGCATTTGACAAAATGGTATTTGAAAAAACAAAAACAACTTCATGCCCTGGTCGCTGTAAAGGATATATTTACCACGTGATCAGAGAATGCAAACAAAAAAGCAAGGATACCCTTGCTTTTTTTGCTCATTCTGCCGGACGGTTAGGTCCTTCTAGCTTTTTATCACCGTAGCCAGCTTTTTTCTCCATTGAACTATTTGGCTGCTGTGCTTTTTTATTTTGTTTCTTATTCATATAAACACCTCCCGATATTAGTGTGTTCATTTGCGGATTTTTCATGCGGTGACCAGGCTGTCGAAGTATGGAGCTGTTTTTGCTGAAATCCACTTTGTTTGCCGAATTGCTTCTAGTTTTGTCAAGCGAAAAGGAGGTTCGGGACGAAGGTAGAATTACCTTTATAAAGGCAAAGATGTTGCTGGAAAAACGGTGTGCTGCTGCCATGGAATTGGTGCCATGGAAATGGTGCCTTTGAAATAAATCATGATAGGAGAGATTGTAATGAGACCGGGAATCGAAAAGGAAGAGGTTCTAGGTATGCTGACAGAAATGGTGTATGAACTGGAAGAGGCAGATGCCAGCCTGCATCATTCGCTGGCAGCAATAAGAGCCGGGATGTACCTCGACCACTCAGAGAAGATCGAAAGTTACGGAATGATTCTTGATGGATTAGAAGCGAACATGGCAATCCATTCCAGAACCCCCGCTCATTTACCAGATACCAAGGGTTTAAAACTTGAATTAGGTTTTTAATATATAATAGAATAGTTTCAACCTTAGTAGCTTTATTTTGTAGGGCTACTTTTATTTTTGGCTGGTAAAGTATAGAATAGCCAAGGCTGAGAGTTCATTTGCAAAACCAATCAGCAGTTCAGCTGGCGCTGTTATAGCCCAAAGTCATTAAGATATGATTTTATGAGTTTTAGAATGGATATGAGAAGGCAGGAAATAAAAATGGGACAAGACAATCAGCGAATAATAGATTTATCGAAGGAATTATTGGAACGATTGGACTGCGCACTTAAAAGATTCGAGGCTTCCAAGAGCGAGGGGATCAGAGGGGATTTTCACACTGAAGTTAAACCTTTCGCGGATGAGGTGAAAGGGCTATCAAGCAAGTGGAGGGAAGCTGCAAAAAGCTGGATACTGGAGAACAGGCCAAAAAACCTCCATGCAAACCAGATTGATACTGCAGCTGATTATATTGAGGTCATTTCTGTGCAGGCTTTCTTTCCCGAAACCAGCAAAAAACGTTTTTACGACCAGCATCAATCTGTTGAATTCATCCTTAACAGTATGATTCTTGCAATTGATAAGACATTTTTGAGGTAAACAGAAGAAGCACCAGTCCATCTGGTGCTTCAGTTTTTGTCCAGCAATCCCCGCAGGGACACTGTGAATTTCCGACTAGATAGAGAATTCTTTGTGGTCTTCCGGTATGAAGGCCCCTTGTAATTCCAGCTCACGAACAAGATTCCGGTATTCTAAAATGGTGATTTCATTTTGAATATATGACTTTTTGGTAAAATCGAGAAGTTCATTTACATGTTCCGGAGTATATTCTTTTGTCTGCGCAAATAGATTTTTGAGTTCGTGAACGTTCATTTTTCATCCTCCTCCATCATTTGTTTTAATCGTATCATGAAATCAGAAGTGGAATTTATTTTTCAAAAATTTAAACTTCCGACAGATTCTTTCACGATTAGACAAAAGCGGTAGACCCTTCCAATACTATCACCATCTGGGCGAAACCAACATAATATATCGTAATGAATGTATGGAGGAGGATGTTCGCCATGTTTGGCCGCAGGAATAAAATGAATGTAAATCAGCCTCAATATTGGCAAAATCAATATTATCAGGAACCTTACAGCTTAAATGGGATCAATCAAGGTATAAACCGGCAGCAGCCGCTCCCTCAGCAATATGTGAATCCCTATTGGGCTGGTATGCAGGGCAATTGGCAAAGCCAGCCGCTGCAGCAAGGCTACCCGGTAAATCCGTATTTACAGGGCAGCCAGCAGTGGAACCAGCCATATCAGCCGGCACAGCCAAAAAATGATTATTCCAAAATGCTTTTTCAAAATCCATTGCAGCCAGAAGATGATCCAATCTATGGTTACTATAATCCCCAGGCTGAATTTCAAAACTATAATCCATATCCCCAGCAGGCATTCATGCCAAAGCAGCCCTCGGGCATGCAATCATTTATGAATTCATTCAAAAGCCAGGATGGAAACCTGGATATCAACAAGATGGTTGATACAGCAGGACAAATGATGAATGCTGTTACCCAGGTATCGTCGTTGGTCAAAGGGCTTGGCGGAATGTTTAAAGTATAAAAAGCAGGCGGTTCGCCTGCTTTTTTCTCATTCTGTATCTATTGTAATATCAATCTTTTTCCCAAGCTTCTTGGCGACATTGACCTTCAGCAGCCCATCATTATAGGAGGCACGGATCTTACGTTCGTTTATAGGGTGGGAAAAAGGGATCGTCCGGCTAAATCTTTGAAGTGAAGTACTCTGCCGGTAGGTTTTTTCCACCTCATTGATTTCTGAATAGATATCGGATCTGTCAACGGAAATAGATAACGAATTGCTGATGACATCAAGACTGATTTGATCTTTCTTTACACCCGGCAATTCTGTAATGACCACATATTCTTTTTCATTTTCCTGCACATCTACCGGAAAGGTCGAATGAGGGAAAGGCTGCCTGAAAAAATCATCGATTGTTTGCAAAATTCCTTTTACAGGTTTTTCATTCATAATCTGATTCACCGATTTAAACCATTGCTCCAGGGCTTCGTGTCTTTTTGGACGGTCAGGATGGTTAGGTGCCATCGCTTATATCCTCCTCTGCAAAAAATTCTTATCATAGGATATGATGGATGGAATGTCCTTGTTCAGGATTCATTGCCTTAAAAATGGGAAAGCTGCCTATTATAAAAAGCTGTTCTATTTTTCGCCAAGGTTTTTTGAACACTTTGTGAAAAATGCCTGTGGTGTGATTTACATCACATAACCAGTCAGTGTTCCTTTGTATGCTGTAACAGTAAATACAGCGGAAGAGGGGACTAAACATGTTTTGTTACCAATGTGAACAGACGCCAACGGGCGGCTGTAAAGTAGTAGGAGTTTGCGGAAAAGATGAAACAATTGCCAGCCTGCAGGATACCATCATTTTTGCATTAAAGGGCATTGCAGCATATAGGACACATGCAAACCAGCTTGGATTTACAGACCCATTTGTAGATGCTACAACACATGAAGCGCTTTATATGACTTTGACTAACTCGAATTTTAATGTGCAGGAACATATTGATATGGCCATGAAAGTAGGCCAGTCAGCTGTCCGTGTCATGGAAATGCTGGATGAAGCACATACGAGCCGCCTTGGAATACCGCAGCCTGTACGTGTCAGCCAGAATAAAATTGAAGGAAAGTGCATCGTTGTAACTGGTCATAATTTATTTGCATTGGAAGAGCTGCTGAAACAAACCGATGGAAAGGGCATCAATATATATACACACTCTGAGATGCTGCCTGCACACGGTTATCCAGCCCTGAAGAAATACCCTCACTTAAAAGGTAACATCGGAAAAGCCTGGTTCGATCAGCGCAGGCTGTTTGAAAAATTCCCGGGTGCTATCCTGGCAACGACAAATTGTGTGATGCCAATCAAAGGTTCCTATGCAGACCGCATGTTTACATATGAGGTTGCAGGCCTTGAGAATGTAAGAAAAATTGAAAATGATGATTTTACCATGGTTATTGAGAAGGCTTTAGAGCTTCCGGAAGCCAATATGGAATCAGAAGAAACATTGGTGACAGGTTTCCATCATGAAACAGTACTTGGGCTGGCTCCTGAAGTGATTCAGGCAGTAAAGGATGGCAAAATCAAGCGCTTCTTTGTCATCGCAGGCTGCGACGCACCTGGTAAAGGGGGGGAATACTACCGCGAGCTTGCAACATCATTACCTCCGGAAGCAGTTATCCTTACAACTTCATGCGGGAAATTCCGTTTTAATGATGTTGATTATGGAGTCGTTCCGGGAACAAATATCCCGCGCTACCTTGATTTAGGGCAATGCAATAACTCAGTATCTACTGTGAAAATTGCAAAAGCATTAGCTGACGCTTTTGAATGTGATGTGAACGAGCTGCCAGTAAGTATCGTCCTTTCTTGGTTTGAACAAAAAGCAGTCGCAATCCTCCTTGGGTTGTTCAGCCTCGGCATTCAAGACATCCGAATTGGGCCTAAACCCCCTGAATTCATTTCAGAAGGAGTTATGGAAGTGCTACAGGAAACTTTCAACCTGAAATTGATCACAACTGCACAGGAAGATATGGAAACGATGATGCAATTAAGCAAAACAGAATAAGAAAAGAAAGCCCGCTACTCGTTAGCGGGCTCAGACTGTAGACAAACTCGATGAAAATCGTGTTTGTTTACAGTCTTTTTTTGGTTGGTGCCTGAATGGGGCTGTTGATTTCCGTTCCAGACGCTTTGCTTTCCGCTGAAGAATTATGAAAAAGCCCAACTGCCGGCTTTTTCAAGAGCAAATTCTTCTAGGGGCCGGCGCTGAGCCTCCTTGCCGCCGCTGGCGCCTGCGGGGTAAAATGGCCCGAAAGGAAGGGGCCATTTCTACCTAGGTCTCACCTGTCCGTCTGATCCCGAAGGACTTTGAAAGGCTTCCTCGAGTTTGCCCACGCACGATGGAAATGCGATAGCATTTTCGGAGGAGTCTACGCGCCTTCCACTCCAATCAACAGGATTTCTGAAATTAGCGTGGAACTAAACATAAGTCTATTTTAATAAGATATATATAACGCTTGAGGTGATAAAGATGCTTTCCAAAAACAATCCAGTCCAAGAAATCAATTAGAAATGGTCGCTTTAGACCAACTGGTTCCTCAGGAACATTTAGTCCGTAAAATGGAAGCAGCCATTGATTATTCTTTCATTTATGAACTGATGAAGGATGGATATTCGGAAGTAGGGAGCCCAAGCATTGACCCTGTAATTTTAACTAAACTCACCTTCATTCAATCTACCTTTGGCATCCGTTCCATACGCCAGACCATTGCCGAAGTAGAAACGGATATAGCCTAACTGAGCCCTCTAATCGTAGCGGGCTTAATTTTATATAAGTTCATCCAATAATAAATCCTGATCAAGAATATAATTCCCATCATTATCAGTGGCAATAAGGTTATCTTTTTTCATCCGGGTCAGTGTCCTGCTGACTGTTTCCCGAGTAGTGCCAATCATGTTCGCAAGGTCTTTATTCGTAAAATCTGTCTTTAGCAGGACTTTGCCATTCTCAAGCTTTTTACCATGAATTTCACCAAGCCTGATCAAAAGCTTAATGATTTGTTCATAAGTATTATTTAAAATTTGTGCCTCCAGGCGTTCCTGTAAATCTACAATTTTTTCTCCGAGCACCTTAAAAACTTTAATGCTGAGATGGGGATTCTCAACAAGCACCTTCTCAAATTGGAAAATAGGCACGACAACAAGCTGTGCATGCTCTAGGACTTCAGAATAACCAGGATATCCGCCCTTCCGAAAGAAACCCACATGAGGAAACATTTCGCCTTTTTTTAGGATCGCAACGATCTGTTCCCGGCCATTAGCGTCACTCTTGTATATTTTCACCTTTCCCTCATGAATGAAGTAAACATTTTCTAGCGGGTCCCCCTGCAGGAATACGTGACTGTTCTTTTTCCATTCGCGGGCTATCGATATATCAACAATTTTCTCCAGTTCATCTTCTTCCAGATCCCTGAAAAGCATGAATCCTGAAAGCACCTTTTTTATCTCACTTCTCTCCAACTGAAACACCTCAAATAGTATAACAATGAATTTTAATCATTCCCTATTATTTTAACAAAAAATCTTGATGGATACCTTATAACTATAAAAATACTAATTGTTCTATCATGAAAATCCTGTTGATTGCAGTGGAAGGCAGTAGACTCCTTCGAAAAATGCGATCGCATTTCCATCGAGCGTGGGCCCATTAGTGGAAGCTTCTTCGAGTCCTGCGTGAGCAGCTGAAAAAGGAGACCCCAGGAGAAATACTGCTTAAAGTGAAGCGCATGGAAAGAAAACCAACAGACAAATTTCTTATGCTGAGTTTTAAGATAGGATACAAAAGTACCAAAAAATAGCAGAGTGAAATAATGATAATTTTACTTTTGCAACGAACGTTTATTCGGTAGAATAGAGATAACGAGGTGAACGAGATGAAAGTCCGCAAAAGTTTGCAGGAAATTATGACAGATTTGAAGGTTGGAGAATCTGTAAAAAGAAATATAGTCCACTGGCATACGATTGACGAAAAAGAGGCCCGGACCGAAGATATGCCTGAGGACTTGAGTGAGATTTTAAAAAAAGCGCTTGAGAGGAGAGGGATTTCCCGTCTCTATACACACCAGAAGTCTTCCTATGACCAAATAATGGAGGGGCAGAGCATTGTTGCAGTTACGCCAACTGCTTCTGGCAAAACCCTCTGCTATAATCTTCCAGTTCTTCAATCCGTCATAAATGACCCGAATGCAAGAGCACTATACATGTTCCCGACAAAAGCCCTTGCACAGGATCAAAAAAGTGAAATCAATGAATTGATCCAGGAGGGAGAGCTGTCCATCAATAGTTATACATATGACGGCGATACTCCTTCAAATATTCGGCAAAAGGTGCGAAGAGCAGGACATATCGTGATTACCAACCCTGATATGCTTCATTCAGCGATTTTGCCTCATCATACAAAATGGGTGTCATTATTCGAAAACCTGAAGTATGTTGTCATCGATGAACTGCATATTTACAGGGGTGTATTTGGCAGCCATGTAGCCAATGTGATCAGGAGACTGAAACGAATTTGCAATTATTATGGGAGCGACCCCGTTTTCATCTGCACATCAGCAACAATTGCCAACCCCCTAGAGCTTGCTGAAGGGCTTACAGAAAAGGATATGGTCCTGATCGATAATAATGGCGCGCCATCCGGAAGGAAGCATTTCTTGTTTTATAATCCGCCTGTCGTCAATATTCCGCTTAACGTACGGAGGAGTGCGACGCTTGAAACGAGACGGCTCGCTGGAGAATTCCTTAAAAATAAGATACAGACCATCATATTTGCCCGCAGCAGGGTCCGGGTTGAAATTCTTTTGACGTATCTGCAGGAGCTTGTTAAGCACAAGCTTGGACCCAAGGCAATCAGAGGCTATAGGGGTGGCTATCTTCCTACCGAAAGAAGAGAAATCGAAAAGGGACTAAGGTCTGGAGATATTTATGGAGTGGTCAGCACGAATGCACTCGAACTTGGTGTCGATATAGGCCAGCTGCAGGTGTGCATTATGAATGGATATCCCGGAACAATTGCTAGTGCCTGGCAGCAGGCAGGAAGAGCAGGGAGAAGACACGGCGAATCAGTGGTCATCATGGTGGCAAGCTCGAGTCCGCTGGATCAGTATGTAATCCAGAATCCAGAATACTTTTTCAATCGCAGTCCAGAGACCGCAAGAATCAACCCGGATAACCTTATTATCCTGATTGACCATATCAAATGTGCTGCCTATGAACTTCCATTTAAGAAGGGAGACACTTTTGGGGCAGCAGAAATCGAAGAAATTCTTGATTATTTGACTGAGGAACGAATTCTCCATCAAAATGGCGAAAAATGGTACTGGATGAATGATGCATTTCCGGCCCATAATATCAGTCTTCGTTCTGCATCGCAGGAAAATGTAGTAATCATAGACCAGTCTGATGTGGCAAATGTACGCGTAATAGGAGAGATGGATACATTTTCAGCTATGACACTTTTACACGAAGAGGCGATTTACCTCCATCAAGGCGTCCAATTCCAGGTCGAAAAACTGGACTGGGAAGAAAAAAAAGCCTTTGTCCGCGAGGTGGATGTCGATTATTTTACCGATGCAAATTTAGCTGTCCAGCTCAATGTCCTTGAAGAGGACAAGCAACGCGGCAATGAGGAAACAGAGATTGGCTATGGAGATGTCAGCGTCCGGGCGATGGCGACTATTTTTAAGAAAATCAGGTTCGAAACACATGAAAATATCGGATCGGGTCCGATATATTTGCCCGAAGAAGAACTGCATACGAATTCTGCTTGGATTTCGCTTAATAAAGAGCTCTCTGAATTTAATGATGATCGTCTGGAGGAAGGCTTGATCGGAACGTCCCAGGCATTGAAGCACATCGTTCCCTTATTCGTTATGTGTGATCCATCGGACGTCCATGTTGTCCCCCAGGTTAAGGCCGCACATAACGAGAAGCCAACGATCTTTTTCTATGACCGCTACCCGGGCGGAGTAGGACTAAGTGAGAAAATATATTCAGGCATTGAGGATATTCTGGGACAGACGAAGCAAATGGTCATGAACTGCCAGTGTACCAGCGGCTGTCCTTCCTGCATCGGCACAGATACAACGTCCATTCATTCGAAAAAGGATGTAGTTAAAATATTAGATATGTTCCTTAAAGCTGCTATATAGGGAAGGAGGGGGATCACAATGAGCCTGAAAAACAAGCTGAACAGGCTTAAGCCACATCTAAAAAGCGGAATGGATAAGCCCAAGGCTGAACCATTGCAGATTGGGAAGCAGCATGAGGTCCCTTTTCTCGATATATGGGAGAAGGAAAATGTATCCCCCTTCTTTTTTGATGGTGAATACTGCCTCGTAAGGGAAGTGCATTACCCGCTTGATCATCAGCATGGGCATTATAAATTTGCCGATTTGATAGAAGCGGTCGCCTTATGGAATCGTGAAGGAACCAACCACCCACTTTCTGCTGCCGGGCATAACCCCTCAGATCTTGTTTTTTTTGATACTGAAACAACTGGCCTGGGAGGAGGAGCAGGCAACACGATCTTTTTGCTGGGACACGCAAGTGTAACGGACAGATCGGTTATATTGAAGCAGCATATTTTGCCTCATCCCGGAGGGGAAGTGGCTTTGTACCAAAGCTTCCTGGAAAATGCTGATTATTCCACCCTTGTCACCTACAATGGAAAGGCATTTGATTGGCCGCAAGTTAAGACTCGGCACACTCTTGTCCGCGACCATGTACCAAAGCTGCCTGCATTTGGGCATTTTGATCTTTACCATGCAGCCAGGAGAATGTGGAAGCATAAAATCGAGCGAATGAAACTGAGTATAGTCGAGCAGGAAATACTGGGCCTGGAACGTAAGGACGACATCCCGGGTTACCTTGCTCCAATGATTTATTTCGATTTCCTCGAAAGAAAGAATCCAGAAGGGCTGCTTGGAGTGATCAAGCATAACGAAACAGATATCCTTTCGCTGCTAACTCTATATACGCATTTAACTTTTCAGATTCTGGGCAGGGACCAATCACAGACAGCACGTGAGACGTTTGAGGTGGGGCGATGGTTTGCTTATCTTGGGGATACTGAGCGAGCTAAGCAGACATTCAGCGGATTGGCTGAAGATGGAAATGAACAAGAAGCTGAAGCCAAGCATGCACTGGCTTTTGAATATAAAAGGAATAGGGAATATGATCAAGCTGCAGCGTTATGGAAAGACAGTGCTCAAAAAGGGAGCAGCCAGGCGAGGAAAGAGGCCTGCATAGAGCTTGCTAAGCATTTTGAGCATCGTGAAAAAGATTTGAAGCTCGCTCTCGAGTATTGCATGTCGGCGATGAAAATCCATGTTGAAGAGGGTGGCACAACAAAAAAAGACACTCTTTTCAAATCCGAACTCGATAAAAGAATAATGAGGATTTCCCGCAAACAATTTCCCGGGGAAGCGCAGGATTCGTCAAGATAAATCACCATTTTCATTGTTATTCGTCATTTTTTTGTCAATTGTAACAAAATTTTAATATTTACCTTTAATAATCCTGTAATATCCTGTTGTATGTCCTGTAATGTCATTGTAAAATGTTTAATTGTGTGGAACAAAAAATACAAAAATTTTACGGGGCTGGTAACATGTATAAAGCTGTTTTAGTTCTCTATTTTGTGGTCATTACCCTTATCGCGTTTATTTTCAGCGGACTAAAGGACAACTTTTATTCCTTCCTATAATATTTATCTTATAGCTAAAGCTGAGAAACAATGAAAAAATAGGTGTTTTCATTAGTACAAGAAGCATACCTCCTTCATAGGCTGTTAATGTAAAGAATAAGTCGAAGGAAAGGAGTTATGCACTATGTTCTGCAGACCAACAAATGTTTTACCAACAGTAGTTCACCCTACTAAATGTTGTGTAAATAATAATTTCGTAAACAATGTGGTTCCTCACGTCCATCCAACACATACTACGAATGTAAACCACATTAATTACGATCATGTTCACTACTATCCACAAACTCAGTCCACAGTGAACCAGGTAACACATCAGAACCATTACGGCGGACCAGGACCAGTTCCGTTTGGCGGACCAGGGCCACGCCCAGGGTTTGGTGTAGGACCTGGAATGGGAATGGGACCAGGATTTGGCCCGGGACCAGGAATGGGATTTGGCAGATAAAAAACTAAAAAATGTAACAAGGGCTATTTCGGCCCTTGTTTTTTTAAATGTTTTAAATAAAGTCTTCAAAAGAATGATTAATAAAGGACATTTAAAGGGAATACATTCTTTAAGGAGTTTTCCATTCAGGAAATGAAACTTTGGGTTAACAGAAGGAGACACAATGGTTAAGGTAGCTGCAATTTCTGGGTATAAACCATTTGAACTCGGGGTTTTCCAGCATAATCATCCTGCTGCTGAATACATAAAATTGGCGATTAAGAAAAATCTTCTGTCGTTGATCGATGAAGGATTAGAATGGGTAATGATCAGCGGTCAGCTTGGTGTTGAACTGTGGGCTGGAGAAGCAGTAGCAGAACTTCAGGAGGAATATCCCGATTTGAAACTGTCTGTATTCACGCCATTCCTTAATCAAGAGGAAAGCTGGAAGGATGCAAACAAAGAATGGTACGAATCTGTACTGATGGGGGCGGATCATGTCGACTCCATTACCAAAAAGCCATATGAAAATCCGTGGCAGTTCAGGCTAAAGAACCAATTTTTCGTTGAAAAAAGCGATGTATTGCTCCTTCTTTATGATCCTGAAAAAGAAGGAAGCCCAAGGTTCTTATATGATACAGCCAAAAAGTATGCAGAAACACATGAATACGATGTAAGATTGATTACAATGTATGATTTACAAATCGTTGTAGAAGAAGAACAATTAAGGAAGCAAGGTTTTTAAGGTAGACCAAGATTGACAAATGCCCATGTTTTTGAAAAAATAAAATGTGACGATAGGGGTATATTGAGGTGAATGGAATGCTATCCGACAAATTACAGTTAACTGCAAAAGATATTTTGGAAAAAGAATTCAAAACAGCAATGCGTGGCTATAAGCCTGAGGATGTAGATAAGTTTCTTGATATGATCATCAAGGATTATGAATTAATGCAGGCAGAGATCGAAGAATTGCAGCAGGATAATCTGCGCCTGAAAAAACAGCTTGATGAAACATCGCGCAGGCCCAGCACACAAGCAGCAGGAACAACGAATTTTGATATTCTTAAAAGATTGTCTAATCTTGAAAAACACGTATTTGGCGACAAGCTTTATGACTAATCCAGTTTCTGCTAGTATTTGAAATCTATTACCATTGCTTTTAAATGAGATATTACATATAATACTTTATGTAGCTGTTAATAGCGTTCGGGTAATCGCTGCAGTTTTGCTGCAGAGGAAAGTCCATGCTCGCACAGGCTGAGATGCTTGTAGTGTTCGTGCCTGGCCAATTCATAAGCCAGGGCAGCCGGGATCATTCTCGGTTGACGGCCGGGAAAATGCCTAAGTCGGCAACGATATGGCATGAATACCTATAAAAGTGCCACAGTGACGGAGCCTTTCCAGAAATGGAAAGGGTGGAACGAGGTAAACCCCACGAGCGAGAAACCCAAATGATGGTAGGGGCACCTTCCTGGAGGAACTGAACAAAGGGAAGGACAGATGTTTTTCATCTGTAGATAGATGATTACCACCGGAGTACGAGGCCTTTGGTCGCTTGCAGTACAAAGGTACAAAACATGGCTTACAGAACGTTATTAATGGATTTGTATGAGTGTTTATGAAAGCTCTCCTTTTGCCAGGAGAGCTTTTTTTATAAAATGATAAATATTGCTAGGTGTGTTGTTTATTATCATGTTGATTAGAGGCTCTTCTCAGTATGACAATGGAATTCCAAAGAGTCCATTTGGAAAGCAGTTATATGTCCTATGGATCGGTGCAGCCGAAAAATAATTGCACTTAGAAAGTGAGCCTTTGTTTTTAATTCCCTGTGAAAAACGAAGCTTTTGGAATGGAATTGTAATCAACAGTTGGGCAATTTAAGGGTAAGGTACATAATATTACAATTTAAATATAAGGGTGAAAACATGGAAAATTTTGATTTGATCGCTACCTCTGCTATGGGCCTTGAAGCAATCGTTGCAAAGGAAGTGCGCGATTTAGGGTATCAATGTGAGGTGGAAAACGGAAAAATTACATACAAAGGGGATGCCCTTGCCATTGCCCGCAGCAATATGTGGCTGAGAACTGCTGACAGAGTCAAAATTAAGGTTGGAGAATTTAAAGCCTATACATTTGATGAGCTGTTTGAAAAAACAAAAGCATTGCCTTGGGAACATTTCCTTCCTGAGAATGCAGAATTTCCTGTGTCAGGAAAATCAGTAAAATCAAAGCTGTTCAGTGTATCAGATTGCCAGGCAATTGTAAAAAAGGCCATTGTGGAGCGATTGAAAAAGCAATATAAAAAAACGTCCTGGTTTGAAGAAAATGGGCCATTGTACAAAATTGAAGTCGCACTTCTAAAAGATGTCGTGACGCTGACTATCGATACTAGCGGTAGCGGGCTTCATAAGCGCGGCTACCGTTCGGGACAGGGAGAGGCTCCTCTGAAGGAGACCCTTGCTGCAGCATTGGTCATGCTTACAAACTGGAATCCTGATAAACCATTCGTCGATCCATTTTGCGGTTCTGGAACGATACCGATTGAAGCAGCATTAATAGGACAAAATATTGCTCCTGGCTTTAACCGTGAATTTGTGTCAGAAGGATGGGGAATCATTCCTGAATCTATTTGGGATGAAGTTAGAACTGAAGCAGAGGATCTGGCCAATTACGATCAGCCCCTTGATATCAGTGGTATGGACATCGATCATCGGATGGTCCGGATAGCTGAGGAAAACGCATTCGAGGCAGGACTTGGTGACCTGCTATCATTTAAGCAGATGAGAGTCCAAGACTTTACGACGAAAAAGGAATACGGTGTAATCGTGGGGAATCCACCATATGGCGAGAGGCTTGGAGAAAAGAAGGCAGTAGAAGATATGTATAGAGAGATGGGGAGAACATTCGCGCCACTTGATACATGGTCAATCTACATCCTGACATCCAATGAAAACTTTGAAGAAGTTTATGGAAAGCCGGCGACAAAAAAACGCAAGCTATTCAACGGCTTCATAAGAACTGATTATTACCAGTATTGGGGTAAAAGACCGCCACGGACAGATAAATAAAATGAAGTAAAAAAGCCACTCTTAGCGGAGTGGCTTTTTTGCTAACCAAAAATATTGAGAATTGCGGGTTATGAGAGTGGGGAAGGAAACCGGTCCGTAAGAGTTTTTTAAAAGGACGGGTTGGGGTGGTGAGGATGAAAATTTGTCCGTAAAACCTCCTCCAAAGGACAAGATGGACGGTTGCGAAAGATGAGTTCTACATCAGAGGCCTTCGAAAGGACAGGTTGGATGGAAGCGAAAGGGAAGTTGTCCGTAAGAGCGCATCAAAAGGACAGGTTGGACGGATGCGGAAGAAAAGTTGTCCGTAAGAGGCCTTCAAAAGGACAGGTTGGAAGGGGGCAAGAGAAAAGTTGTCCGTAAGAGCGCCTCAAAAGGACAGGTTGGAAGGGGGCAAGAGAAAAGTAGTCCGTAAGAGCGCCTCAAAAGGACAAGTTGGAAGGGTGCGGAAGAAAAGTTGTCCGTAAGAGCTCCTCAATAAGGAGGTTGGAAGGTTGCATTTGGTTAGCAATCCCTATTACCTTTCTCCTTAAGCCATCCTGGCTAATTTAATTATTAATCAATGCCACTCCAAGAATTGCCCAGCTTCCTTTGATTCACTTCGATACCGCCAGATGAAATTAAAGATGTACTCACCAGCCGTGCACTTGACTCATAAGATCTGCAAATTCTTTAACTAGCAGTTTGTCTGCCGGAATAATAGAAACCTTCAAGGAATAAACTACATCTATCATGCGCACGATTGGAGGGATGGCAATGAATTACTCATTTATTGATTTTCAAAGGATATCCAGAGCACTGTCTTCATGCACAGAAGCCTTAAGGAATGAAATGCAGACAGATGATTTGCAGCTGACTGAACTACAGGAAGCAGAAAATAATTTCCGTCAGGCATTGTCATTTGGCCTTTCAAACCCAAAATAAAGTGCAAAGAAACGCTTGTGATCAAAGCGTTTCTTTTTTTACATATTTGAAGTGGTGATTAGAACCCTTGAAGCAGCCGTTTGCCTTCATCTGTCATCAAATCCGGTGTCCAAGAAGGCTCCCAGGTTAATTGAACATCTGCTTGATCGATTTCTTCCATTCCCTGAACACAATATTTAATTCCGCTTGCAATACTGTCATGCAATGGGCAGCCAGGAGTGGTCAAAGTCATGAGAATTCTTGCAGTGCGAGGCTCTGGAACATCTATATTGTAAATCAATCCGAGATCAACTACATTTATATTCAATTCTGGGTCATAAACCGTTTTAAGGTTTTCTCTAATTTTCGCTTTTAAATCCAACATGATGAATTCCTCCTTATTTTCTTATTACCCTGGCTGTAGTGAAACTAAATAAAATTGATGAGATGACCATTAGGCTCTGGCCAAGGTAAAAAGCAGGCACCAGGTTTATTGTGTTTGCCAGGAAAAGGAAAATGGCCCCCAGGGTGAACATGATGAATAGCGGCATAGCTGCTTTTTCATCCATCATTTCCTTGAGTGCTGGAACCTTGTGCTTTCCAATTTCATTACTGTATTTATGTGTCCACCATAGGAACGGCACGATTTTATATAAGTAGCCAATGATACTGAAAGCAATCCAGGCAATTAAATATGAGAAAAGAATTGGGCCAGCCATTTTAAATAGCACATTTGCGGCACTGCTGAGGAAAGCAAAAAAGTGGATGGCAGTGCCGAAGCCAATTCCTGATAAGGCAAATATGAATGGTCGATCCAGTTTCTTTTTCACACGCTTTTTGATGATTTTGGATATATGCCAGGCGAAAAATGTGAATCCGCTGAAAAGCAAAAGTGTACCTGTAATCTCTAAGCCATGATGGTTAAAGAAGAATGAAGAGATTAACGTAATGATTCCAGCAGCATATATACCAAAAATATATGGAGCTGCCTTCATGGAATAACCATGTGCAAGCGAGAACATTGGCACCATTTTATAGGAGAAACCGAAAATCAATAAACTGAACCAGCCGGTGGTCCCCATGACAATATGAGTTTTAAAGATAAACTGATAATGTTCTGAAGCAAATCCTGTTTGGATGCTTAAAACGAGCAATATACCCAAAGTGATGGTCGCAAGCAGTGAAACCAATGCTGCTCCGACAAAAAGTGTGAGGACATTCGCTTTGGCTTGGTTTTTTAACGTCATGAACATCTGGATTAAAAATAGAATAACTCCTGTAATGGTTAAAATCCCCGGATACAATGCTGCCTGAGGACTGTAGTACAATGCTCCGGCAAATAGGGTAATGCCAATAGCTGTAACTGCAAACTGAAAATATCCGAATCTTTCATTCCAAATTGGAGTCAGGAAAGCGACAGGAACAAGCTGGTACATCGCACCCATGGCAACCATCAATGCCCAGCCCAGGACGAACAGATGGGCTGCTGACCAGATTTCGGGTATACGGTAGGTGCCGGAAACAAGTAAATCGCCATGTACGAGCAGAAGCACCTGTGACAAGATCATTGCCGCCATGCTAAAAGCTATGAATGAAAATGGAAGCTTTATATTTGTTTCATTACCCATTGTTTGCGCTGACATGGCGTTCACCTTGCTTTACGGGAGATGGTTACTTTATAGCTTCCGTCTTCCTGCTGCTCAGTCAGGTATAAATATCCGAGGTCATCGAGCTGCTCGAACAGGAACATAGGCCTGCGGTCATTTATGATCACAAGTGTCTGGCCGGATTCTAGCTCTTCAAGAGCAGCGAGAGTCCTCATCATGGGCTGTGGCGGTTCTAATCCTCGATTATCAAGCAGCATCCTATTTTCCTCCCTTTTTTGTAAAAGTGATTTTGTAATGCTTTGCCTCGATTTTTTCAGCTTCATATTCGAAACCCTTAGCCTTCAGCACTCCATATAAAGGTACTGGCTTGAAGGGAGCATGCAAGACGAGGGTATCGTTCACATCTAAATCTGATATTGCTTCCATAATCTTCTGGAAGGGCTCTAGCTTGTTTTGGATATCCGCCCTGACATCCAATTCAATCATTTTATGATCCATAAAAATCAGCTCCCGCAGGTTGAATTTAAATTTATGATAATGAATATCACTTTATTATGGAGTGATGTGCATCACTTCACAAAATAAAAGTTTTAAAATAACTCCTGATGCAGCTTTTCATGATCGATGAGATAGCAGCCATCATCATCAAGTTCCAAGCAAGCCTTCTTTTTAAGAAAGTTGATGGTTCTGCTCACCGTTTCACGGGATGATCCGATCATGTTAGCCAATTCCTTATTTGTAAAATGGGTGGTCAGCTTGAATCCGTTTGGCCGTTTCTCTCCATTTGTTTTGCATAGCCTTAATAGAAGCATGATGATTTGTTCATACGTGTTATGGAGGATTTGTTCCTCCAGCCTCGCTTGTAAATCCACAATTTTTTCTCCAAGCACTCTGAAAAGCTTAATGGATAATTCAGGGTAGGCCACCAGGATCTCTTCAAATTTGGAGATAGGGACGACGATCAGCTGGCTGTCCTCCATCATTTCAGCATGAGCCGGATATTGGCCCTTCCGGAAAAAACCTGCATGCGGGAACATTTCACCGGCTTCAAGCACAGAAACAATTTGTTCTCTTCCTGAAGAATCAGTTTTGTATATTTTGACTTTGCCAGAATGAATGAAGAAAACCCGATCAAGGGTATCACCCTGCATGAATGCGTACATTTTATTTTTATAGAAACGGTGCTGGGCAATTGCGATAATCGGATCCATTTCCTCGGCTGATAGCTCCTTGAAAATGGGCACTTCCTTTAACTGCTGTCTGATTTGAGCTATATTCATCTTTTCTTCTCCTCTAATATTTTTTAGTTTCTACTATAGATAGTAGCAAGCTGGCAGCAGGCGCTAAGTGACCTGAATCATATTTTGAAGATTTTTTGAAAATAATTCTCATTCCTGTGTGAAAAATCACACCTAATAAATGAGGTACTTCACAAACTCAAAATCCTTTTCCTTTTAAACTGAAGGTGTAAATCAAACAAACAGGAAGGGGATGTATGGAATGGAAATCCAGCATAGGGCATCCACAAAAACAGCAGTAAAAAAGAATCGAAACTCACTGCTGAAATCCGTACTTATCATTACATTATTGCTTAGCTTCACAGTTCTCCTGACAGGAGGCTATTGGATTTTCAAGGAGATGGCACCGAGGCCGCTGGAAGTTACCAGTGAGAAGGGAGAGGTCATACTAACGAAGGATAGTATTGTCGGAGGCCAGGCTGTCTTTCAAAAATATGGTCTAATGGATTATGGTACAGTTTTAGGCCATGGATCATATATGGGCCCCGACTACACGGCAGAAGCTCTTAAGATTTATACAGAGGGCATGCAGGACTTCAGGTCACAGGAGAAATATAATAAGGATTTCAAGCAATTAACCGTTGATGAACAAACCATTATCCGGGAAAATGTGAAAAAGGAAATGCGTGAAAACCGCTATGTTCCAGATACAGATAAATTAGTTTTAACTGATGCGCAAATCTTTGGACATGAAAAGGTAAGAGAGTATTACCACCGTATTTTTACAGAGGGAGACCATTGGGGGCTTAAACCTGGTTTGATCCAGGAGAAGCATATGCCTGATGGAGATCGTGCCTGGGTATCAAAAGGGGACCAGATTGAACAGATTTCCGATTTCTTTTTCTGGACTGCATGGCTTTCAAGCACAGACAGGCCAGATGATAATATAACCTACACGAATAACTGGCCGTTTTATGAAGATGCTGGCAACACGATGTCATTCTCTGCTGTTTGGTGGAGCGGTGCAAGTGTTACTATCCTTGTTCTGTTCGTAGGCTTAATCTTGTTTGTTTTCTATCGTTATCATCTTGGCATGCAGGAAGCTTATACTGAAGGCGATTTCCCAAAAATAGAGCTTAAGAAATTGCCGCTGACATCATCTCAAATTAAAACAGGAAAATATTTTGCGATTGTATCGGTATTATTCTTTGTTCAATCCATGTTTGGAGCGCTGCTTGCCCACTATTACATTGAACCTGACAGCTTTTTCGGTATGAAGTGGATCCATGATATCCTGCCATTCAACATTACAAAAGGTTTCCACTTACAGCTGGCCATTTTCTGGATTGCGACAGCCTGGCTTGGAATGGGCATCTTTGTCGCTCCGCTAGTTGGAGGACGGGAACCGAAGCATCAGGGCAAACTGGTAGATATTCTTTTCTGGGCCTTGGTTGTACTTGTTGCTGGCAGCATGATTGGCCAGTGGCTTGGAGCGAACGGTTATTTAGGAAATAATTGGTTCCTGTTGGGACACCAGGGATGGGAATACCTCGAATTAGGACGCATTTGGCAGTTCATCCTGGCAGCTGGAATGCTGATTTGGTTATTCATTGTCTTCCGCGGCATCAAGAGCGGACTTAAACGTGAATCGGATAAGGGCGGTCTGATCCACTTATTATTCTACTCAGCGATTGCTGTTCCGGCGTTTTATTTCTTTGCATTCATGATCAACCCTGGAACTCATTATACATTCGCAGATTATTGGCGCTGGTGGATTATCCACCTCTGGGTAGAAGGGATTTTCGAGGTGTTTGCGGTAGTGGTTATCGGCTTCTTGATGGTACAAATGAAGCTGGTTACGAAGAAGTCGACTATCAGAGCATTGTACTTCCAGCTGATCCTCCTTATGGGGGCGGGAGTCATCGGTATTGGCCACCATTACTACTACAACGGCTCATCAGAAGCCTGGCTTGGTCTTGGTGCAGTATTCTCAGCACTTGAAGTCATTCCGCTTACATTGCTGATATTAGAGGCATACGAGCAGTATAAAATGATGCGTGATGGCGGAGTGGATTTCCCATATAAAGGCACATTCTGGTTCTTGATATCTGTGGCGATATGGAACCTGGTCGGCGCGGGCGTGCTTGGCTTCCTGATCAACCTTCCTGCAGTCAGCTTCTTTGAGCACGGTCAGTTCCTGACTCCGACTCATGGCCACGCATCGATGATGGGGGTTTACGGGATGTTTGCCGGAGCTGTATTGATTTACTCCTTGCGCAACATCGTCAAGCCGGAAAAATGGAGCGATAAATGGGTTAAATTCATCGTCATCATGCTGAACGTCGGACTTGCAGGAATGGTATTCCTTTCCTTGCTTCCAGTAGGGTACCTCCAAATTAAAGAAGCCTTTTTCAATGGTTATGCCGCTTCACGTTCGGCAGCTTTCCTTCAGCAGGATACTGTACAAATGCTGCTGACATTAAGAGCGATTCCAGATACGATTTTCTTGATAGGAGTTGCAGCATTGGCGCTGTTCAGCATCAAGGCCCTCTTCAATCTTCGCAGGGTGACACATAAAGAGGAAGAACCTCTGCCTGTTAAGGACCTTGCTGTTGACGAAGATTAAAAAGCCTAAAAATCCGCAAAGCACATGCTTTGCGGATTTTTTACTCATTTTTAGCTGCTGCAGATCGTTCAGTATGCTCACAATCAAAGCACAACAGCCTTTTATCATCTGTGTGGACTCCATTAAGAAAACCATCCATGCAAAAGACGTCTTTGCCGCACTCCTGGCAGCTTCCTACAAGCTCTTTCATATTAATCCCTCCTGTTTATATAGTTCTTGGGACTATGGAGGATCTCCTCCTGAAATCAATCAAAGAGAAACAATTGAAATAGCAGAAAGGATAGAAAGGAAGGGATTTTATTCATGCCTTGACAACAAAGCTGGTATTAAAGAACCGTAAAATGCCCAAGAAGAGAAACACTAATATCATAGCCAAACAGTGACCGCGCTCACTTCAAAGCTTTACTGGCAATTCTATAATGACAGTGTAAGGAATTCAATTATAAAGGAGCGAGCAAAATGACATTCAGTGTAACTATCAATGTACCTGATTATCTGCCACGCGAGAAGCACCCAACTATATTCCAAAACTTCGATATGCTAAAGCCTGGAGAGTTCATGCAGATCGTCAACGACCATGATCCAAGACCATTGCAATACCAGTTCATGATGGAGCGGCCTGAAGAATTCTCCTGGGAGTATCTTGAAGAAGGGCCAGAAACCTGGCGTGTGGCGATTGGCAAAACAAAGTAAAGGTAAATGTACAGTTAACATTCAACCAATCTTATATTAAGGCTGTATTCCAAAGATTGTAGCCTTTACCAATGTTTAATTAAGATCCTGTTGATTGTAGTGGAAGGTGCGCAGACTCCTTCGGGATGAAGCGGGACAGGTGAGACCCCGCAGGAGCGCAGTGACGAGGAGGCTCACCGCACGCCCCGAGGAAAGCGAAGCGCCTGGAACGGAAATCAACAGCCTTTTATTACAAAACTTTTTTTAAAAAACATTTAGTTACCTTTTAGAAAATGGGAGTCTCTTTTAAAAGTATATAGAATACAATAAAGTATTAGAAAAGAGCCTATATTAATGAACTGCCCAACAACAGGCCATGCCTGTTGTTTTTCTCTTTTTTATCTCTTCCAGAAGTTCAGGAAATAGCCTGATGGAAGGGCAAGAATATAAAACTGCAAAAATTTTTTCCAAAACCAAAATATCAGAAAAGTATGATAAGATGGGGGGAGAAAGAGAAAGATGGGGTGAAATGAATGAGTGAAGTGAATCAGACAGAAAAGCAATTCCTTGATTATGTGAAGAAAATGTCGGCATATGGTGAGGCACTTTCCTTGATTTATTGGGATTTAAGGACCGGCGCACCTAAGAAGGGCGCGGAGCAGCGTTCAGAAGTTATTGGGGTGCTTTCTTCAGAATTATTCAATATGACTACCTCTGAAGAGATGGCAGCATACATAGCAAAACTATCAACTGAGGAAGGCCTTTCGGCAGTTACGGAAAAGACTCTCGAGGAATGCCGGAAAGATTATGATCGCAATAAGAAAATCCCTGCCGATGAATACAGAGAATATGTAATCCTGCAGTCAAAGGCAGAAACAGTTTGGGAAGAAGCCAAAGAGAAGTCTGACTTTGAAATGTTCAGGCCATATCTTGAAAAATTGGTTGCGACTACAAAAAAATTCATTCAATATTGGGGCTTTGCAGGAAATAAATACAACACACTGCTCGATATGTATGAGCCGGGTGTTACAGTTGAAGTGCTTGATAAGGTTTTTGGTGACCTGCGGGAAAAAATCGTTCCGCTTGTCCAGCGAATTTCAAACTCAGAAGCTAAGCCTGAAACAGACTTCCTTTTCAAGCATTTCCCTAAAGATAAGCAGCGTGCGTTCAGCCTGGAAATCCTTAAACAGATGGGCTATGACTTCGAGGCAGGCCGCCTGGATGAAACCGTTCATCCTTTCGCAATGGGCTTGAATCCGGGGGATGTCAGGGTTACAACAAAATATGATGAAGCAGATTTCAGGACAGCGGTGTTTGGAACGATCCACGAAGGCGGCCATGCACTATACGAGCAGAATATTTCGAAGGATCTGGTTGGCACACCTATGAGCTCTGGTACCTCAATGGGAATCCATGAGTCGCAGTCATTGTTTTATGAGAATTTTGTTGGCCGCAATGAATCCTTCTGGAAACATAATTACAGTCTGCTCCAGCAGTATGCAGACGGACAGTTCACGGGTGTGGACGTAAATGATTTTTACCGTGCAATCAATGAATCAAAGCCAAGTCTTATCCGGATCGAGGCGGATGAATTGACCTATCCTCTTCATGTCATGGTTCGTTATGAAATTGAAAAAGGACTGTTCAATGATGAAATTGAAGTGAAGGACCTGCCGCAAATCTGGAATGACAAATATGAGCAATATCTGGGGATCAGGCCGGAAAATGATGCAGAAGGTGTCCTTCAGGATGTACATTGGGCTGGAGGCAGCTTCGGATACTTCCCATCCTACGCACTTGGCTATATGTACGCAGCCCAATTCAAGAATGCAATGCTCAAAGATTTGCCGAACTACGAGTCATTGCTTGAAGAAGGCAGCCTGCTGCCTGTCAAAGAGTGGATGACAGAGAAGGTCCATCAGCATGGCAAAATGAAAAAGCCGCTTGAAATACTGACAGATGTAACTGGCGAGGGGCTTAACGCACAGTATTTAGTCGATTATTTGTATGAAAAATATAATAAAGTTTATAATCTAGCATAATAAAAGAGATGGCAGTAAGTCTGCCATTTTTTCTGTGTGGTGAACATATGAACAAGAAATTGCCTTATGTCATGATTGCATTTGCTGCTGCGATGTGGGGGCTGATAGGCTTCTTTGTAAAAGGACTTTCAGCTGCAGGATTTACTTCCATGGAGATAGTCGCTGTCAGGGTGGCAGCAGCGAGTATTTTACTTGTACTGATTGGCCTTATAGGCTACCGAAACATTCTCATAATCTCATTGAAGGATCTCCCACTATTTATCGGTACTGGTATCCTTAGCATCGTTTTTTTTAATTGGTGTTATTTTACCGCGATCGACCTGATGAATATCCCGATTGCAGTTGCACTATTATATACGTCGCCAGCATTTGTGGCCATCCTGTCGTTCCTTTTCCTGAAGGAGCGCCTTCCTCGAAAAAAGCTAGTGGCAATCGTTATGACGGTTATAGGCTGCACATTGGCTGCCGGTATTACAGGGGAGGGGAGCACCTCCATTTCAGCAGCCAGCTTCCTAATAGGACTAGGGGCAGGATTGGGTTATGCACTCTATACTATTTTTGGGAAGATCGCTTTAAGGAAATATCATCCCTTCACTGTAACCCTGTATACTTTTATCGTTGCTTCGGCAGCACTTCTTCCAACTACCGGAACTATTGGGAAATTTGCGATTTTATTGGAGGGAAATACCTGGCTGTATGCAGTAGGGCTGGGGATATTCCCTACCGTACTTGCGTATTTTGCCTATTCATGGGGGCTTGAGAGGACAGAAGGCAGCACCGCTGCTGTCGTAGCGACTCTGGAGCCTGTTGTGGCTACAATACTTGGGGTATTCGTCTACGGAGACCAGCTAGGTGGGCTTCAGCTATCAGGAATAATACTGATCATCATTTCGGTCATAGCTGTAAATATTTCTTTCACGGCTGGTAAACAAAAAAGCACTTCACTGTACGAGTGAAGTGCTTTTCCTATTAGAAGAACTTATAGCCTTTTGATCCGATTGGTGCGTTTTGAATCATATCAATGAATGGTATTGTGTAGGCAAAAAGGATTAAAAGAACAGTGATGCCAAGCCAAAGCTTCCAGTTCTCGAAAACCATTGGCGTTTTTTCGGCTGCATCTGCAACCTCGCCTACCGGGAATTCTTCATCACCCTTTGGCGCAAAGAACGCAAGGTTGATGAAGATGTAAAGCATCAGGATAATGCCCAGGAACAGGATGGAACCGCCCACCGCCTGTGCAACCTGGTAAGGAATCCACTCTGCAGCCTGTTCAGCTCCCCCGTAAGTCGAGAAAGAAGAACGGCGAGGTGCACCAAGCAAGCCAGCTGCGTGCATTCCACCTGACATGAAAGTCATGCCGATTGCCCAAATCACACCCTGAATAATAGCCAGCTTATTCATCGCTTTTGTAAGAACTCTTCCTGTAAGGTGAGGGATCAGCCAGTAAGAAATCCCAAAGAATGTCAAGACTACAGAAGTTGCAAGTGTCAAATGGAAGTGACCCGTTACCCAGATAGTATTGTGGACTACCTGGTTCAGCTGGTGGGAAGCGTTAATTACGCCGCCGGCACCTGCAGGGATGAAAGCAAGCATTCCAATGAATGGAACAGCAAATCGCGCATCACCCCAAGGGAGTTTTTTTACCCAGCCGAATAAGCCGGTAGCACCTTTGGAACGTCCATACATTTCAAAAGTAGCGAACAGTGAGAAAGCAGTCATTAAAGATGGTATAATTACAAGGAAAGTCAGGATAACCTGAAGGAATTTCCATGCTGGGTCAATTCCAGGTTCCATCAGCTGGTGGTGGAAACCAACCGGAATTGAGAAAAGCAGGAACAAAATAAATGACATCCTTGCCAGGGAATCCGAGAAAATTTTTCCGCCGATAATTTTTGGTACAATTGCGTACCAGGCCATGTAAGCAGGCAATAACCAGAAATAAACAAGCGGGTGCCCAAAATACCAGAACAAAGTACGGCTTACTAAAACATCGACACGCTCTACCAGGCCCAGAGACCAAGGAAGCAATTGGAAAAGGACTGTTGCTGCCACACCAATCGTGGCGACAATCCATAGTAGAGTGTTAACGATAGCCATGAAAGTTAACAGTGGGCTCGGCTTTCCTGGGTTTGGTTTTCTCCAGGATGCATAAGCCATGATCAAAGCTGCACCGTCAATCCAGCTGCCCACGATAACAAGTGTGAGCCCAACATAGTAAAGTGCATGTGCCTGTAAAGGGGCATAGAAAGTATAAAGAACAGATGCTTCATTCAGAAGAATCATCACTGCTGCCATAACAGTGCCAATTGTCATCAGCCAAAAGCCGATCCAGCCTGTCAGACGCTGTTTGTCTGTAAGTGTACCTGACGTCTTGCTGACTGCAGCAAGCTGGAACCCCATAATGAAGAATGTAGTCAGTACTAAACCTAAAACCACACCATGGACGGTAAGAATTTGATAATAGCCAATTCCTGCTGGAAGTTCAAATTTACCCGAGCGTACAAGTGTCTGCAAAAGGCCAGCAAGGCCTCCGACTGCAAGTGCGATGAATGCTACATAAAAGTGGGCCATCGCCAATTTCCCATCGCGGCGGTCGACTTTTGTATTTAATATATTCGTACTCATTATTCTACCACCTCAATTTTAGACGACATCATATGGTGACCAACACCACAGTATTCATTACAAACGATCAGAAAGCTTCCGGCCTTATCAAAGGTTGTGACATATTCACTGATGAAGCCCGGTTCAAGCATCATATTGATATTTGTTCCAGCTACCTCAAAACCGTGAATTACATCTTTTGTTGTAGCGATTACCTTCACTTTTGCTCCCTTTGGAACTTCGACCTGTCCAGGATTGTAGGAAAAGGCAGACGCAACGAAGACCAATTCATAATCCCATTCCTTGCCTTCAACCTTCTTAAGGCCTGGCTTATCAAATGGTGCGGTTGTATCAACCTTTTCCGGATTGATTGTTGCAAGGCAGCTTGGTGGCTGATTGCCTAAGTAAAAGGCGCTTACGCCAATTACCGACAGGAAAACGAGCAAGGTCGTGATCCCGAATATTAGCCAGATTTTTTCAAACTTATGAATATGCATAGCTTTTTTCTCCCCTTTTTCTCTATTAGAAACGATTTACAAATAAGAAATAAACGCCTACCCAAGTGATGATTAAAAAGAACCCCAACAAGAAAACAGATGCAAGTGTTCCTTTTAGAGAAGATCGATCTTCTACCTTTGTGTTCGTTTTCTTTCCGATCCCAGGCTGTGCCATCCCGGTCCACTCCCTTCGAATAGATAAATCAGTAAATAAATTAATTTGATCAGTACACTCTCATAATACAAAACAATTTGGAAACGTAAATATGGTTTTGAGCAGTTCACAAATTGTTCATACCTGATGTATTTACTATGTTAATGGTGAAAACGCGTGAATACAGTGATTTAAGTCACATCAAGGCCTGGTCAATTGTGAATAATGTGTGAAAACTATGATGTGAAAAGATGAGCAAAACAGTGGTCTGAAGAGATGATATGTGATGAAACGAGTTGACAAATTATTAAATAAAAGTAATAAAACGAAATCACCAATTAAAAATCAAATAATAAAATATTAGAAAATGCTTTTTCAGGAAGTGAAAGGATATGCAGAAGTATTATTGTGATCATTGCAGACTGCTCTATGATGAAGCGAAGATCTGCAAAAAATGCGGAAGTGCAGCGGAAAAGAAGATTTGGATTGAAGTGCAAAAGCAATCGAATGACAGGGATGTATGATCCTTTAATGGCATCACTATATGATTTAATCAGACTGACTGCAGACAAACTCGATGTTGAACCTCGGGCTTGTCTGCAGTCTTTTTCAATTGTATGAAGACTGAGTCTTTTGATTTCTCTGCGGGGCGGATTAGGGATAACATGCTGTACAATCCACTTTCGAAATTCTTTCAGGTTATAAATCCGCTCATCTAATGAAGACTGTGGTAGAATAAATACAATTTAATAAAGAGAAAGGTGATATTTATGTTTTTACCATCTTTTCAGCTTGAAGGGAAAAAAGCAGCCGTTACCGGTGCAGGACGTGGAATTGGCAGGGCGCTTGCAATTGGCCTTGCAGAAGCGGGTGCAGACGTTGCGCTGCTTTCGCGTACAGAGGGAGACTTAAACGAAACTGCCTCAATCATTAGGGACATGGGCAGGGAAGCATTGGTATTGCCTGCTGATGTAACTAAAAGGGAAGATGTACATAAAGCTTTGACAGATGTATATGCTCAGTGGGGAAAACTTGATATCATCGTGAATAATGCTGGTATGAACATCCGCTCAAAGGCGTTGGATGTTAGTGATGAGGAATGGCAGACCATCATGGATACCAATCTGAAATCGGCTTTCATGGTTTCACAGGAAGCAGGAAGGCTTATGAAGGAGCAGGGAACTGGCGGAAAGATCATTAATATTGCATCGGTTGCTGGACAGGTTGCTTTAAGGACTGGTGTGGTCTATGCAGCAACTAAGGCCGCCATGATTCAAATGACCAAGGTTCTTGCAATGGAATGGGGCCAGTATGGCATTAATGTCAATGCCATCGGGCCATGGTATTTTAAGACACCGCTTACTGAAAAACTGTTATCGGACGAAGCATATGTGAATGATATATTGGCGGTAACCCCCTTGAAGAGAATCGGAGAGCTGCCGGAACTAGTGGGACCAGCTGTTTTCTTAAGCTCTGATGCAGGCAATTATGTGACTGGCCAAACCTTGTTCGTCGATGGCGGCATGACCATTCACGGATTCTGATGCTGTCAACTGGTAATGATTTTATAATGTTCTGACTGGTGTGGCGAGTTATAATGAAATCGCACAGCAACTCCTTCAAAACGTTAGGCTTTCTCCCTTTATGGAGAAAGTCTTTTTTTTTCAGCTAATAACAAAAATACAAGTATAAAGGATCAAATACAAACATCTTCACCGCATTATTTCCCTTGCTTTAGTTTGTTTGCATACTCTTCGGGTAAATGGAAAAAGTAACCGTACATATATGTGAGGAGAGTATGAAAAATGCCCAGAATCATATCAGCAGCAGAAGCAGTGCCTCCATATCCGATAGAACAGGAAAGAGTCATGGAATTTGCTGAAAAACTTTTTAAGGAATCATTTAATGATATAAAAAGGCTATTAACTGTGTTTCAGAATGGCCAGATTGAGAAAAGACATTTTGCGAAAGACCTAGAATGGTTTGAAAAGGATCACTCATTTGAAGAAAAAAATAATGCCTATATTGAGTCAGCGGTAAAATTGGGAGCAGAGGCAATCTCTAAATGCCTTACCAGCCAGGAATTCCTTAAAACTGAAGTATCTTTAGAGGACATTGATGCAATTTTCACGATCAGCAGCTCTGGCCTGGCAACTCCAAGCATAGAGGCAAGGATTATGAATATCCTGCCATCGTCACAATATACTAAAAGGATCCCATTATGGGGACTAGGCTGCGCAGGGGGAGCATCCGGCCTTTCCCGGGCATATGAATATTGTCTTGCATATCCAAAAGCGAAAGTACTTGTCCTTTCCATTGAGCTTTGCAGCCTCACTTTTCAGCGCAATGACCGATCAAAAAGCAATTTGGTGGGTACCTCTTTATTTGCGGATGGGGTAGCCTGTGCCCTGGTATGTGGTGAGGATTCTGGATTCGAAAATCTTTCAAAAAAACGGGCGACGCCAAGGATTCTGGATACACAATCGACAACAATGCCGAATTCACTTGATGTCATGGGCTGGGAAATTAAGAATGACGGCCTGTTTGTTGTCTTTTCAAAAGACATTCCGACCATAATCGAGAAATGGCTCCAGCCGAATGTATTTCGTTTTTTAGATACCAATCGTATACGAGTCCAAGATCTGAACCATTTTATAGCCCATCCAGGAGGTAAAAAGGTGCTTGAGGCCTATGTCGCTGCGCTGGAATTGCCGGAAGATATGATTGAAACATCGTTGAATGTCCTGAAGGAGTATGGAAATATGTCATCAGCGACCATTTTATATGTTTTAAGGCGATTCATGGAAACTGCCCGCGAAGGAGACATCGGTCTCGCAGCTGCATTGGGTCCGGGTTTCAGTTCCGAATTACTTTTGGTTAGGTGGGAGTAGGATGCTGCCATTCTTGTTTTTTATCGGTTTTATCATATTTCAAAGACTAACAGAGCTGGTCATTGCCAGAAGGAATGAAAAATGGATGAAGAGCCAGGGAGCGATTGAATTCGGAAGGGGTCATTATCCCGCAATGGTTGCCATCCATACTGCATTTTTTCTCTCATTCATGTTGGAGGTCATCTATTTTCAAAAGGATTTATCTGCCTATTGGCCGCTGCTCTTGACGGTTTTCCTCATCACCCAGGCGATGAGGGTATGGGCATTGACCTCATTAGGACGTTTCTGGAATACCAAGATCATCATTCTACCAGGAGCCAAGGTAATCAAAAAGGGGCCCTACAAACTCATTAAGCATCCAAACTATTTAATTGTTGCTGTTGAGTTGATTGTCATCCCATTAATATTCAATGCTTTTGTTACCATGATTGCATTTACCCTGCTGAATATCATGATCCTGTCTATCCGAATTCCGGCTGAAGAAAGAGCGCTGAAAGAACTGACCGCATATGAGCATAAATTTTCTCAGCAAGGCCGTTTTCTGCCGAATTTGTTAAATAAGTGTGACAATTAGGCATTTTCCATTGAAAATGATAATCATTGATGATACACTTTTTCTTGAAGATGAAAATAATTCTCAGTTAACTATTTGAACTCCAAGGGATGGTGTAATCAATGGTTTCGATGTTAGTTGTTTCCACAGTAGCTGGTTATGCTTTGCTTATGAAGTATATATTGAATAACGTACTTAAGCCAAATTAAACGCGGTACTATACTTATTGTGAAAATGGCCCGGACAATGTCCGGCCATTTTTTTGTGCATTTTTGAGGTTCTGCACGATGATAAATTGAAAATATATAATGTAATAATAGGAAAAGCGTGAAAAATCATATAAAATATAGGCATTCACAAATTTGTCACAAGGGGAAAAAACAATGAGCCAGACAGTTACGCAGCAAGACCGTAAACTTCTAGGGAAAATATTATCATTATATAACCTTATGCAGAATAATCAGGATGCTGAAACTGCTGAAAAAATAAGGGATTTAGGCAGGAAAACACTTGAGGAGGAATTTTCAATCGCTTTCTGCGGCCACTTTTCAGCCGGCAAGTCAAGTATGATCAATAAGCTTGTCGGAGACAATATTCTGCCTTCTAGTCCGATTCCGACAAGTGCTAACCTGGTGAAAATTAAATCAGGAGCAGAATACGCGAAGGTTTATTTTAAACAGGGCGGTGCAAGGCTATACCAGGCTCCTTACGATTATGAAGCGGTAAAATCCTATTGCAAAGATGGAGATCAAATTCAGGCAATCGAGATCAGCCATTCTGGAACTGATTTTTTAAATGAAGCAGTGATTATGGACACACCTGGGATTGATTCCACGGATGATGCTCACCGTATAGCGACTGAATCAGCCTTGCACCTGTCAGACATCGTATTTTATGTTATGGATTACAACCATGTCCAATCAGAATTGAACTTCCTTTTTACAAAAGAGTTAACAGATGCGGGAAAAGAACTATATTTGATCATAAATCAAATCGACAAGCATCAGGACGCTGAGCTTTCTTTCAACAGGTTCAAGGAAAGCGTCGAAGAATCCTTTGCGGATTGGGGAGTCAAGCATTCCGGCATCTTTTACACGAGCCTAAGAAATCCTTCAGCAGCAAATAATCAATTTAATGAACTTCGTGAATTTATCGTCGACCGCAAGCAAAAGCGAAGCGATATCCTTCCAGTTTCGATATTTAAGTCGATGGAAAAACTGTCTGAAGATCATCTGTCTCACTTGCACCAGCAGGTTGAGGGGAAACTTGAGGACTTCGAAGCGGTATTGCAAGAACTTACTGAAAGCGAAAGGATTGAGCTTCAGGCAAAGCTGGATCAGGTAAGAGAGTCAAAGAGAGTAATTGAAAATGAGAGCAATCCAGATCAGGAATTTGAGGAGGGAGTCAGGAGCATTCTTAAAAATGCCTACTTGATGCCATTCCAGACAAGAGAGCTGGCAGAGGCATATCTCCAGTCGATACAGCCTGATTTTAAGGTTGGCCTGTTTTTCTCAAAACAAAAGACGGAACAGGAGCGGGCAGACCGGCTCAACAAGTTTTTCCAAGAGCTTGAAAATAAAGTGCAATCCCAGATAGATTGGCATATTAAAGACTTCTTAACGAAGCTGGTAAGGAACCACAACTTGACGCAGCATGAGCTCCAAAAATCAGCACAAAACTTCAAAGTCGAATTCGAAAAGGAACTCCTTCGCGATACTGTTAAGCCCGGGGCCAGGCTTTCAGGAGACTATGTCCTGAATTATACGAATGATGTAGCCGAAGCAATTAAAAATCTTGCCAGAAAAAAGCTGATGCCAATTAAGGAACTTTTTATCTCCAATGCTGCAGTATCGGAGAATGAAGGGCTTTCATTGATCCTCGAAGAAGAGAAAGAACTCGAGAAGCTTGTAGATGCATGGAACAGTTTATCGGCAATCACTAAAGAGCTCCAGGACCAGAGAAGGGTTGTTACTGAAGTTTTATATGGAGAAGCGATCCCTCAGTATAACGACGAGGCTTATGGCGTATTCATCGACACAAATGAAGATACGGAAGTCGTTGTCAATGCAAGCAGCGAAAAAATGGCGACAGAAAGCAAGCCTGCTGTCCAAGAACCTGACGTTCCAGCAAAAGCGGAAAAACAGATGGAGAGTTTGGAAATATATCATGAAGAGCAGCAGCATCTGATTGAGAAACTAACCTATACAGCTTCACAAATTGAAGAAATGACTGGCCTGAAGAAATTAGCAAGAGAATTGAAAGAGAAAGCTTCACGGTTAAGTGACCGTGAATTTACAGTTGCGTTATTTGGCGCTTTCAGTGCAGGCAAATCTTCTTTTGCAAATGCCCTTGTCGGCGAAAAGCTGCTGCCTGTTTCTCCGAATCCAACAACGGCGGCGATTAATAAGATTAAGCCTATTACAAAAGAGCAGCCGCACGGTAGTGTCATAGTAAAAATCAAAGAGGAAAAAGTACTGCTGAAAGAGATTGAGCGTTCGCTCGGGTTATTTGGACAGTCAACAGCTGATTTTGAAAAAGCGGTTGACATCATCAGCAGTCTTACATTGGATGAAGCTGGTTATAACGCCGCTGAAAAGACCCACTATGCATTCTTAAAAGCATTTGCCAAGGGATATTCGGATTTTAAGAGCATGTTCGGTGAGAAGCTTGATGTTGATCTCGAATCTTTCCGTGGATATGTTGCAGAAGAAGAAAAATCCTGCTTCGTAGAGTGGATAGAAGTCTATTACGATTGTCCGCTGACTCAGGAGGGCATCACGCTTGTTGATACTCCCGGGGCTGATTCTATCAATGCCCGCCATACCGGGGTGGCTTTTGATTATATCAAGAACTCGGATGCCATATTGTTTGTAACTTATTATAACCATGCATTTTCCAAGGCGGACCGCGAATTCCTCATCCAGCTCGGCAGGGTTAAAGACACCTTTGAAATGGATAAGATGTTCTTTGTCGTCAATGCGGTCGACCTGGCGAATTCAGCGGAAGAACAGGACGCAGTCCTCCAATATGTAGAGGACCAGCTTGTACAGTACGGTATCAGGAAACCACATCTTTTCCCTGTCTCCAGCTTGAATGGACTTAAAGCCAAGCAGGAGCCTGAATCTGGGCATGACCCACAATTCAGCAGGTTTGAACAGGCATTCTACTCTTTCATAGCTCATGATTTGGTGAATCTCGCTGCCGACGCAGCAGAAGTTAAGTGGCAGCAGGCTGTCACATTAATGGAGAATATGATTGCTTCAGCTGAAGAAAACAGCTTGGTAAAGGCCGAAAAACGGGAAAAGCTGAAGGCAGAGCAAGATGAGATGCTTCGGCTTGTCTCCGGTACGTCTGCTGAGATTCTTCAGGACCGTCTGGCTCAGGAAGCAGATGAATTGGTTTATTACATTCGCCAGAGAGTTTTTATCAGATTTGGGGACTTTTTCCGTGAAGCCTTCAACCCTGCTCTATTAAAAGATGACGGCAGGAATTTGAAGAAGGCATTGGAATCCGCACTTGATGAATTAATTGAAAGTGTCGGGTATGATTTTGCCCAGGAAATGAGAGCAACCTCGTTAAGAATCGAGGCCTTCATTGCCCGGCAGCTCAATGATTCACAGAAAACAGTTATCTCTGAATTAACTAAAATCAACAGGTCGTTCACACTTACTGCAGCAGAAATTCAGCCATCAAGCGGCATAGACTTTAATACTGCATTTGAAGGAATCGACCGCGGCTTATTTAAGAAGGCATTGGGCATGTTCAGAAGCCCGAAGGCATTTTTTGAGAAGAATGAGAAGAAGCTGATGAATGAAGAACTCGAAAAACAGCTTCAAGCTCCTGCTGAAACCTATCTTGCAAACGAGAATGCGAGACTTAAAAAGCATTATTCTGAAGAAATGGAAATGGAGTTTGCAAGGATTATGCACGATTTAAGCGAGCAAATCAATGAATACTTCCAGGGGATAACTTCTGCTCTGGAAGACAATTTCTCTGTAGCAGAGGTAAGGAAAGCACTTGCAAATGTGAAAAAACATGGAAAAGGCTGATGCAGGATGGGGAAAAATCGATTCCATGCATGTGCTACATGTGTGAATTTCCAAATAAGCAGAACTGAGAGCACCGTTAAGTACTTTTGTAGAAGGCTGGGCTACGAAACAAAAACACATTATCAATTTGATTGCTGGGATCCAAAGGAGAATGTAAAAAAACTGATGGCCAAAGCAAGCAATGAAAATGGAGAGTGAGAGCAATGGATTACGCTGTTGAACCCAACTGGCTGAAAGAGAATTTAGAGAATGAAACCGTACGGATAATTGATTGCCGGTTCAAGCTTGGAGACCCTGAAGCAGGCAGGAAGGAGTATGACCAAGCTCATATTCCAGGTGCAATTTATTTTGATTTGGAAAAGGATCTGTCCGCTCCAGCAGAACTCCATGGAGGACGGCACCCCCTTCCGGCCATAGATGACTTAAAATCAAAGCTTGAAGAGGCGGGTATCAGTAAAAATATCACCATCGTTGCTTATGATGGGAAGGAAGGTGCCTTTGCTTCCAGGTTCTGGTGGCTTCTTAACTATCTTGGCCATGACCGTGTATATATCCTTGATGGCGGGTTCCAAGCCTGGACAAAGGCAGGCTATCCAGTTGATGATGTTATTCCGGCATATGAGAAAGGCGAATTTAATCCTATGATAAATCGTGAAATGCTGGCCACTTATCAGGAAGTAAAAGAAGCTGCATTCAGTAATGGAGGAACTGTCCTGATCGACTCAAGGGAAAGCAGGCGTTATCTAGGAATAGAGGAGCCCATCGACCGGGTTGCCGGCCATATACCGAATGCAGTGAACAAACCATGGATGGATGGATTTGAGGAAGGATATTTCAAGCCACAGCTCGAGCAGGAAAAGCGTTTTAGCGATATTGACAAAGACCAGCCCATCATCGTATATTGCGGTTCAGGAGTGACAGCCACGCCAAATTTCGCAGCGCTTAAGAAGGCTGGCTACCAAAATGTCAAACTCTATGCAGGCAGCTATAGTGATTGGGTATCCTATACTGATAATCCTGTAGAAAAGGGAAATGCAGGGAGCTAACAGCTTCTGCGTAATTATGTCCCTTTCTATGGTATAATGGACAGGTTGAACCACATTGGGCACTTGCTTTATGCAAGGCTTCTGAAAAATAATGACAGATGGAGGTTTCAGCTTGGAAAATCAAAATAAAACTTCACTTTTGCTTGTTGACGGAATGGCACTATTGTTCAGGGCTTTTTATGCCACAGCTGTCACCGGGCAATTCATGATTAATACAAAAGGAATCCCGACTAATGCAATACATGGATTCATCAAGCACTTTGCGACTGCGTTAGATGCTTTTAAACCGACCCATGCAGCTGTATGCTGGGATATGGGCAGCAAAACGTTCCGTACAGAAATGTTCGATTCGTATAAAGCGAACAGGCCTGAAGCACCCATTGAGCTGCTTCCTCAATTTGACCTGGTAAAAGAGGTAGTGGAAGCGCTGGATGTGCCGAATATCGGACTTCCTGGCTTTGAGGCGGATGACTGCATCGGCACCATCGCAAAGACTGCTAGCGAGGTAGATTCTGTTTCAATCCTGACTGGAGATAAAGATATACTTCAGCTTATCGATGACCGCACTTCTGTTATACTGCTTCAAAAGGGCTATGGAAACTATGTCGTCCACAACCGGGAAACACTCTATGAAGAAAAAGGCATCTGGCCCGAGCAAATGATTGATTTGAAGGCTTTCATGGGAGATCCTAGCGATAACTATCCTGGAGTCCGTGGAATCGGTGAAAAGACAGCGCTGAAGCTGCTTCAGGAACATGGTAATGTCGACGGGGTTATTGCCAATCTCGATAAGCTGACTAAATCACAGCGAGCGAAAATCGAAGCCGATCTGGAAATGCTCCATTTAAGCAGACAGCTTGCTGAAATCAAATGTGATGTGCCTGTTGAGTGCTGTATGGATGATGCTGTCTTTAGAATTGACAGGGAAAAGGTAATGGCGAAATTCAATGAAGTGGAATTGAGAGGCCTGCACCGCTTATTTGAAAAAGATACAATGTATGCCTAAAGGAAAAAACGGCTGGAAAATCAGCCGTTTTTTTATTTTGTATTTTTCTTTTTTGCGGCATTTTCCAGCTTGGATTTTGGTTCCTCGGCAAACTCGGCATCCTGGCCATACCCCTGAGGATTGACACCAGGAGCTTTTGTTCCTCTGTTTCCTTTTTTGCTCATTATTGACCCTCCAAAAATTTTAGTTTAAAAAACACCAGAAAAGTGAATTAACCTTTATAGGCTGTCCAACAGCTTGGTTCTTATTATGAACTGTAAAGAATAAAAGCACTCATTTTTCTTCAAAATAACATGGAGGTGACTGACAATGAATAAAGGTGCAGTAATTGCATTAACAAGTATTGGCCTTGCCCAGGCCTTAAAGATACCGATTCATTATGCGAAAACAAAAGAATGGAAACCGGATTTATTTATTGCAACCGGAGGGATGCCAAGTTCCCATTCTGCGGGCGTTTCATCCCTGACAACCTATATTGCCCTGAAAAAAGGGGTACGGTCAGTTGATTTCGCCTTGTCCCTTGTGTACGGGATGATTGTCATGTATGATGCCCAGGGCATTAGAAGACAGACTGGTGAACTTACCCTTAAGGTAAATGATCTGGATGAACTGATAGACAAAATCCATGAAGACGATCCAGTTGAGTTTGAAGAAAAGTCCCCGGATCCGCTTAAGGAGATGCTTGGCCATCAGCCGAAGGAAGTCCTTGGCGGGGCGCTGCTGGGAGCATTAATGGGAGCGGCAGGATATTATCTGACAAAAAAACGGTAGAAAATCCTCGAACTTTGCGGTAAAATTTTACTAGAACATGGCTTGAAGAGAGGATTGATTAAGTCAGTGCGAACAGTTGAGGATTACTTGCTTCATTTGAAAAGCAAAGGTTTCCAATTGCGTGAGGATGCAGTCGGATTCATTTATTTTGGTCAGCAATATACGGATTCCACCGATGAAATCACAATTGCTGCGATTGAAATCACACTTAAAGCTCAGAAGAACTTTGATGGAAGCTTCTATATTTCATTGCTTGAAACGTTCGCTTCGAATAAAATTAAATCCCGTAAAGCAGCACTGCATTTTGTCAGAGAGATCGAATTATTGGCAGTATAAAAAAAGCTGGCTACAAAGCGAATCACGCTTCGTAGTCAGCTTCTTTTTTTGGATTCAATTTTCGCAGGAAGCCCTCAAACTTGCCAGAAGGCAGCTCAGCGAATACCATGCCTGCAAAGATTAAGGCGCATCCAATCAGTGCACTGCTTGCAAGCCGTTCTCCAGCCCAGATGAAAGCTGTAATAGCGGCGAATACCGGCTCCATTGCAAAGATGAGTGCAACACGGGTTGCTGTCGTATGCTTCTGGAAATTTGTCTGGATAAAGAAAGCCAATGCAGTGGCAAGGACAGACGTAATCATCAAGGCGAGGATGACTTTACCTGAGAAAACGATTTCCGGGTTGAATGCCCGCTTCCAATCTTCGAAAAAGAGGGCGGATCCAGCTGATAAAACAGCCACAGTTAAGATTTGGACAGTTGTCAGAAGCAGCGTCGGGAAACTGCTGCTATATTTACCGGTAAACAGGATGTGAAGCGCGAATCCGGCAGCACAAATAAGGACGAAACCATCGCCGATGTTAATGCTGGATACATCTGACATGGTTAAAAGATACAATCCTACAGTTGCTGCTGCTACCCCGGCGATCGAATTGAGACCTGGTTTCTGCTTCAAAATGAATATCATCAGCAATGGTACCAGAATGACACTAAGTCCAGTTATGAATCCAGCTTTTGAAGAAGTAGTATAGAGAAGCCCAAGTGTTTGAAAAGCGAATCCAATAAATAGCCAGAAACCCAGCAGCATGCCTGACAATATCAGTTTTTTGTCCAGTTTCTTGAGTTGAGTCCGCTCGAAAAACAACAGCCAGCTCCCCAGCAGAATCGCTGCCAAAGTAAAGCGGACAGCATTAAAAGATAAAGGTTCGAGAAAAGAGATTGCATTTTGGACAAGGACAAACGTCGCCCCCCAGATCAGTGCGACAAGCAGAAGACTCACATCTGCGAACGTTGAAGCTTTCATTTTTAGTTAGTTCCTTTCTTGCTGTTTTCTCTTATGGCTTTCCTGGCCAGCTCGTCTGCTGCCTTATTTTCACTTGAAGGGATCCATTTCATAAAAAAAAGATCGAACTGTCCGGCAAGAGTAAGTGCTTTTTCCAGAAGAGGCGCATATAGTTTATTCTTGACGAATTCCTTTTCGACCGCTGCATTGACAAGCTGGGAATCGGTGCGGAAGGACACCACTTTATAGCCTTTGGCATGGCAGATCTTTAAAGCCTCTATAAAAGCATGATATTCAGCCTCATGGTTCGACATGACGCCCAGCGGGATGGAATGCCTGGAAACCTCCCCTTCACCTTTAATAAAGATACCGGCACCGCTGGGACCAGGATTGCCCGCGCTAGCACCGTCAATATATACCTCAATCAAAATATTCCCTCCCGGTGTTTATACAGATAATAGTTAGTGTATCATAATAGCATTGCCAAAATATAAAAAAATGCAAAACTTCATATGTATGCAGACAGACCAGATTGATTGGAAATGAGAGCAGCTTATTAACAATGGTGGTCAGAGTATTGGGGCTGAGTTGTCATGACTTGGAGTATTAAGACAATTCGTTCATGAAAAATAGTGTTGAACTGTCTTGGCAGGTGCTCTCAAGACAATTCACAATAGAAAACAGGTGTTGAACTGTCTTGGCAGGTGCTCTCAAGACAATTCGCAAGCGAAAAATAGTGTTGAACTGTCTTGGCAGGTGCTCTCAAGACAATTCGCAAGCGAAAAATAGTGTTGAATTGTCTTGGCAGGTGCTCCCAAGACAATTCGCAAGCAAAAAATAGTGTTGAATTGTCTTGGCAGGTGCACTCAAGACAATTCGCAAGCGAAAAATAGTGTTGAACTGTCTTGGCAGGTGCTCTCAAGACAATTCACAATAGAAAACAGGTGTTGGATTGTCATGACGAGGGTTCCTCAATGAAGAATATTCAGATACAAATATATCCAGCTCTTTTGGCACAAATGCTTCTTCTGTTTGCATTGTGTACATGAGAAGAATGCTTTTCATTGTAACACACCGGGAAAATGGGTAATATAAATAACAAAATCCCGACGCAATAAGGACTTAAATCCTGAGAAGACAGTAAGGATGTGAGGATGAGACCATGAAATATAAGATCGAGTGGGAATATAAAGCGAAGGGCCTGGAAACGATCCTGTTTACATCTGACTTTCTGGTTGGCGAGCATGCTCTTCAGGCAGGGGAAGAGCTTGAAAAATCCGGCCGTGCAGGAGAAATTTCTTTCATAGATGAAATCGGGACATATTGGAGCTTAAAGGAAATGCGAAAGCTTCTTGCGGAGGTCGAAGAAGAACCGCATGATGTGACGGTTTATTTTGATGGCGGTTTTGACAATGCCACCTACAAGGCTGGCCTCGGAGCGATCATTTATTTTAAGCAGGGGAAAAAGAAATACCGGCTTCGTGCCAATGAAACATTTGATGAACTGGAAACAAATAATGAAGCAGAATATGCCGCGCTGTATTTTGCGTTGACCATACTGGAGGAAATGGGTGTCCGAAATATGTCTTGTGAGTTCAAGGGCGACTCCCAGGTTGTCCTGAAACAGCTGGAAGGTGAATGGCCATGTTATGAGGAAACACTGAACCGCTGGCTTGACCGGATTGAGAACAAGATTAAGGAGCTTGGGCTGTATCCCAAATATAACCCCGTTGGCAGGAAAGATAATAAAGAAGCGGATAAACTTGCTACGCAGGCACTTCAGGGTAAATTCATCAACAGCAAAATGCAAATATTATAAAGCCGATGGGAAGGGCGGGAGTAGATTGACTCGGAAAGAAATATTGGCTGAGGTGGAAACGCTGCTCAGTACATACTGCAGTGGCTGCTTCCTGAAGAAACACCATCAGCTCGAAAAAGGGAAAAGATATGCCCATCGCTTCTGTATTACAGAATGCACAGTGGGAGATCAAATAAAATCGTGCGGTAACCGGCTGAAAGAAGCTTAGAGTCCTGCATGAACAAAAAGCGCAAGCGCCTCGTTCAGCCTTGAAAAGCACTGGGCCACGTCCTGTGGCAACGTCGGCACTAGCATATCGTGTCCGTCGGAGGTCCTGCCATTGAAGTCGCTTTTTGACTTCAATGGCAGGACCGAAGCGTCTCGAGGAGTAAGGAGCCGCAGCTAGACAAGCGTCTCGAGGAGCTAGACGCTGGAGCTGGATTAAGACAACTTATATAGTTATCCACATCAAAATCATTTTATGATTTCCTATACAACAAAAAAGGCTGGCGAATCATCGCCAGCCTTCAACATTTTTATTAAAGTTTTACTACGTTCGCAGCTTGTGGTCCGCGGTTTCCTTCAACGATTTCGAAAGAAACTTCCTGGCCTTCTTCAAGTGACTTATAGCCATCGCCCTGGATAGCTGAGAAGTGAACAAATACATCGTCTCCGCCTTCTACTTCGATGAACCCAAAACCTTTTTCATTGTTGAACCATTTTACTTTACCATTTTGCATGCTAAACTTTCCTCCCATGTCTTTCGAGACACAAAGCTGTGTCAAAGTTGAATATTTATCATCCAAAAGATACACCTGCCGGGCAAATATATTCTAGTAAATGATGTATTAAATATACAATAGATGGGAATGTACCGTCAAGGAATGTAAGCGCATTAACGGAACAATAATCAAAAAATTTAATTAATTATAAATTCCCCGAATTTTCCTCTCCTGCATTCCTATTTCCGGAAAAATTTGTTATTATTTTCAGTAATAGGATTTCCATCATGACGCTCATTACATATGTCTCCTAAAAAAGATACTAGGAGGGTGCCCATGAAGAAGACCACTCCATCAACGTTAACGTCTTTGACCGACCAGGAAATTGAAAGTCTCTTAACATCGATCAGGAATAGCAGTGCCATACAGGAACAATCATTTCAATTGCCGATTAAGAACCGGATTGAAGAGATCTCTGGACAAATTGATGCAGCTTCCCGGCAGATGGAAGAAATTTTTGATATTGTGGCAAGCTCAGGTGTTGTACCTGTCCATGAAATTAAAAATGAAATAATGCCAGCAATTATGCAGGCAGCGGAAATTCCACATATATATCACTTATTCTATGAATTGAAATCAAAGGATGAATATACCTATAGGCACTCTGTCTGTGTTGGCATCATTGCTGCCCTATTGGGAAAATGGCTGAAACTGAGCAGCGAAGAACTATATGATCTTGCCCTGGGTGCCACTCTTCACGATATTGGAAAAGCCAGGGTGCCGGCGGAAATCCTGAACAAGCCAGGAAGGCTTTCACAGGACGAATATATGGAAATGAAACGCCATACCGTTTATGGATACCGGCTTCTTAGGGACATACCTGAGATCAGTGAAAGAGCTGCCCTTATTGCTCTGCAGCATCATGAAAGGGAAGATGGCGGCGGTTACCCATTCAGTTTGCGAAGTGAGAAGATAGACAGGCTTGCGAAAATCGTCGCAATTGCAGATGTTTATCATGCAATGTCATCCTCGAGGGTGTATCATCAGGCTGAGCCTTTCCACATTGTCATTTCCCAAATGCAAAATGATGTTTTTGGAAAATTTGACCCAAGCATCATGCTGGTGTTCCTATATCGGATTATGGAAAGCCTTGTGGGAAGAAGAGTTCTTCTGAGCAGTGGGGAAGAGGGGACAATCCTTATGGTCGATCCATATGAACCTTTAAGGGCCCTGATAAAATCTGCTGATACCCTGATTGATTTGAGGCTCAACCGGGGCTTAAGAATTTCCAGGGTGCTAAATGATTCAATTGTAGGAGTATAAAATCAGATGCATTCTCATATCTTTTAATAATCTATTATGATTTTTAAAAGGGTGAGGGCATGTACCGTTTTTCAATTGGCGAGGACAATTGGATCATTATCTTTTCCCCGCATCTTTCCCTTGAAGCCAAAGAAAAAGAGGAAATCATCCGCTCGATCTCAATGATGGGCCATCTATTGGCGGGGTTTTCCCACGGTGAGTCTTTTGTGATTTTCCACCAGCTTGCAGGGGCTGTCGTAATGCGGATAGAAAAAGTTCCTTCATTGATCTTGACTGTGTCGGCAGTCGTATCGAGGGATCGATGGTACATCAATGACCAGAACACAATTGAACCATTCGAGAATAATTAACAGGCAGCTGATTTTCAGCTGCCTGTTTGATTTTTTTGCTATAGGCTTCACTTTTCACACACATGCATTTATCCGCATCCTTCAGGGCTTCACGGCCATTTTAGAAGTTGCTTCTGAATCGAATATCCAATATTATTCGTAAAAGCTCAAATTCCGAAAGAGTAAGCATCAATAGTTACGAAATGAACCGGACTATTTTACTTAGCTGATCATTCCTGCGATAAAAGTCCTTTACGCTCGCAAATAGAAACATATAAAATAGAGTTTGAGACTATTTTTGTCTATCAACCTACTATTGCTTTACAGGAGGAGAATATGAAGCTGATCGTTGCGGAAAAGCCTGACCAGGGCAGAACGCTGGCCTCCGTTTTCAAAATGAAAAAAAGGGAAGGGTTCCTTGAAATCCTGCCCAATGAAATATTTCCGGATGGTGCATATGTATCTTGGGCGATCGGCCACCTGACCGAGCTGTCAGCCCCTGAAAAATATAACCCTTCCTGGAAAAAATGGTCACTGAATTCATTGCCAATCATACCGGAGCAATTTCAGTATGAAGTGGTAAAATCAAAAGCAAAACAATTCAATATCATCAAAAAGCTGGCCACAGACCCGCAGGTTACGGAGATCATCCATGCCGGGGATGCCGGGCGTGAGGGCGAATTGATCATCCGGAATGTATTGCGTCTGGCAGGCTGCATGAAACCGATGAAAAGGCTATGGATTTCTTCCCTGACGCCAAAAGCAATTAAAGAAGGCTTTCAGAAATTATTAGATGAATCGGACACTAAAAACCTGTATTTTGAGGCATATACAAGAGCCTGCGCCGACTGGGTGGTAGGAATGAATGCGTCAAGGCTATACACGCTCCTGCTGCAAAAGAAGGGGTATTCAGATGTTTTTTCAGTTGGCCGTGTACAGACACCAACACTGGCGCTCATCGTTAAAAGAGAGCTGGAAATCGAAAACTTTGTATCTGAACCGTTTTGGGAAGTATTCGGCAAATTCAATATAAACGGCAAAAAATACAGCGGCAAATGGGAAAAGGATGGAGACTCCAGGATTAAATCCAGGGAAATGGCAGAAAAAATCGCTGCTTTCTGTGACGGGAAGCAAGCAGAAGCGGCAGAAGTGAATTCTGAGAAGAAAGAATTCCTTCCCCCATTATTATACAACCTATCTGCTATCCAGGCAGAGGCGAACCGCCGTTTCAAGATGTCGCCTAAAAAGACACTTGACGTCCTCCAGGGGCTGTATCAGAGGGGGATTGTCTCCTACCCGCGTTCTGATTCCAGGTATGTAACTCCCGGGGAAGCTGCGGGTTTTCCATCCATTTTGAACAAACTGCAGTCAATTCCGGAGTATCAGGAATTTTTTCCTTTGCAAATTAGCTCAATCCAAAACAATAAGAGATATGTTAATGAAAAGAAGGTCACCGACCACTATGCCATTATCCCGACTGAACAGGTGCCTAATATTAGCAGGCTGTCAGGTGATGAGCAAAAGCTATATGACCTCCTTGCCAGGACCTTGATTGCAGCACATTATGGTCCATATATAGCTGAATATACGACAATAAAAACTGTCGTCGAGGGCAGGGCTGAATTCATTTCTAAAGGAAAAGTCCAGTTGGATGAAGGTTGGAAAAAGGTATTGCCTCAGAAGGATGCTGATAAGGAACCTGAGCTTCCTCCTGTTCAGCAAGGGGAAACCGGTACCGTAATGAAAGCCGAAGTAAAAGAAAGCAAGACCCAGCCGCCCAAAAGGCTGACTGAAGGGCAGCTTATCACATTAATGAAAACAGCTGGCAAGCACATAGAGGATAAAGAACTCGAAAAAGTATTAATGAAGACAGAAGGACTTGGGACTGAGGCCACCAGGGCTGGGATCATCACTATGCTAAAGGACCGTGCGTATATTGAGGTGCGGAAAAATCTTGTTTATGCAACAGCAAAGGCTAAGATACTCGTCGCAGCCATCAGCGGCCAAATCCTGTCCTCCCCTGAAATGACCGCTAAATGGGAGCAAAGGCTGCACCAAATCGGAGAAGGTGAGGCCTCTCCTAAGTCATTTATTGAACAAACATCCAAGATGATCAGGCACCTTGTAGCGGAAACTTCTGAAGGAGCTGAAAGCTGGTCTTTTTCAGATGAACTGACAAGTGCATTTGTTCCTGGCAAAAAAAGCGGTAAAGCACGCAGGGGCAGTAATCTTGGGAAATGTAAAAAATGTGATGGCATGGTTGTTGATAAAGGGCCGTTTTATGGATGCTCCAATTATCAGAAAACCAAATGCGATTTTACACTTTCAAAGCAGATCCTTGGCAAGACGATAACACAGAAAAATATTAAAAAGCTGCTTACAGAAGGTAATACAGATATAATTGAAGGGTTTCAAGGCAAGGAAAAAAGCTTTGATGCCAAGCTTTTATGGGACGGGCAGGAGAATAAGCTGAAATTTGATTTATCGCCGCAGCCTGTAAAGCAGGAAGGGTAGCTTCTTGTCACTCATGTCCTTCTATAGTACACTTTAATATGGCTATTGTTTAAGCATTGGAGGTCAAGGGATGACAACACCCAGTATGGAAGATTATATTGAACAAATCTATATTTTGATAGAAGAGAAGGGCTATGCCCGAGTATCGGATATAGCAGAAGCATTATCCGTCCATCCCTCCTCAGTAACAAAAATGGTCCAGAAGCTGGATAAGGACCAATTCCTGGTTTATGAAAAATACCGCGGCCTGATGCTGACGCCCAAGGGCATCAAGACAGGAAAGCGGCTCGTTTACCGCCATGAATTACTGGAGCAATTATTAAAGGTAATCGGCGTCAAGGATGAAAATATTTATAATGATGTGGAAGGTATAGAGCACCATTTAAGCTGGGACGCGATTGACAGGATTGGCGACCTGGTTCAGTTTTTTGAGGAAGACGGAACACGTGTAGAGGCTTTGCGGGCAATCCAAAAACAGAATGAAGAAGCATGAAAAATACACCTGACGTTTGTCAGGTGTATTTGTTTATTTTGAATTTAATAAATATCAGGATAATGTTCAAACGGCTGACCGTCTGTAGACATGAGGGAGCTAAATCCATCCCCGCCTTCTTGTATATTGACTCCGGTTATGGTGCCTTCTGCTGCCTCCTGCAGTGCTTTGCGATAAGAAATGATCCGGCCGCTTGAAGTTTGGAAGCTGATGATATCACCTGAATGGTTCTTGTGGATTGCTATTAATTGTTCCTGCATTGTCGTTTCTCTCCTTTCACCCCACTAGTCTTGCACGATTGCCGGAAAAATAAACTTAACAGGAATTAATCTATTAATAGCGAAATAGTTATGGAAGCGACAACTTTTATATATGGGGCAGGTGATACAATTGAAAGCTTTCGATTGGGAGCATGAATCCGAGAAGCAATGGGATGGAATGGCCAGCTCCTGGAATTCGAGAAGCAGAGGCATGTGGGAAAACGGGAGCAGGAAGGATATCGTCCCTTTCATACAAGAATTTATCCCCTTAGGGTCCTCTGTATGCGATCTGGGCTGCGGCGATGGAATTGGGTCAGAAAAATTAGCACAGGCCGGCTATAAGGTTACCGGAATCGATGTATCAGAGGAAATGCTTGAGATTGCGAGAAAGAATCCGGGGAATGAAAATATCACGTTTTATAAGGCTAATTTATCATCAAGCGGAATGCCGGAGGGTTCTTTTGATGCGGTGATGGCAATCAACTCTCTTGAATGGACAAATAGTCCATTTTCGTCACTTCAGGAAATATCGAGAATCATAAAGCCTGATGGGCATGCATGCATAGGCATTTTAGGGCCGACAGCTGGGCCAAGAGTAAACAGCTACCGGCGGCTTTACGGGGATGAAATAATCTGCAATACGATTATGCCCTGGGAGCTTGAGAAAATGGCATTAGAAAATGGATGGGAAAAGGCCGGGGAGTTTGGTGTGTACAAGAAAGCCGCCTCCCAGCTCTCCATTGGCTCTCTGCCTGCTGAACTGAAGCAATCGCTATCTTTTATGTGGGTATTCATGTTTAAAAAGAACCGCAGGGAGGAACGTACATGAGCAGATTTTCAATTGAGGAATTTGTGAAAAATACGAAGCAGCAGGATAAAGGTGAAGGATTATTTGAGATCGAGACACCGAGAATGCTTGAAGTGAATCTTAACGGACAGGTATGGTCAAAAGCAGGAGCCATGGTTTCCTATCGCGGAAACATCAAGTTCGAAAGAGAAGGGATCCTCGAGCATGGTCTTGGAAAAATGTTCAAGAAGGCCTTTACCGGCGAAGGCACTTCTCTCATGAAAGCAACAGGGAATGGAAAGCTGTATTTAGCAGACCAGGGGAAGAAAATTTCCATTCTAAACCTTCAAAATGATTCAATCTTTGTTAATGGCAATGATTTGCTTGCATTTGAACCCACAATCAGCTGGGATATCAAACTGATGCGCCGTGTCGCTGGAATGCTGTCCGGCGGGTTGTTCAATGTTCGTCTGGAAGGTTCGGGAATGGTCGCGATTACGTCCCATTATGAACCTTTAACCCTACTTGTGACTAGGGATAATCCAGTATTTACTGACCCAAACGCTACTGTAGCTTGGAGTGGAAACCTCCAGCCGGATTTTGTTACTGATGTCTCGTTAAAAACCTTCCTTGGCAGGGGCAGCGGTGAATCAATCCAAATGAAATTCAGCGGTGAAGGCTTCGTCGTAGTCCAGCCGTTTGAAGAAGTTTACTATGCGCCACAATCATAAGGGAGAGGCATCAATTAGATGCCTCTTCTATTTTTACTTTATAAGAAAGTATATAATCTTCGAAAACTGTCTAGCTCCAGCGCCTAGCCCCTAGAGTCGCATGTCTAGCTGCGGCTCCTAACTCCTCGAGACGCTTCGGTCCTGCCAATGAAGTCAAAGAGCGACTTCACTGGCAGGCCATCCGACGGACACGATGTTCTAGTGCCGACGTTGCCACAGGACGTGGCGTTCCTAGTCGGCCAGCGCTTTTCGGAGTTAAGCAGTCGCCTCCGCGTTTCTTATTGTCTAGTTTCGCCTCCTAGAAACTCCGAAACTTCAACTCCGCCGGCAGAAGCAAAAAGCGCTTCTTTGTCGGAGTCTCCAGTTTCTGCGTTTCTGGGCAGTCGGCTATACTTTTCGTTTTCGG
>NZ_JBYNSB010000051.1:0-4718 GCF_057785455.1 Mesobacillus sp.
GTGTGGGAATCGTTGCAAAGACTTCTAAGCGGAGAGCCTCTTCAAACGATTCTCCATTCCTCCTAGGGCATTTTCGATACTGGGAATGCCCTATTGGTGCTGGATTCTGAAAATCTCGCTAGTACTGGGCTGAATAGATACAAAAAATCATCGATACCTAATATTCCAAATAAACTTTCGTTATTTACAAAAGTATTATACATCGTATATACACCTTTGCCGTCATCACTACATATATAGGCAGGACCGTAGTACTGATGAACAAGCAATAATGAGAAAAAACAAATAAAGCGCTCTCCTGCATTATTTCCGTTATGTAAAATGATTTGTCTCAATTTTGGAAGATCCGAAATGGAGGATAATTCACATCGTTCCAGGTTATGAATAATATCTCTATTTACTCTGAAAGCTTGCAAAGCCAGTTGTTTCATCACATCCAATATGCGTTGCTTTTTCGTCATTCCTTTCTCTAATAATTGATAAATGGTTTGCATCGATAGAATATACAGCTGTTTCTTCGCCGATAATTGTTTGAAAAGCTCAAAGTAATAATCATTATATCGTTCCTTTGTGGGTATATTCCTACAAGACTCTTCTAACACTGCATCAGGAATAAGAAAAATCGGAGACTGATGAAATGCCTGCAGCAAAAGCGGCAAATTTGATATTTGTTTTCTGAATTTCGTTAAGATCATATTATCTAACATATAAAATACTTGATGTTCATTTAGTGACTGGTACAGTTGGACCGTATTATCTGAAATAAACGGGCGAACGGATTCTAAAACAGGGGAATCGAGGACCTTCATCCTTTAGTCCCCCTTTGATCATGCACTGACGCCAACACTTGTTCATATAGCTTATCATAAAATTTTTTAATCGATTGAAGATCCTCTTCATACATCAATCCTTTTGCTTTTTCATATAATTCATCAAACCCGCTGATGTTTATCGTATAACTAGGCTCGAACAATGATTTGTCTATATCATGGGGAATACGATTTCTATAATCATAGTCCAATGCATCTTTCGCTTCGTTAATCGTGATCAATTCGTTTTGAGCAAGTTTCACAACTAACGCTTTGTACGGGATCTGGAAGACACTGATTAATCGCATAATTTTTTGGGGGAGAGATTGTTTCATGTGAGCGGTCTCCAAAAATCGAAAACTTCTTTCCAACACAAAATCATTAATTAAAAATTCGGCAGCGAAGAGATTAGGAAGCCGCTCTTTTTCATCATAAATATGATCAATCATGATAAAATTTTGGTCAGGGCTCTTAATTTTCTCTCTGTCAAAAAAGAAATGATAAAACTCGTGCGCCCACATGAAATTTTCATATATTCTCGGCTGTGCCGTGTTAATATGGACATAATAATCACCGTTATAGTAATACACAAGCCCACCATAGTCAGCATTTTGAATCGGAAACTGCAATACATTTGCATGCTCGTAAAGATAAGTTTTTATAAAATCAAGCGGCTTTACATGAGCAAGAGGATCTCCGAGGGAGTAAATACGGTCCATTGCCCTTTTCATTTTCGGCAAATGTGTTTTGTTATGCTCTAAAATCATTTCAAGATTGTCTTTTGTAATCAATGGACTACCCCCTTGGATGTTCCGAATTTGTCACTGATTTTAACACATCGATCAGTTCAACAAATTCGCTGAAAAGATGCATGCCCTTTTTTAATTCTTCGTCCTCTGCACCGTGAAACGAAAGGGCCACATAATTCATAAATGAATCAGATCGGCTGCGGCCAAACGTTTTTCCATTTAACTCCATATCTGCCTTGTAAAAAAAGAACGGATCGTTAATGCGGAACAGCTTATTGATCTTTGCAACATACTTCTCCACATTTCCTTCGCCTTTCAAGAAATTATAATAAGCTGTCTTCTTAATACCAGTTCGTTCCATCACCCATGAATGTTTAATGCCTTTCCCTTCTATATATTTTTTGACATTCTGGCCTACAATTTTGTTTGTATTTACCATACACTTCACCTCCTGTATCTACAACAAATTATAAAATAAGAACGTATTGATTTTCTATATTTTTTCCTCAAAAAACGGAATATATGATTATTTTACGCAAAAAATTATTCAAAAGTGCTTGATCAAACTTATTTTTTCCTCAAAAAGTGATCACAAAGACGGTTCATCTGTTCCTAGTCCCCTCGTTCCATGCACCAGACAAGATCATAGACGGGGCAAAAGCGGCCCGTTTTGTGAAGAAGACAAGCCTGTATATCGTCGTGAATATTCAGTTCATGTAAAATCTTCGGCAACGGCTGATGCAAGAGAACATCAAAAAGCGAGCAACCCCCCATTAAAAACAAGCTCGCCTTGTCCTGCTCATATCCGAATAGATCACCGGGCAACTTACAAGCTTTCCCTCTTGAAGGACAGCGTCACAATCTCTTGATACAGATGGGCATGCAGATCGTATAATTTCTGCAGCGCCAATACAGAAATCCACTTTTTCAGCTCATTGATGACTAATAACATGATCGCATGACGGATCGACTTGATTTTTGGCCGATGAGACACAATCATCGAATTCGCCAATTTCAATAGGAGATAAGTAAGTGAGAGATCGCGCTCAATCATTCCGGCAATTTCTCCGTAAAGTTGACAAAGCACGGCTTCCCATTGGTCAACTTCTCAATTCCAATGTTCATGAAGCTGTTAATCAGCACTTCTAGTGTGGCATGATCTCCATTCAAACCATCATAGAAATTGCGCTTGCCGCTTCGATAAAACACTTCATATCCAACGGCATCTCGTTCGACATCGAATATCGGCTGTCTCGCCAGTTTTTCATCGAGTTCCTCTTGGTCTTCGTCAACCGGTTGTGAAGAAGCCGGAGACGATGCCTCCGTTGCGGTTTGCCCGCTGGAAGCCGGAACTGCGGCGTCATTGGCCGCTATGGCTTGTCCGCTCGGAGCGTCAGATGCCGCTGTGGTTTCTGTCGGTTGAGAAGCGGACGGCTCGCCCGTTGGCGACGAATCGGCAGGCTCTGGCGAGGTTTGCGCGCCCGTTGCCGGTTCCGCTTCACTTAACGCTTGAATGCGAGCCGTCACCTTGTCTAGCTGCTCCTCAATTTAGCTTACTTTATTGTACCATAATTTCCTTCGCGAGGAAGTAAGATGAAACGACGATTTTCGACCTTTGAACCATTTCATATATGTCTCAAACATTCCTGGTTCACAATTAAATCCCTAGTTGAAGCTCGTGTACAGTATGTAACCACTTCAACTTCTTGCATGCTTCTTAAGAACTGCGGTAATTGCCTCAATCGTTTCTTTGGCGGCATCCGTCAACGCTTCAAATTTAAAGGCAATCGACTGGGCGTTTGGATTGATGGATGGTCCTTCGTTTTGATCTCTGCGAAACGCAGTGATCGCCTCCAAGTCTTGTTTGAGGCCATCCGGAAGCAACGCTCGTTCGAACCTCCAACTGACAATGCAGGGCTCTTTCGCTGTGTAATCGTTGGATCCTTCATATTGTATAGCCCCGATGCGCTTCTTCCCTTTCTCGGAAGCTGTATCATTCATAAACAACTGCACTGTTTGCTTTGCATGGCCATCACATAAATGCAAGCCTGCTTCCATCGATTTGCTTGCAATGAAATGAAAAATGGGTGCAATGGCAAAGCGGTACTCGAGCACCTTCATCTTTTCTCCCCCCTTTTTTTGTAATATTTTCACCCGTGGTGCTAGATAAACTTGATCAAGCATAAAAAAAAATAGCCCTTGCTGGCGGATCTCCTGTAGAATGAAAGTGCGACCCATCATTCGAAAGGAGAGATCCCCCACGCAAGAGCACTTTCATTTTACTACAGATCCAGCCAAACTTCAAAAACAATATGCCGCCATTTTCTGTTTTGTTTCTGCCCAACTGTCGTTGATTCAAATGGATCTTCATCGCCGCAACCGTCACTTGGTCAAGCAAGAAGACGAAGTGGTCATGGCGGTTCACCTTTTGGGGAAGCTGCTGGGCTTTTCTTCCGAACGAGCCTGGCATCGTTTTGTCACGGGAAATTTGTTCACAAACGGCTCGTTTCTTGAACGCTCCCGATACAACCGCCGCTGCCGGGCGCTTGGTTTCGCCATCAAATGGATCCGTCATGAGCTGGCGAAACGTGGCCAACACCATGCTTATGCGGTCGTCGACAGCTTGCCTCTTCCGTTGTGCCATCCCGCAAGAATGCAGCGCGTCAAGCGATTTCGAGGGATCGCGGATATGGGGTATTGTGCTTCCAAAAAGCAATGGTACTACGGTTTCAAGCTGCATCTTCAAGTGACCAATCAAGGGCTGGCCATGGGCTATGTCGTGACGGAAGCGTCCTGCCACGACGTCAAAGCCGCTGAAACGGTGATGACTCAAATCCCTCATCCCTACAACTTTGGGGACAAAGGGTACATCAGCCACGCTCTTCGAGAAAAGCTGTACGAAGAACACCAAGCCGCGTTCTGGACACCGTCTCGACACAATCAAAAGCACGGCCCATCCAAGGCATGGGAAGAATGGATCAGGAAAAAACGCAAAGTCATCGAGACGGTGTTTTCGATTCTCGTAGACCAATACCGGATCACCGACATTCGAGCGAATTCCATTGCCGGGTTTGAAGTGGCACTCGATGGCATCTTGTTGGCGTATTCCCTGGTCACACTAGGGCTGGTTGAGCGCTGACGCTCAACTAGCACCACGGGT
>NZ_JBYNSB010000052.1:0-4535 GCF_057785455.1 Mesobacillus sp.
TGCACCTCCGTTGAGGGCGTTTAGTTTATACTAACCCCTAAGTTAAAAAACAGGGCGATAGGATCACCTATCCCCTAAAATTAAGAGGAGGTGCACATATGAAGTATATCGGAATTGATTATCATAATCAATATTTTGTAGCAACAACTATGAACAACAAGGGAAAAGTGTTAAGCAAAGAAAAGGTCTCAACTGATAGGGAATCGATACAAAGATATTTTAAAAAGAAGGCTTCAAAAGAGAAAGTGAAATCGGAAAATAGAGATAGACTCTCCAAAAGTTCCCTCTACCTTGACGGGGGAGGGCGAGGGTGAAGGTGTTTAATAACCAATTCGGTTACCCCTCCCCCTCGCCCCCTCCCGCAAGGGGAGGGGGATTTGCTGGGAAAGCAATTTTCTATGTCTATTTTTCGGGGGTCAGAAAATTCTTGTATTTTTGGAAAGATTATGGTAAGTTTTATTTGTTTAAGGAAATTATGTTATATGTGGCTGCCGAAATAATAAAAAGATTTTTGAAAATGGAATAAGCCGGAGTGGGCTATATTGTGGCATATAATTTGCGCCAGTCAGTCAGTTTAATTAGCCTTAATAGAATTTTAAAAGTATTACAGGAAACGGCAAGCCCTGTTTCGGGGTTTTGCCGTTTTTTGTTTTAAAATCTCCCCTAACCCCTCTTTTTCAAAGAGGGGAACTTTAGTATTCCCCCTTAAAAAAGGGGGATAAAGGGGATTGTATACCTCCCTTTTTCAAAGGGAGGTAAGGAGGGATTTTAATATATTATACGAGGAGGAATCTGGTATGAAGGCAGTAAGGATTTTAGCAGTAGTTTTTATTACCCTTGCCCTTGCCCTGACACTTGCGCCCTTCACATGGGCAGGGACGATTGACTTACCCAGATCAGGGCAGACAAAGTGCTATCACGCAGAAGGGGCAGAAATCGCCTGTCTCGGCACAGGGCAGGATGGCAACTGGCAGGCAGGAGTTGCCTGGCCCTCTCCGAGGTTTACAGTGAGCGGGGATTGCGTAACAGACAATCTTACAGGTCTGATGTGGGTAAAAGCGCCTGACAGCACAATAAGGACATGGGCAGAAGCGTTAGCTTATGCAGACAGCTTATCGCTCTGCGGCTACAACGACTGGCGACTCCCCAATGTAAACGAGCTCGAAAGCCTTGTTCATGCAGGGTATACCGAGGAGACCTGTGGAGGCTTTTGGTGCTCAACCTTACCAGCATGGCTGAATACACAGGGCTTCACCAATGTGCAGTCAAGCAACTACTGGTCGTCGTCTACCTATGCGCACGATACGGAAAGGGCATGGTTCGTCGATATGTTTGACGGCGGTGTGGGCGCCGGCGTTAAGCCAAACAACTACTATGTCTGGCCAGTGCGTGCCGGACAGCCTAACAATCCAGATCCAGCATATCCTGCTAATATCCCAAAGACAGGGCAGACAACGACTTATGCAGCAGGGGATGATGGGGATTTAGAAAGAGGAGTTGCCTGGCCCTCTCCGAGGTTTACAGTGAGCGGGGATTGTGCAACAGACAATCTTACAGGTCTGATGTGGGTAAAAGCGCCTGACAGCACATTGAGGACATGGGCAGATGCGTTAATTTATGCAAATGACTTTTCGCTCTGCGGCTACGACGACTGGCGTCTTCCCAACAGAAAGGAACTCAGGAGTCTCATTAGCTATGAAGAGGCTAACATCGCCACATGGCTGAATACGCAGGGCTTCGATAATGTGCAATCAAGCTACTACTGGTCGTCGTCTACCTATGTGAACTATACGGTCTACGCATGGGTCGTCAGTATGTGGGTCGGCTTTGTGGACATCGGCTATAAGACCAGCTTCTACAGAGTCTGGCCGGTGCGTGCCGGGATATTTTATAATTTGGATATTTCAAAGGCAGGCACAGGAAGCGGCACAGTGACAAGCAATCCAGTAGGCATAAATTGTGGTTCTGACTGCGAAGAGGAATATGATGCAGGTGAGGTGGTAACCCTCACAGCAGAGGCTGCCGCAGGCTCAACCTTTGCAGGCTGGAGCGATGATTGCTCAAGCTGTGGGACAAACAACACATGCCAGATAACAATGGATGCTGACAAGACCTGCACGGCAAACTTTACACTGAATCAATACACCATCACAACATCAGCTAATCCTCCGGCAGGCGGAAGTGTATCTTGCACACCTAATCCTGTTAATCATGGTTCAACCTCCACATGCACTATAACAGCTAATGCTGGCTATACCCTTCAGAATGTAACAGGCACATGCGGAGGCAATCTTTCAGGCAACACATACACGACCAATGCTATTACAGGCGACTGCACGGTTGAAGCCACATTCACACTGAATCAATACACTGTAACAGCCAACGCAGCCGGCAATGGCACAGGCGCAGTGTCCTCAAATCCTGCTGGCATAAGCTATAACCATCCTGCTAATAGCACTGGAGCAGCCAATTTCAATCATGGGACAAATGTAGTTCTTACAGCAACAGCAGGAGCAGGCTCAACCGCTTCATGGACAACATGCACAGGTGCAGTAGCAGGCAATGGCACGACCACAGCCACCTGCACATTCAACAACCTTGACGGAAACAAGACCGCTGAAGCCACATTCACACTGAATCAATACACAGTAACGCCTTCAGCGGGAGCTAACGGGACGATTAATCCTAATACTGCTCAAACAGTGAATCACGGCGCAACCACACAGTTCACAGTAACTCCTAATGTCGGCTACACTGCCTCAGTGGGCGGCACATGCGGCGGAACGCTAAGTGGAAATACATACACAACCAACCCCGTCACAGCAAACTGCACTGTAGTAGCCACATTTATCCAGCAACGCACCCTTACCGTAACCAGAGCAGGCACAGGGACAGGCACGGTGAATGCGACAGGCTGCTCATTAAGCTGGAACAACAACACAGGCACATGCACAGTCAATCACGGCACGGCGATTACACTATCAGGCACGGCAGATGCAGGCTCAACCTTTGCAGGCTGGAGTAATGGCACAGGCTCAGCAAGTGGCTGCACAGGCACAGGGGATTGCACATTTAATATAACAACCAATTCGGCAGTGACGGCGACATTTAATCTCACCCATTCATCTTGTACCCAAGAACAAGAACTTATTAATTTCGGGTATATTGGTGGTTGTGGATATACCGATACGCAGGCATTCAATTTGAGTCAGCCAGCTTTTGTCACAAGGATACGCATCTGGCACTATCCCCCTATCACTGGAACAATGACTCCTGATTTTACTATCTCTGGGCCAAATGGATATGAACTTTCAGGCAGCACTACAGCAGGTAGTTGTTACGCAGGTTGGTGTGAGGCATGGGTGAGTTTAAATCAAAACTTGTCACAGGGGGAATATATACTTACAATTTCCACAGATTCTATATGTGCTAATCCAAGCGGCGATACTACATTGATAGTATTAGGATGCTTTAACACAACACCCACTCAATACACCCTCACTGTTACCAAAGCAGGCACAGGGACAGGCACGGTGAATGCGACAGGATGCACATTAAGCTGGTCTGGCAACATTGGCACATGCACAGCCAATCACAACACAGCGATTACACTATCAGGCACTGCAGGAGCAGGCTCAACATTTGCAGGCTGGAGTAATGGCACAGGCTCAGCAAGTGGCTGCTCAGGCACAGGGAATTGCTCATTTAACATAACAGCCAATTCGGGAGTAACGGCGACATTTAATCTTACCGTTTCCTACTCGATCTCAGGGACGGTGAGGACTCGAGCTGTGGGCATTGGTGTAGGAGCACCTGTAGCTGGTGTAACGATAACCCTGATCGGTGGAGCTAATGCTACAACGACTACAGATGCAAACGGCAACTACAGCTTTAGTGGACTTGCAAATGGAAACTATACAATAACGCCGAGCAAAACAGGTTACGCATTTACTCCTGCCAGCCGTACAGTTGCGATTAACAATGCAAGTGTGACAGGGCACTTTACTGCTACTTTCACAGGGGGCGCTCCGACCTACTCAATATCAGGGACAATCACAAGCGGTGGCAGTCCATTGGCAAATGTTAGTGTTAATCTTACAGGAGCTACAAATGCAATTACTACTACAAATGCATCTGGCGTTTATACATTCACAGGGCTTGCCAATGGAAATTATACAGTGACACCGACCCTTTCAGGCTATTCCTTCACACCTGCAAGCAGGTCAGTGACTATTAACAATGCAAATGTAGTAGGGCAGGATTTTGTTGGGACGGTTGTTCCTCCTGGCACATATTCTATTTCAGGGACAGTGAGGACTCGAGCTCTGGGCACTGGAGTAGGGGCACCTGTAGCTGGTGTAACGATAACCCTGAGTGGTGGAGCAAATGCTACAACGACTACAGATGCAAACGGCAACTACAGCTTTAGTGGACTTGCTAACGGCGCTTATACAATAACGCCGAGCCAGACAGGTTACGCATTTACCCCTGCCAGCCGTACAGTTGCGATTAACAATGCAAGTGTGATAGGACAG
>NZ_JBYNSB010000053.1:0-25269 GCF_057785455.1 Mesobacillus sp.
GTTTACGTGCTAGAAGTTCAATTCCAAGTGGACCACTCAGATACTCCTGCACCACCATTACTTTAAAACTTTCACTATATTTAGCCATAATAAAACACCCCAGAAGTTAGAATTTCACTCTAACTTCTGGGGTGCACATTACGATCCAGCTGCTTTTTTATTTGTGTTAAATGTTTTGTATCTATATAAATATATAGAATAAAGAATTTGATAGATCTCTCTGCAAACAGGCAGTCGAACAGGGATCTTAGCAGCGCATGAAGATTTGGCATTTGGATAATAGTTTTAAAGAGGCTTTGCAGTCTTTAGATTCAAGAGAATCCTATCCTTCTTAGAAGAAAAATTGATCTAATAAAGCCCGACCGTAAATAAAAACTCGTTAACCGTAAATAAACTCCCTCTAACCGTATATAAAACATCGATAACCGTTAATATATCTCTTCTAACCGTAAATAAACTGTTCATTCCGGGTTCCGACAGTAAACATTGTCTCTAAAAACACGCAACATTTGGACAAGACGAGGAAGAGAACAAAAAAATTGTCTGATTGCTATTAGGATTTGGACTGGATTCCACACGCAGAAGCAAATATTGTCTTAGCACAATCACCAATGAGACAATAGTCTAGGATTCATATCTAATGCTGATGGATAACGGTCTTCCATTGGAAAGGATCCATTGGTTCACTAACTCCAATGAAATGAAGAAATAATTAAGCGGGAATCCTTTAAGAAAGACATTAGATGCACAACGCAAGTAAATGTTAGAGAAATCAAAGTCAGACAGCCACACTTAAATGCACAATATAAAAACCGAATCGAGTTTCTTCTATATAATATAACCTCAAGATTAAGCCTCGAAGTTCAATCCTCTTCCAGCAGGAATTATTTTCTCTGCATCTAAATTGTTAGACTTTTTCCAGACGACTTGTAAAATATCGATTGGGCCGCTATAATAATAAAAGTGTGTTGAACATAATGAAATTGCGGAATTAATGTTGCGTTTACGTTATGTTTTATGTATAATAGACAATGTTGGTCTTTGACTGCGATGATGCGAAAGGTTGCTGACACACCCGGCCGCTTTGCCATGGCGAGTGTGTGGGAAATTTTCGCGGAGAATGTCTATTTTAAAATAGGCGAAAAGGAGGGAAAGTAATGGCAAAACAAAAAATTCGTATCCGTTTAAAAGCTTATGATCACCGTATCCTTGATCAATCAGCAGAGAAAATCGTGGAAACAGCGAAGCGTTCTGGCGCGGCAGTGTCTGGTCCAATCCCACTACCTACAGAAAAGTCAATCTACACAATTCTTCGTGCGGTGCATAAGTACAAAGATTCTCGTGAGCAATTCGAGATGCGTACTCATAAGCGTCTGATTGATATCATCAATCCGACTCCACAAACGGTCGATTCACTAATGCGTTTAGACCTGCCATCAGGTGTAGATATCGAAATCAAACTTTAAAATAAACATTATTATTCACAGGAGGTGTGACTGAAATGACCAAAGGAATCTTAGGAAGAAAGATCGGTATGACTCAAGTATTTGCTGAAAATGGCGACCTTATCCCGGTTACTGTTGTAGAAGCTTCTCCAAACGTAGTGCTTCAAGTTAAATCTGTTGAGACAGATGGTTACGAAGCGGTACAGCTTGGCTTTGAAGACAAGCGTGAAAAGCTTTCCAACAAACCAGAAAAAGGCCACGTTGCAAAAGCAAACACTGCTCCTAAGCGCTTCGTGAAAGAATTGAACGGAGTAGCAGGATATGAAGTTGGTCAAGAAGTCAAAGTTGATATTTTCGCAGAAGGCGAAATCGTAGATGTTACAGGAATCTCAAAGGGTAAAGGTTTCCAAGGCTCAATCAAGCGCCACGGACAATCTCGCGGACCAATGGCTCACGGTTCTCGTTACCACCGCCGCCCTGGTTCAATGGGTCCTGTTGCTCCAAACCGCGTATTCAAAGGTAAAGCATTACCAGGACGCATGGGCGGAGAGCAGATCACTGTTCAAAACCTACAAATCGTTAAAGTTGACGCTGAGCGTAACCTTCTGTTAATCAAAGGAAACGTTCCAGGTGCTAGAAAAGCCCTTCTAAAAATCAAAGGTGCTGTAAAAGCGAAGTAATTTTTACAGGAAAGGAGGAAACAAGAATGCCTAAAGTAGCATTATTCAACCAAGCTGGTTCACAAGTTGGAGAAATCGAACTTAACGATTCAGTATTTGGTATTGAGCCTAACAACCACGTAATGTTCGAAGCAGTTGTAATGCAGAGAGCTTCATTACGTCAAGGAACTCATAAAACAAAAATTCGTTCTGAAGTAGCGGGCGGCGGACGCAAACCATGGCGTCAAAAAGGTACTGGCCGTGCACGTCAGGGTTCTATCAGATCTCCACAATGGCGCGGAGGCGGTACTGTATTCGGACCAGTTCCACGCAGCTACAGCTATAAATTGCCTAAAAAAGTTCGTCGTTTAGCGATCAAATCTGCTCTATCATCTAAAGTACAAGCTGAAAACATCCTTGTTCTTGAAAGCCTTGCTTTCGAAGCTCCAAAGACAAAGGAATTCACAAACGTACTTAAAGGTCTTTCAGTTAACTCTAAAGCCTTAATCGTAACAGCAGGTTTAGACGAGAACGTCGCTCTTTCTGCACGCAACATTCCTGGAGTAACTGTTGTTGCTGCCGACGGAATCAGCGTACTGGATGTTTTAAATCATGATAAGCTGATCATGACAAAAGCAGCTGTTGAAAAAGTAGAGGAGGTGCTTGCATAATGGATGCACGCGATATCATTAAGCGCCCCGTTATTACAGAACGTTCTTCTGATCTTATGACTGAGAAGAAGTACACTTTCGAAGTTGATACAAGAGCGAACAAGACACAAGTTAAAGATGCGATCGAAACTATTTTCGGCGTAAAAGTTGAAAAAGTTAACATCATGAACTACAAAGGTAAGTTTAAGCGTATGGGTAAATTCGGCGGTTACACAAACAAGCGTCGTAAAGCTATCGTAAAGCTTACTCAAGACAGCAAAGAAATCGAATTCTTCGAAGTATAAAAACTTAATTAGAAGAGGAGGGAAACGAAATGGCGATTAAAAAGTACAAACCTACCTCCAACGGTCGTCGTAATATGACAGCATCTGATTTTGCTGAAATTACAACTGACAAGCCGGAAAAATCCCTGCTTGCTCCGTTGCACAGAAAAGGCGGTCGTAACAACCAAGGTAAGTTAACTGTTCGTCATCAAGGTGGCGGCCACAAGCGTCAGTACAGAATCATCGACTTTAAGCGTACAAAAGATGGCATTCCAGGACGCGTTGCCACAATTGAGTATGATCCAAACCGTTCAGCAAACATTGCGTTAATTAATTATGTAGATGGTGAAAAGAGATATATCCTAGCTCCTAAAAACCTAGAAGTAGGTATGGAAGTTATGTCCGGCCCAACAGCTGACATTAAAGTAGGTAATGCTCTACCACTAACTAACATCCCAGTTGGTACAGTAGTACACAACATCGAATTGAAGCCTGGCAAAGGCGGACAATTAGTTCGTTCAGCAGGAACTTCAGCACAGGTTCTTGGTAAAGAAGGCAAATATGTATTAGTTCGTTTAAACTCTGGCGAAGTACGTATGATCCTTTCTGAGTGCCGTGCAACTGTTGGTCAAGTTGGTAACGAACAACACGAATTGATCAACATCGGTAAAGCAGGTCGTTCACGCTGGTTAGGCAAGCGCCCAACAGTTCGTGGATCTGTAATGAACCCTAATGATCACCCACACGGTGGTGGTGAAGGACGCTCTCCAATCGGACGTAAATCACCAATGTCACCATGGGGCAAGCCGACTCTTGGTTACAAGACTCGCAAGAAGAAAAACAAATCCGACAAGTTTATCGTACGTCGTCGTAAAAAATAACGGGATTGAGCTACGGTTCGCGGGAACCGTAGGGCAATCACGAAGGGAGGTTCAATCATGGGTCGCAGCTTAAAAAAAGGACCTTTTGTTGATGAGCACTTAATCACAAAGATCGAAAAGTTAAATGAAACTGAAGGCAAGAAAGTTGTTAAAACTTGGTCTCGCCGTTCAACGATCTTCCCACAATTCATCGGACACACAATTGCTGTCTACGATGGTCGCAAACATGTACCTGTATACGTCACTGAAGACATGGTAGGTCACAAGCTTGGAGAATTCGCTCCAACTCGTACTTACAAAGGTCATGGCAATGACGATAAGAAAACAAGACGTTAATGAGAGGAGGGCATCCAAATGCAAGCTAAAGCTGTTGCAAGAACAGTTCGTATTGCTCCTCGTAAAGCTCGCTTAGTTCTAGATTTAATTCGAGGAAAGCAAGTTGGTGAAGCGGTTGCTATCTTAAACCTTACCCCAAAGGCAGCTTCTCCAATCGTAGAAAAAGTGTTGAAGTCTGCATTAGCGAACGCAGAACACAACTATGAAATGGATGTTAATAACCTTGTCGTATCCGAAGCTTATGCAAACGAAGGACCAACGTTGAAACGTTTCCGTCCACGCGCTATGGGCCGTGCAAGTGCAATTAACAAACGTACTAGTCATATTACAATCGTTTTATCAGAAAAGAAGGAGGGATAATCAGTGGGTCAAAAAGTAAATCCAGTCGGTTTGCGTGTCGGAATCATCCGTGATTGGGAATCAAAATGGTACGCAGGCAAAGACTACGCTGATCTTTTACACGAAGACCTTAGAGTTCGTGAGTACATCACTAAGCGTTTACGCGATGCTTCTCTTTCTAAAGTTGAAATCGAACGTGCTGCAAACCGCTTAAATGTAACTGTCCACACTGCGAAGCCAGGAATGGTTATCGGTAAAGGCGGTACTGAGGTTGAAGCTCTACGTAAAGCGTTGAACGAACTTACTGGCAAACGTGTTCATATTAACATTCTTGAAATCAAAAAAGCTGATATCGATGCGAAATTGGTTGCTGAAAACATCGCGCGCCAATTGGAAAACCGTGTGTCTTTCCGTCGTGCACAGAAGCAAGTTATCCAACGTGCTATGCGTGCTGGCGCTAAAGGTATCAAGACAATGGTATCCGGCCGTCTTGGCGGTGCAGACATCGCTCGTTCAGAACAATACAGCGAAGGAACAGTTCCACTTCATACTCTTCGTGCCGATATCGACTACGCTACTGCTGAAGCAGATACGACTTACGGAAAACTTGGCGTAAAAGTATGGATTTATCGTGGAGAGGTCCTTCCTACTAGAAAGAAAACTGAGGAAGGAGGCAAATAATATGTTATTGCCTAAACGCGTAAAATATCGTCGTCAACACCGTGGCAAGATGCGCGGTCAAGCAAAAGGCGGTACTGAAGTAAACTTCGGTGAATTCGGTTTACAAGCTACTGAAGCTTCTTGGATCACAAACCGTCAAATCGAATCTGCCCGTATTGCAATGACTCGTTACATGAAACGTGGCGGTAAAGTTTGGATTAAAATTTTCCCTCACAAGCCATATACTGCAAAGCCTCTAGAAGTCCGAATGGGTTCCGGTAAAGGTGCTCCTGAAGGTTGGGTAGCAGTTGTTAAACCAGGCAAAGTAATGTTCGAAGTAGCTGGCGTTTCTGAAGAAATCGCACGTGAAGCATTACGCCTTGCAGCACACAAGCTTCCTGTTAAGTGCAAGTTTGTGAAACGAGAAGAAATTGGTGGTGAATCTAATGAAAGCTAATGAAATTCGTGACCTTACCACTGCTGAAATTGAACAAAAAGTTAAATCATTAAAAGAAGAGCTATTCAACCTGCGCTTTCAATTAGCGACTGGACAACTTGAAAACACAGCTCGCATTCGTGAAGTACGCAAAGCGATTGCTCGTATGAAGACTGTAATTCGTGAACGAGAGATCGGCGTTAACAGATAATTGAGAGGAGGTTCTCACAATGAGTGAACGCAACCAACGCAAAGTTTATACTGGACGCGTAGTATCTGACAAGATGGACAAAACTGTTACTGTTCTTGTTGAGACATACAAAAAGCATCCACTATACGGCAAGCGTGTAAAATACTCTAAGAAATTCAAGGCTCATGATGAGCAAAACGAGGCAAAAATCGGCGACGTAGTACGTATCATGGAAACTCGTCCGCTATCTGCCACAAAACGTTTCCGCCTTGTTGAAGTGGTGGAAAAAGCTGTTATTATCTAATTGTTCGGATTAAGGTTTATTCCGAAGGGAGGTTACTCGCATGATCCAACAGGAAACACGTTTAAAAGTTGCTGACAATTCAGGTGCTCGTGAAGTTCTAACTATTAAAGTCCTTGGCGGTTCTGGCCGTAAGACTGCTAATATTGGTGACATTATCGTCTGCACAGTGAAACAAGCAACACCAGGTGGCGTTGTTAAAAAGGGTGACGTTGTTAAAGCAGTAGTTGTTCGTACAAAGACTGGTATGCGCCGTACTGACGGTACTTACATCAAATTTGACGAAAATGCATGTGTAATCATCCGTGACGATAAGAGTCCTCGTGGTACTCGTATCTTCGGACCAGTTGCTCGTGAACTACGTGAAAACAACTTCATGAAGATCGTTTCATTAGCTCCAGAAGTACTATAATCTATTTCAAATGCCTTTAAGGAGGTGCACACAGATGCATGTAAAAAAAGGTGACAAAGTAATGGTCATCTCTGGTAAGGACAAAGGCAAAACAGGGATCATCCTTGAAGCTTATCCAAAGCAAAGCCGTGTTCTTGTAGAAGGGATCAATATCGTGAAAAAACACGCTAAGCCTTCACAAGTAAACCCACAAGGTGGGATCTTGAACCAGGAAGCACCTATCCATGTATCAAACGTAATGCCTGTTGATCCGAAGTCTGGAAAGCCAACCCGAGTTGGTTACACAGTTGAAAACGGCAAAAAGGTACGCGTTGCTAAAAAATCCGGTGAAGTTCTAGATAAATAGTCTATTGAAGAAGGGAGGTACAATCGATGAACCGCCTAAAAGAAAAGTTCAACAATGAAATTACTCCTGCTCTAATGAGCAAGTTTAACTATAAGTCAATCATGGAAGTTCCTAAACTTGAAAAGATCGTAATCAACATGGGTGTGGGTGACGCTGTTGCCAACGCTAAAGCTCTTGATGTTGCAGTTGAAGAATTAGCAACGATCACTGGTCAAAAGCCAGTTGTGACTCGCGCTAAGAAATCAATCGCTGGCTTCCGCCTTCGTGAAGGTATGCCAATCGGTGCGAAAGTTACTCTTCGCGGTGAGCGCATGTACGAATTCATCGACAAGTTAATTTCAGTTTCTTTACCACGTGTACGTGACTTCCGCGGTATCTCCAAGAAGTCATTCGACGGACGCGGAAACTACACACTAGGTGTTAAAGAACAATTAATCTTCCCTGAAATTGATTACGATAAAGTAAATAAAGTTCGTGGCATGGACATTGTTATCGTTACGACTGCTAATACTGACGAAGAAGCTCGTGAACTATTAACACAATTCGGAATGCCATTTCAAAAGTAATCTCTAATAAGAGGGAGGCGAAAACGTGGCTAAGAAATCAATGATTGCGAAACAAAAACGCACGCCTAAATACAAGGTACAAGAGTATACTCGCTGTGAGCGCTGCGGCCGTCCGCACTCTGTATACCGCAAATTTAAGCTTTGCCGTATTTGTTTCCGTGAATTAGCATACAAAGGACAAATTCCTGGTGTGAAGAAAGCTAGCTGGTAAAACTGAAAGCTCTGGAAGGAGGTTAATTAAATGGTCATGACAGATCCGATTGCAGATTTGCTTACTCGTATTCGTAATGCGAATATGGTACGTCACGAAAAATTAGAAGTACCTGCTTCTAACATTAAGAAAGAAATCGCTGAGATCCTCAAGCGTGAAGGTTTCGTGCGTGACGTTGAATATATCGAAGACAACAAACAAGGTATCATCCGCATCTTCTTGAAGTACGGTGCAAACAATGAGCGTGTTATCACTGGTCTTAAGAGAATCAGTAAGCCAGGACTTCGCGTTTACGCAAAATCAAACGAAGTGCCAAAGGTACTTAACGGTTTAGGTATTGCTTTAGTTTCAACTTCAAACGGCGTTTTAACTGACAAAGAAGCTCGCGCTAAGCAAGTAGGCGGAGAAGTTTTAGCATACGTTTGGTAATAGATTTTTCTGAATGAATGGAGGTGCAACACATGTCTCGCGTAGGTAAAAAACCAATTGAAATCCCAGCTGGTGTTACTGTTACTCTTGATAACAACAACGTAACAGTTAAAGGACCTAAAGGTGAATTAAATCGTACTTTTCACTCTGATATCGAAATCAAAGTTGAAGAGAACGTAATCAATATCTCTCGCCCATCTGAAGCGAAGGAACACCGTGCATTACACGGAACAACTCGTGCTGTTCTTGCAAACATGGTTGAAGGTGTATCTAAAGGATTCGAAAGATCTCTTGAACTAGTAGGTGTCGGTTACCGTGCTTCTAAGCAAGGCAACAAGCTTGTACTTAACGTTGGATACTCTCATCCAGTTGAAATCGAGCCAGAAGCTGGCATCGAAGTAGAAGTACCTGCAAACACAAAGGTGATTGTAAGAGGAACTGATAAAGAGCGTGTTGGCGCATTGGCTGCTAACATCCGTGACGTACGTCCGCCAGAGCCGTACAAAGGCAAAGGTATTCGTTATGAAGGCGAATTTGTACGCCGCAAAGAAGGTAAAACAGGTAAGTAATGCCGCATAGGTTAACGAAAGGAGTGACGTAAATGATTACGAAGGCTGATAAAAACGCTACTCGCCGTAAAAGACATGCTCGTGTCCGTGCGAAACTTAGCGGAACTGAAGCTCGTCCTCGTCTAAATGTGTTCCGTTCTAACAAGCACATTTACGCTCAACTAATTGACGATGTAAATGGAGTAACTCTAGCGAGTGCTTCTACTATGGATAAAGAAGTTAATGTTGAAGGCAATAACCTTGAAGCAGCTAAGACAATCGGTGAACTGATCGCTAAGCGCGCTGTAGAAAAAGGTTACAAATCAGTAGTATTTGACCGTGGCGGATACCTCTATCACGGCCGCGTCCAGGCACTAGCTGATGCTGCCCGCGAAAACGGCTTAGAATTTTAATAGAAAAAGGAGGGACACAAAAAGATGCGTCGTATTGATCCAAACAAACTTGAACTTGAAGAACGCGTAGTTACGGTTAACCGTGTTGCGAAAGTTGTTAAAGGTGGACGCCGTTTCCGTTTTTCTGCTCTTGTAGTAGTAGGAGATAAAAACGGTTATGTCGGTTTCGGTACTGGTAAAGCTCAAGAAGTACCTGAAGCGATTCGCAAAGCTATCGAAGATGCGAAGAAGAACCTAATCCAAGTACCTATGGTTGGTACTACAATTCCTCACCAGGTTATCGGACACTTTGGTGCTGGTGAAATCCTTCTGAAGCCTGCTTCTGAAGGTACAGGAGTTATCGCTGGTGGTCCAGTTCGTGCGGTTCTAGAATTAGCTGGTGTTGCAGACATCCTTTCTAAATCACTTGGAACTAACACACCAATCAACATGGTACGTGCAACTCTTGACGGCTTAAAGCAACTTAAGCGTGCAGAAGACGTAGCGAAGTTACGCGGTAAATCTGTGGAAGAACTGTTAGGATAAGGAGGGAAATCAAATGGCTAACAAATTAGAAATTACCCTCACTCGCAGCTTGATCGGCCGTCCGCAAGATCAGCGTGAAACAGTTAAGGCTCTTGGTTTGCGTAAAATGAACCAAACAGTTGAGCAAGCTGATAATGCTGCAATCCGCGGTATGATCAACAAAGTTTCTCACTTAGTTACTGTTACTGAAAAATAATCTATTCTTCTTGAAAATAAGGAGGTGCCAACATGAAACTTCATGAATTAAAGCCTGCAGAAGGTTCCCGTAAAGAACGCAAGCGTCTAGGACGCGGTATCGGTTCTGGTCAAGGTAAAACTGCTGGTAAAGGTCATAAAGGTCAAAACGCTCGTTCTGGCGGCGGTGTACGCCTTGGATTTGAAGGTGGTCAAACTCCTTTATTCCGACGTCTGCCAAAACGCGGTTTCACGAACATCAACCGCAAAGAATATGCAGTCGTTAACCTTGATGCACTAAACGTATTCGAAGAAGGAACAGAAGTGACTCCAGAACTTTTAATCGAGACAGGTCTTGTTAAGAAGGAATTAGCAGGTGTGAAAGTACTTGCTAAGGGAAGCTTGAACAAGAAGCTAACTGTTAAAGCTCATAAGTTCTCCTCTGCAGCCGAAGAAGCAATCAAAGCTGCTGGCGGTCAAACTGAGGTGATTTAATGTTCCAGACAATCTCCAATTTTATGCGCGTGGGTGAAATTAGAAATAAAATCTTCTTCACCCTTTTAATGTTGATTGTATTTCGTCTTGGGACATTTATTCCTGTTCCAAACGTAAATGCAGATATTTTGAGAGCACAGGATGACATGAGTGTCTTCGGTGTGCTTAATACATTTGGCGGCGGTGCACTGAAGAACTTCTCCATTTTCGCAATGGGGATCATGCCTTACATCACCGCGTCAATCATCATTCAGCTTTTACAGATGGATGTTGTGCCGAAGTTTACTGAATGGTCTAAGCAAGGAGAAGTCGGACGCCGTAAATTAGCTCAGTTTACCCGCTATTTCACGATTGTCCTTGGCTTCATCCAGGCATTCGGTATGTCTTATGGTTTTAACAACATGGCTGGCGGGTTATTAATCCAAAATTCAGGTATCGGAACTTACTTGCTGATTGCTACGGTCTTGACTGCCGGAACTGCATTCTTAATGTGGCTGGGCGAACAGATCACTGCTAAAGGAGTAGGCAACGGTATTTCCATCATTATCTTTGCAGGTATTGTTGCTGGTATTCCGACGATGGCCAACCAGATTTATGCACAACAGTTTGAAGATGCCGGTGACGCATTGTTCCTTCGCATCGTGACTGTATTGCTAATTCTTTTGGCTGTAATCGCAATTATCGTGGGTGTTATTTTCATCCAGCAGGCAACACGTAAAATACCTATTCAGTACGCTAAACGCATGAGCGCTGGTAACAACGCGGTTGGCGGCCAGAACACTCACCTTCCTTTGAAAGTGAATGCGGCTGGTGTTATCCCGGTTATCTTCGCAATTTCGTTTATCGTTACTCCTCCGACAATCGCTCAGTTCTTCGGCACTAACGATGTAACGCTTTGGATCCAGAAAACCTTCGATTACACACAGCCGATCGGTATGATCGTCTATGTAGCATTGATCGTCGCGTTTACTTATTTCTATGCATTCATCCAGGTTAATCCTGAACAGGTTGCCGAGAATCTGAAGAAGCAAGGTGGATATGTTCCAGGCATCCGTCCTGGCAAAAACACACAGGATTACTTGACTAAGGTATTGTACCGCCTGACACTTGTCGGCGCGATCTTCCTTTCATTAATCTCTGTGCTGCCAGTATTTTTCATTAAATTTGCTGGACTGCCTCAATCTGTACAGATTGGCGGAACAAGCTTGCTGATCGTTGTCGGCGTTGCGCTTGAAACGATGAAGCAGCTTGAAGCTCAGCTAGTAAAACGCCATTATAAAGGCTTTATAAAATAAGATTTAGGGGACTTTGTTCCCTGAATCTTTAAATAGAGACTGAGGGGGGAAAACTTGTGAATTTAGTTCTGATGGGGCTTCCGGGTGCCGGTAAGGGCACGCAAGCCGATAAAATTGTTGTGAAATACAACATCCCTCATATCTCAACAGGAGATATGTTCCGTGCAGCTATCAAAGAAGGAACGGAACTTGGATTACAGGCAAAATCTTTCATGGACAAGGGAGAGCTTGTTCCAGATGAAGTAACGATCGGAATCGTTCGTGAACGCTTAAGCAAGGCTGATTGTGAGAAAGGTTTTCTTTTAGATGGATTCCCGCGCACAGTAGCCCAGGCAGAAGCACTGGATTCAATGCTTGCTGAGCTTGACAAGAAAATCGATTTTGTCATCAATATTGATGTAGATCAAAGCATTCTTATGGAGCGTTTGACAGGACGCAGGATTTGTAAAAACTGTGGGGCTACCTACCACTTAGTGTTCAATCCACCTTCTCAGGAAGGCGTATGTGACCGTTGTGGCGGAGAGCTTTATCAGCGTGCTGATGATAATGCCGAAACAGTTCAAAACCGTCTGGATGTAAACATCCAGCAAACAAAGCCTCTGTTGAACTTCTATGAAGATAAAGGTTACTTACGCAATATCAACGGTCAGCAAGACATCAACAAGGTGTTTGCTGATATCGAAGAATTGCTTGGGGGCTTACGTTAATGATCGTCAGTAAAACCCCTCGTGAAATAGAAATTATGCGAGAAGCAGGTCGCATTGTTGCGATGACTCATCAGGAGCTTAAGAAGCATATTGCTCCTGGCATGACAACGAAAGAACTGGACGCCATTGCTGAGGATTTTATCCGCAAACAAGGTGCTACCCCGTCTTTTAAGGGTTATAATGGTTTTCGCGGCAGCATCTGTGCATCTGTCAATAACGAACTAGTTCACGGGATTCCTGGTGAACGGGTTCTGAAGGTTGGCGATATCATCAGTATTGATATCGGGGCCAAGTACAACGGATACCACGGGGACTCCGCCTGGACTTACCCGGTAGGCAAGATTGATGCAGAAAGCCAGCGTCTTTTGGACGTGACCGAGGAATCATTGTTCAAGGGCTTGAAAGAAGCCAAACCAGGAGAACGTCTTTCGAACATCTCCCATGCGATTCAAACGTATGTGGAATCTGAAGGTTTTTCTATTGTTCGTGAGTATGTCGGCCATGGAATTGGGCAAGAATTGCATGAGGACCCGCAAATTCCTCATTATGGCCCTCCTAACAGGGGACCAATGCTGAAGCCTGGAATGGTACTTTGTATCGAACCGATGGTGAATGCGGGCAGCCGCTATGTAAAGACGTTGGCCGATAATTGGACTGTCGTAACGGTTGACGGTAAAATGTGTGCCCACTTTGAGCATACAATCGCGATTACTGAGACTGGCTTTGAAATCTTAACGAAAGCCTGATCAATGGTATCCGGTTACCTGATTCTGTTTTAAAGTCTGGAAATAGGCAAAATGAGATTTTATTGCGGACGGGAAGCCTGCTTTATGTTATAATCATAAGGTTGAGTTTTTCTCATCATTTTTTTGTAACCATAGCAATGCCACTAATAGAAGGCCGAGCTCCGCAGCTGCGGGCTTTATGATTGAATACGTATTTGAATCAAGAAGGGAGACCAGTTTATGGCGAAAGACGATGTAATTGAAATCGAAGGCACAGTGACAGAAACTTTGCCTAATGCAATGTTTAAGGTAGAATTAGAGAATGGTCATACAGTGTTGGCTCATGTTTCCGGCAAAATCAGAATGCACTTCATTCGGATCCTGCCAGGAGATAAGGTAACAGTTGAGCTTTCTCCATATGATTTGACTCGCGGAAGAATTACCTACCGCTTTAAATAAACCCGACTCCGTACTATCAAGGAGGTTAGAGTAATGAAAGTGAGACCATCTGTTAAGCCAATTTGCGAAAAGTGTAAAGTTATTCGCAGACGCGGTAAAGTAATGGTGATCTGTGAAAACCCTAAACATAAACAAAAACAAGGTTAATATTAAAGGAGGTGCGCATCTAGATGGCACGTATTGCTGGTGTAGATATTCCACGTGAAAAGCGTGTAGTAATTGCTTTAACATACATTTACGGAATTGGCAGATCAACTGCTGAGAAAGTTCTAGCTGAAGCTGGTGTTTCTGAAGAAACTCGCGTACGCGATCTTACTGAAGAAGAACTTAACAAAATCCGTGACATTATCGACAAGCTAAAGGTTGAGGGTGATCTACGTCGTGAGATCTCACTAAACATCAAGCGTCTAATGGAAATCGGTTCTTACCGTGGGTTGCGTCATCGTCGTGGATTGCCTGTTCGCGGACAAAACACGAAGAACAACGCACGTACTCGTAAAGGTCCTCGTAAGACTGTAGCTAACAAGAAAAAATAATCCGTAAAGGAGGGTAACATTTAAATGGCTCGTAAAACTAATACACGCAAACGCCGCGTCAAAAAGAATATTGAAAGTGGAGTTGCGCATATTCGTTCAACTTTTAACAATACAATCGTAACAATTACAGACGTACATGGTAATGCATTATCATGGTCTAGTGCAGGTGCGCTTGGATTCAAGGGATCTCGTAAATCTACTCCATTCGCAGCACAAATGGCAGCAGAAACTGCAGCGAAGTCTTCTATGGAACATGGTTTGAAAACTTTAGAGGTAACTGTTAAGGGACCAGGTGCTGGCCGTGAAGCAGCAATCCGTGCTCTTCAAGCAGCAGGCCTTGAAGTTACAGCTATTAAAGACGTAACTCCAGTTCCACATAACGGCTGCCGCCCACCAAAACGTCGCCGTGTTTAATTTTTCTGTATAGAATTTGTAGTCCTGTCTATAATGGGATATGATACAAATATTTCTAGGTATACAGAAATCATTAATCCAGTTGTTGTGCACAAACGGGAACGTATACATGGGGGACTTTCGGTATGGTGAAAAACCAGCCGGGGTTTCGACGTTTTGAAGGAGGGTATATTTGATGATCGAAATAGAAAAACCAAAAATCGAAACGGTTGAGATCAGCGATGATGCCAAGTACGGCAAGTTTGTCGTAGAACCGCTTGAGCGTGGATATGGTACAACTTTGGGTAACTCCTTACGTCGTATCCTATTATCCTCACTCCCAGGTGCAGCTGTTACATCGATTCAAATCGATGGAGTACTTCATGAGTTCTCAACAATTGAAGGCGTCGTAGAAGATGTTACATCAATCATTTTAAATGTTAAGAAATTAGCATTGAAAATCTACTCTGATGAAGAGAAGACACTCGAAATCGATTTACAGGGCGAAGGTCCAGTTACTGCAGCAAATATCACGCATGACAGTGATGTTGAAATCCTGAATCCGGATCTTCACATTGCAACGCTTTCCAGCAAAGGTTCAATGCGTATGCGTTTGACTGCAAGAAGAGGACGCGGTTATACACCTGCTGACCAAAATAAGCGGGAAGACCAGCCGATCGGTGTGATTCCAATCGATTCTATCTATACACCGGTTTCACGTGTATCTTATCAGGTGGAAAACACTCGTGTAGGGCAAATGACCAATTATGACAAGCTTGTGTTCGACGTTTGGACAGACGGAAGCACAGGTCCTAAGGAAGCAATTGCACTCGGTGCTAAGATCCTGACAGAGCATTTGAACATTTTTGTCGGTTTGACTGACGAAGCTCAAAATGCTGAAATCATGGTTGAAAAAGAAGAAGACCAAAAAGAAAAAGTTCTGGAAATGACAATTGAAGAACTTGATCTTTCTGTTCGTTCATATAACTGCCTGAAGCGCGCTGGCATCAACACTGTTCAGGAGCTTGCTCACAAGACTGAAGAAGATATGATGAAGGTCCGCAACCTTGGCAGAAAATCATTAGAAGAAGTAAAAGCAAAACTAGAAGAGCTAGGCTTAGGCTTACGTAAAGATGACTAGTTAATTGCAGATTAACTAGGCATTTTACTGTCACTCCTAAAATGCCAGCTTACGATTTCAACAAAGGAGGGAAACACTCATGGGATACAGAAAGTTAGGACGCACTAGTGCTCAACGTAAAGCAATGCTTCGTGACTTAACAACAGACTTGATTATCAATGAGCGTATTGAAACTACTGAAACACGTGCGAAAGAGCTTCGTTCAGTTGTTGAGAAAATGATTACTCTTGGAAAGCGCGGAGATCTTCACGCTCGCCGTCAAGCTGCTGCTTGGGTTCGCCACGAAGTTGCTAACGCTGAAACTAACCAAGATGCAGTTCAAAAACTATTCGCTGATATCGCTCCACGCTATGCTGAGCGTCAAGGTGGATACACTCGTATTATGAAACTTGGACCACGTCGCGGAGACGGAGCTCCAATGGTAATTATCGAGCTAGTTTAATACCTTTAAACACTCACAACAAGGGCGATGGACAGTTTATACAAACTTGTTTCATCCCCTTTTTTTCTTATAATCAGGGCATGCCTCTGACGAAAATGAAAAAAGCAGCACAAGCCAAAACGAGCGTTATGATGAGCAGGCTTTAAAAGAGGGAATGCTCACTGTCCATAAGGCAGGAACGCCAGGATGGATGACGTCCGGCTGCGATCATCTGTTTAACAGATTCTATCGCCGAGCTTTTCCTGCCTGTCTCGTCTAGCTCATGCACTTCTTCCCAGTCCATTCTTGGACTCAGCATTCTGCGGAACATTTCCGCCCGGGAAGAGGTGCAGGCTTTTTTTATATCCGGAAATAATAGAACATCAGTCAGGATGCAATAGAGAGATGAGTCAGCAAAGAAGAGTCGAGAGGAGGACGGAGATGCCAAAGCTCCTTGTCAGTATAAAGAATGTTTCATTTAGTTATGATGCCGCGCAGTCGCCTGCCTTAAATAATATCAGTTTCGATATATATGAAGGAGAATGGCTTGCAATTGTCGGCCATAATGGTTCAGGTAAATCGACGCTGGCCAAGCTATTAAATGGTCTGCAATTCCCTCAGGAGGGGTCGATCTCAGTCTGTGGAATTACACTATCAGAGGATACAGTGTGGGATATTCGCAAAAATGTTGGAATGGTTTTTCAAAATCCTGATAACCAGTTCGTAGGGACAACGGTTCAGGATGATGTGGCTTTTGGTCTGGAAAATCACGGTGTACCTAGGGAAGTCATGGTCGAGCGTGTCCAAAATTCACTTGAAAAAGTCAAAATGGGAACCTTTCTAAATCAAGAGCCGCACCATCTGTCAGGCGGCCAGAAGCAACGTGTAGCTATAGCGGGTGTACTTGCCCTGCAGCCGGCGATTATCATTCTGGACGAGGCTACCTCTATGCTGGATCCACGGGGCCGGGCTGAGGTCATAGAAACCGTACGTGAGTTGAAAAGCAAAGAGAACATAACTGTTATATCAATAACACATGATCTTGAAGAGGCTGCCAAGGCTGACAGGATCATTGTCATGAATAAGGGACAGCTATATCGTGAGGGCACTCCTGAAGAAATCTTTCAAATGGATGAAGAACTAATACAACTCGGGTTGGATATTCCTTTCCCTGTAAAAATGAGCAAAAAACTGCGAGAAAAGGGAATTGGGCTATTCAAATCCTATTTAACAGAAGAAGAGCTGGTGACAGAATTATGGACATCTCACTCAAAAATGTAGAATATCGTTACCAGGCAAATTCACCATTTGAACGTCTTGCGATTTCCGATGTCTCCATTGATATTCCTTCTGGCACCTATTTGGCGATCATCGGGCATACAGGCTCAGGGAAGTCTACGGTTTTGCAGCACTTGAATGCGCTGCTGAAGCCTACGAAAGGCTCTGTCGTAATAGGAAGCAGAGAGATCAAGGCTGACAGGAAGGAAAAGAATCTTAAGGGTGTCCGTGAAAAGGTAGGAATCGTTTTTCAGTTTCCGGAGCATCAATTATTCGAAGAGACTGTCGAAAAGGATATTTGTTTTGGGCCGATGAATTTTGGTGTTTCAGAGAAAGAAGCTAAATCACGTGCGAGGGCAGCGATCGAACTGGTCGGACTGTCTGAGGAAATTCTTGAAAAATCCCCATTCGATTTGTCAGGCGGGCAGATGCGCCGCGTCGCCATTGCAGGAGTGCTGGCAATGGAGCCTGAGGTCATTGTATTGGATGAGCCGACTGCCGGACTTGATCCGCGCGGCCGTAAAGAAATAATGGACTTATTTTATTCCCTTCATAAAAAGAAAAACTTATCTACTATATTAGTTACCCATAGCATGGAAGACGCCGCCCGTTATGCGGATGAAATCGTCGTCATGCACCAGGGGAAAGTTTTTACAAAAGGCAGCCCGATGGAGATCTTTTCAAATCCACAGGCGCTCATTGATTTAGGGCTGGATGTACCAGAAGTAGTTGGGCTGCAGCTGAGGATTGAAAAGGCGTTTGGAACGAAATTCAACAGGATCAGTCTTTCAGAAAACGAGCTTGCCGAAACGGTAGCACAGTTTTTGAAAGGGGGACACCTGAAATGATGGAGAAAATGATCTTTGGCCGCTATGTGCCAGGAGAGTCAGTCCTGCATCGAATGGACCCGCGCTCCAAGCTGGTCATAGTGTTCCTTTTCGTCTGTATCGTCTTCATTGCAAACAATGCATGGACATATGGGATTTTAGCTGCTTATACACTCTTGATGGTCGGGATGTCCAAAATCCCGCCCCGCTTCCTTTATCAAGGTCTGAAGCCTGTTTTATTTCTGGTGGCTTTCACTTTCCTGCTGCATATATTCATGACCAGGGAGGGGGACATCGTTGTGGACTGGGGCTGGCTGAAAATCTACGAGGAAGGAATCAGGCAGGGGCTTTTTATCTCACTGCGCTTCTTCCTGCTGATCCTGATTACGTCACTCCTGACGCTCACGACAACACCAATCGAAATAACCGATGGTTTAGAAACTTTGCTCAACCCGTTGAAAAAAGTGAAATTCCCTGTTCATGAGCTGGCGCTGATGATGTCAATCTCGCTAAGATTCATTCCAACGCTCATGCAGGAGACAGATAAGATTATGAAGGCCCAGACGGCAAGGGGTGTCGAATATAACAGCGGCCCTGTAAAAGACCGGATCAAAGCGATAGTACCGCTGCTGATTCCCCTGTTCATCAGCTCATTCAAACGCGCAGAAGAGCTTGCAGTGGCCATGGAAGCAAGGGGCTACCAGGGCGGGGAAGGCCGCACAAAGTACCGCCTGCTTAAATGGGGGATTTCTGATACTGCGATGCTCCTCTTTTTGGCGGCAGTAACGGTTCTATTAATTGTATTCAGAGGATAATGGGGTTTGAATCATGCCGCGAATAAAATGTACAGTTGCATATGATGGAACATCGTTTTCTGGATACCAGGTTCAGCCTGGCAAAAGGACTGTCCAGGGAGAGTTTGAAAAGGTGCTGGAGAGGCTGAATAAAGGCGTGAGCACCAGAGTAAGCGCATCTGGACGCACAGACGCTGGTGTACATGCCCGCGGCCAGGTCATCCATTTCGATACTACGCTCGAAATCGAGCCTGATAGATGGGAAATTGCGCTTAATTCGCTGCTCCCAGCCGATATTGCCATCCAGCAGGCGGAGATCGCCAAACCTGACTTCCATGCACGTTTTGATGCAGTCGGGAAGGAATATCGGTACTTTTTGCTTCCTTCCAAAACACGTGACCCTTTTCAAAGAAATTATGCCTACCAGTTTCCTTATGGACTTGACTTCGAGGCGATGAAGGAAGCAATCGGGCATTTGACAGGGACTCATGATTTTACCAGCTTCTGTTCTGCGAGAACAGAAGTAGAAGACCGGGTCAGGAACTTAAAGGAAATCGATATAATTGAAGAGAACGGCCTGCTCGTATTCCGGTTTGTCGGGGACGGATTCCTTTATAATATGGTACGGATCCTCACAGGGACGCTTCTGGAGGTCGGTACTGGACGGCGGGAAGCTCGGACTATGCCGGAGCTCCTTGAAAAAAAGGACCGCACCTTAGCCGGGAAAACGGCTCCTGGGCATGGCTTGTATCTTTGGAAGGTATTCTATTAATTTTCTTCATAAGAAAATAGGTAATTAATTTGAAAAAATGTTTATGACAACTAATCCTGGTGTTGACAATCTCTCAACCACAGGTTAAGATATCATATGTATGTATTTTAAACCCACGATCAGCCCCGGAAGAGCTTTATCGTGTTTGAAAATATATTCAACCAAATGAATGTGATTTAATTTTTTTTTGACTATTTAGGAGGGAAACTCATGCGTACAACGTTTATGGCAAATGCCAACAATATCGAGCGTAAATGGTACGTAGTTGACGCTGCAGGCAAGACTCTTGGTCGCCTTTCAACTGAAGTTGCAGCTATTCTACGTGGTAAACATAAACCAACTTTCACACCACATGTTGACACTGGTGATCACGTAATCATCATCAACGCTTCTAAGATCGAACTTACAGGTAAGAAACTTACTGACAAAATCTACTACCGCCACACTATGCACCCAGGTGGTTTGAAGCAAAGAACAGCTCTTGAAATGCGTACTAACTACGCTGAAAAGATGCTTGAACTTGCAATCAAAGGCATGCTTCCAAAGAACTCTCTTGGACGCCAAATGTTTAGAAAGCTTCATGTATATGCTGGTAACGAGCATCCACATCAAGCACAACAACCAGAAGTTTACGAACTTCGCGGATAATTATTAAGGAGGTAATTAACTTGGCACAAGTTCAATATATCGGTACCGGTCGTCGTAAGAGCTCCGTTGCGCGAGTTCGTTTAGTACCAGGCACTGGCAAAATTACAATCAACGATCGTGAAATTGAAAACTACATCCCATTCGCTGCTCTACGTGAAGTAGTAAAGCAACCTCTAGTTGCTACTGAAACTGTAGGAGCTTACGATGTACTTGTAAACGTAAATGGCGGTGGATACACTGGTCAAGCTGGCGCAATCCGCCACGGTATCGCTCGTGCGTTACTTCAAGCTGATCCAGAATTCCGTCCAACACTTAAGCGTGCAGGACTATTAACTCGTGACGCTCGTATGAAAGAACGTAAGAAATACGGTCTTAAAGGCGCTCGTCGTGCACCTCAGTTCTCAAAGCGTTAATTTTTACGCTTCGAAAGACTCTCAACCTTTGTTGGGGGTCTTTTTTTTATTCACACATGAAAAAAGGGAGGGAATCCGCAAAAAATGGGATTGTCCTCCGTCTTTTTCTTTCAGTCCTCATATCCCAGCATTGAATCCATGTGACTGGCAATCATGGCAATGATGGTTGGCGCTTCTTCTTTTGTGAAGATAAAATTGGTCTCGTCCTTAATCAATTCCTCATCTTCCGTCCATAAGCGGTTGATCCGGCGAAGCACTCCGTCACCAGTTTCCTGTACAACGCCGAATTGGTAGGTCACTTCTACTTCGTCCTCTCTATGGAACGCAGTCACCTCAGGAGTTTCCCATTCCACATCGATTTGCTCAAGGATATCATCATCGTCTGCGATTTCAGTAATATAGAGCTCTTCCTCCTCATCCAGTTCGTCTATATCGTCATCCTCATAGACATCCACATATTCTGTGTCATCTTCTTGAGTGGCGTAAAAGACATCGACATCATCATCTGTATCATTAATATAGTCATGAAAACCTTCATGCACGGCATCGACAATATCGTCTATATCTGAAAGGATGACCCGGGCAGGCTGCTCTAGTTCATCATCAATCTTTTCGGTATAGAATTCTTCGTTATGAGGGTCAAAGAATAATGAGTAAAAATACTCTCGATCCCCATCCTCATACTCCATGAAAAACTCGATTCTTGGATGCTTTGAGCCCCGCTCAACAGCCATTTGGCCATCCTGATCGTATTTTTCACATATAGATTCAAGATGATCCTGCAATTCTCCAACTACACGATCAAACCATTCCATTGACATAGCAATCCATCCTTTCATCTTTAATATGTAATAGTTTGCCCTGGGAGTTAAAAATTCTTGAAAACAGTACTAGGTAAATGCAGGAATTGAATTTTGGAAAAGTAAAAAACCGCCCATTACAGGCGGTCCCTTATCCCAAACATTCTTTCCGCAGCATCTGGAAAATCAATAAAAGGGTTGCGGTTTCCCTGAAGCTCCTGGATTGCTGCATTTCGATGGCTTTCATATAAAGTGACAGTATGTTCCTCATGCCAGCTTAGCAAAATTTCAAAATTGAATTTATCCCTAAGGTCGAGTACATCCTTGTATCTTATTGAAAAATAGAATACAGCCCGTGCGACGATGCCTTTCCCGTATTCGGGCTCAAATTTCTGATCCTCTGCCATGCCACATCCTGTTTTTATTGTATTGATCCTGGGCTCAGGATCATACGATTGAAAATCAAAGTAGGGATAGTTGCTTCTCATCCGGTTGCATGATGGTTCGCATGCAAATAGGTGGTGCAAATCTCCTCTCATGGGCTCGTATCCATTAAACCAGGACTGTGGGACAACATGCTCACAGTTGTAAACAAGACTTTCATTTACTGATAATATCCCTTCCTGAAGCTTCTGGTACAATCTTAAATCTTCTTCAATAACATTCAATGGATCAATCTGGTGTCCAGAATATAAGCTTTTCAGCTCGAGGTTTTCCTGCAAATCGACCCAGGGATACACATATTGGTGCGGTGCATAATTCAAATGGATGGAATGGGTTCCGGCTAACAGCTCTTGCAGGTCACAGGCTTTATCAATATTACAATCGCGGTAATACTCCTCTCGCTTTTTAGCATCCTCTAAACCATCATAATAGGGTCTGCTATCAATGCATATTAAATGCTGCTCCTTGGCTGTGAGCCATTGCTGTTGTATGTTAATCATATTTTATTTAATGCCAGTGTCTTGAAATTTTGATCGAAGATGCCGGAAAGTTGTTCAGGTACAGTCAAATAAAGCAATCCGTTTCCTTCAAGCTTTGGGGAATTGCCAAGCGGAACTGTGCGCCTGATTAACTGAGCGTATAATTCAGGTTCGGTAAGCTGTTTTTCAAATAGTTGATTAGCGTAAGGTTTTATCAAGGCTAGCGCGCCAGATACATGGGGAGCGGCCATGGAAGTCCCGCTTAAGGTTGCATACTTTCCATTTAGATAGGTGGAGAGGATGCGTTCCCCGGGAGCAACCAGGTCGATTTCATTATTAGAATTTGTAAAATCAGAGGAATTTCTCTCGAGATTGACTGCGCCAACGGAAATTACTTCGTTATAGCAGCCTGGGTAGGCGAATTCATTGGTAGAGTCATTGCCATCGCCTTCATTCCCTGCAGCACAGACAACAAGAATGCCTTTTGCCACTGCAGCTTTGATAGCAGCATGGAGCTCGGGAACATCCGTTGGTCCTCCTAGGGACATTGAGATGATGTCAGCATTCTGGTCAATTGCGTATTCAATGCCTTTTATAATCCACTCATAGCGGCCTGAACCGGCCTTGTTCAATACTTTTACAATTAAAAGACCTGCTTCTGGTGCGGCACCAATGACTCCAGCACTGTTCTCCGTGGCGGCAATTGTCCCTGCAACATGGGTACCATGCCCATTATAATCAGTGAAAATATCCGGGTTGCTGCGGTCATCATCTGTAAAGTTTCTGCCGCCAAGTATGCGGTCCTTTAAATCTGGATGTGTGATCTCACAGCCAGTATCAAGGACAGCCACCTTGACGCCTTTGCCTTTTGTGAAGCTCCAAAGTTTTGGTGCCTGGATTAACTCAATCCCCTTAGGAACTTCATTAATCTCCTCAGCCTCATTGATTACCTTGTATGGAATAACGCGAACATATTGCTCCATTTCTTTCCCTCCTTAGAGATTAAAATTGAAGCGAGTTCTGGTTGTAACTAACATTCTAACAATTCAGAATATTTATGAACAGTATCATTAGTAGGGTTATTTGATAGAATACAGGCAGTTTACTTCATGACAAGTGGGCTTTTTTTCCTAAATCTGTAATTATAGAGGAGCAGCTTTGTGTGATAAGGAAAAGGAAGCACTGGATTTACGCGATTCTATGAAAATGTGCTCACCCATTTAGTGTGTAATTAGAGAAAAGCCGACCTTTACCCAAACCAAGTCAATTTCCAAGCATACTATGTACTTGAATATTAAAGGTAAGGAGTGTGAAAAATGGGGACGAGACATTTTTGGGAAGAGATATTTTGTATACTGAAAAAAATTCTTTGTGAATTAGAAAACCCAAGGTATGGCCTAAAAGAAATCAAGCATGAGATCAGGCATATTGAGAGTATGCTTGAGAATCCTTATTATGGCCTGAAGGAAATTAAATCGGAAATTCGGCATATTGAAAAAATGCTGGAGAATCCATCCTTCGGTCTTAAGGAAATTAAGTCTGAAATCAGGCTTATAGAAAGTCTGCTTCAAAATCCTTCCTTTGGGTTGGAGGAAATCAAATCTGAAGTGCGAGCTATCGAGAGCTTGCTTGAAAGCTTCTCGCTAGGCAACATCGAGAGCATCTTATTAAATCCATCATTTGGACTAGAAGAAATCAAGTCCGAAGTTGCAGCAATCGAAGACGCCATCTTCAATCCTTCCTTTGGGTTGGAGGAAATCAAATCTGAAGTTGCAAACATCGAAAGCATTTTATCCAACCTGACGTTTGGAACAATTGAAAGTATCTTAACGAATCCATCATTCGGCTTGGAAGAGATTAAGTCGGAAGTTGCAGCAATTGAGAGTGCTATCTTCAACCCTTCTTTTGGTTTAGAGGAAATCAAATCAGAGGTAGCGGCGATTGAAAGTGCCATCTTTAACCCATCGTTTGGTCTAGAAGAGATAAAGTCAGAAGTTGCGAATATCGAGAGCATTTTATCAAACCTAACGTTTGGCGTAATTGAAAGTATCTTAACGAATCCGTCATTCGGTTTGGAAGAAATCAAATCGGAAGTCGCAGCAATCGAGAGTGCGATTTTCAATCCATCGTTTGGTCTAGAAGAGATAAAGTCCGAAGTGGCGAATATCGAGAGCATTTTATCGAACCTGACGTTTGGCGTACTTGAAAGCATCTTAACAAATCCGTCATTTGGCTTGGAAGAGATCAAGTCGGAAGTTGCAGCGATTGAGAGTGCTATCTTCAACCCTTCTTTTGGTTTAGAGGAAATCAAATCAGAGGTAGCGGCGATTGAAAGTGCAATATTCAATCCATCGTTTGGTCTGGAAGAGATAAAGTCCGAAGTGGCGAACATCGAGAGCATTTTATCAAACCTGACGTTTGTCGTAATTGAAAGTATCTTAACGAATCCGTCATTCGGTTTGGAAGAAATCAAATCGGAAGTAGCAGCGATCGAAAGTGCAATCTTTAACCCATCGTTTGGTCTGGAGGAAATTAAATCCGAAGTCGCGGCCATTGAAAGTGCGATCTTCAACCCGTCCTTTGGTTTGGAAGAGATCAAATCAGAGGTTGCAAACATTGAAAGTATTTTATCGAACCTGACGTTTGGAGTAATCGAAAGCATCCTGAGGAACCCAAGCTTTGGCCTTGAGGAAATTAAATCAGAGGTTGCAGCAATCGAAAGTGCGATCTTCAACCCATCATTCGGTTTAGAAGAGATCAAGTCGGAAGTAGCGAACATTGAAAGCATCCTGATAAACCCAAGCTTTGGTCTAGAGGAAATTAAATCAGAAGTCGCA
>NZ_JBYNSB010000054.1:0-4261 GCF_057785455.1 Mesobacillus sp.
CAATATGGCATCTTATTTGCTATAAATAAAAACATGAGACAAAAAGGCTTTTCGATAGTTGAGTTGATGATTGTTGTCTCGATCCTTGCGATTTTGGCAGCTATTGCAATCCCTGCCCTGCTAAAATTTCAAAGAGACTACAAGTTCATAGACTATGCCTCGCAGATGGAATATATGGTGAAAATGGCAAAGATTTATGCAATGGAAAGGACTACCAATGTAGGAGTGTGTGTGCAAGGCAATACATTGACTATTCGGGATATTGGGACGAGCAGGGGAGCAGGGATATGTTCAGGAACTAATGTATTAAGAACGATGTCGGTTACGGATAGCTATGTTACTCTTGCAGGTTCAGGGGCATCTTTTGATCCAAGGGGGCTGGCAATTTTTACTGGCAATGTCTGCGTTGCATATGACGGCAAGCATCGAAAGGTATGTATAAGCAGGACAGGGGTAAGAACTGATATTGAAAGGACAGGGGAGTGTGTTACATGTACTCAATAATCAAAAATAACAAAGGCTTTTCACTTATTGAGGCATTGATTGCGATTGCTATAATCAGCATCGCATTATTAGGTCTCGCCAGCATACAGGGGACTTTTGCAACCCGGACTGTTGACAGGACAGTACAGAACTCATTGATAGATGCTGCATCGAGCGCCCTCACACATTGCCAGAATGTTAATACAAATCCACCTGCTTCTTACACTTACGAGGGGGATCTTGTTGTCAATGTAGCTCAAAGCGGAAGCTGCAGCCCTGCCTTAAATACCTGTAATGATGTAACCATGACTGCATCAGCAATGGGAAAAAGCTTTGCTCTAACAACAAGGGTATGCAACTTCAAATAGAGGTGAAAATATGATAAAGATATTTAACAATAAAGGATTTTCTCTGGTCGAGGTGCTTATTGCAATAGTGCTTACATCTGTTGTCTTAGGGGCAATTATGATGTCCTTTACATCTGCAACAAGGATATTTAGAGAGGCAAAGAGCATTTCTGACAACATTGAGACCAAAACGCCCTCTATCGAATTAATCTCCAGATATTTCGACAGATGGGGAGTGGGGGTAGTGTCGAGGGCTGATAGAAATGATTGCAGTGCTGCTGTATGCCCTGCGCAACGAAAGTCTCTGATAATCACAACAAGCGGAGAATGCTCAGATGTAACCTTTTGGGGTAATATACATGGTAGCGGAGTAGTCGAAAGTCTAAGCAACGGCGTCTCAACTGCTAATTTGATAAGCTGCAGATTAAGCAAGAATTCAAATCAGGACTGTTATGTCATCTGGAGTAATAATACTCCTATGAACCCTGTTATTTCAGGTAATATTGACCCGGTGTCCCTTCGTGATGATATTACAAACCAAAATACAGACTGCACCAATCTACCATCATCACCACCATACGCTAATTCCACAATGAGTGCAACTCTTTACACACGTACAGCACTTAGTCCCAAACCTCTTCAGACTGGTGATGTGATACAACGTTCTCATCACCAGATAAGGTTTTTTTGTCAGCAAAATCCAGCAGATTTAAATAGATTATGGCTTTATGTGGGTTTGATTGATAGGTCAAATGGCTTTTGTAATGATGGACAGGATGGACCTTACCCATTAGCGCCAGTAACCGCTTTTACTGCTGTTGCAATTGAAGAATCACCACTTCCACCAGGAACAACCTGTGCACCAGCAACAGGTGGAACAGGATGTGGCGCTGCGCGGGTTTCTGTAACCTTCAGGAGTCCATCTCCAAGACATGGTGGTCAGTTTGATACATATACAGTAACTAAGGTTTTCGGGAGGTAAAAATGAAAAAATCAGGATATATAAAAAATGAAAAAGGCATTGCAATTGTAGCCGCTTTGATAGTCATGCTTCTGCTTCTTGTTCTGGGGGCGGCGGCGATGCAAATGTCAACGCTCGGCTTTACTGCAATATCGGCAGAAAAGAAATATCAGCTTGCAAACTGGGCGGCAGAATATGGTGTAAATGAGGGCATTAGACCGCTTGCCCCAAATATTAATAATCCGACCTGCCCGTCAGGTGGAAGCGGCTCTGTAGGAAACAGCTCTAATTATACCTATTTTGCTACATCTCTTGCTGGAAACCTTTGCTTCATCCATGCCACTGGCACGCAGGGCAATGCAAAGGTTGTCAAATCAGTAGTTGTTCCAAGAAATGCAATCGCCCAGAGCGCTCCATTGGTCTTTAGAGGCGGCGGGATTTTAAATGTTAGAGGAAGCTCTTCAATAGTTAATTGCGACCCTACCTGCAAGACCCCCGGCGTCCTTTATGGCGGGTCAAGTTTCAGTATTGATGTCAATGCAACTTCAGATGACACTGTATGCCCGAATAACCCAAGAGGCGTATATGGCTCGCCTTATGCCATTCAGTCAGAGAACGGGACCCCTTGTGCAAGCAATGGAAACTGCCCTGTTACGGGCAACCTTTTGCCTGATCAGGTTTCTCAAATCTTTAATGCTGATAACTGGGGAGACCTCCTTAGCCGCTTGTCCGTTCCAACATATAATGGTACAACAGTTAATGTAGCGAATCTCACAGCATCTGGCACCGCTGTCCCAGCAACCACATGCACTTGCAACAATACTTCTTTTACACTAACCAACGCAACAAATTCTTGCACTGGCGTTCCAGATTTTGCAGCATGCGGAGGGAAACTCCGATTTAATGAACCCTTTACAATAAATACAATTCCTGCAACTATTACCGATATTGTTAGTGAAGGTACTATTACTTTTTCTGGAGTGCCAAATAATACAACATTTACAGGAAAAAATTTTTATACAACCTCTACTACTGCCAATATTGTGATAAATGATGCAGATGCGAGCTTTGACAACTCAAAGTTGGTCTCAGCAGGCAATATAACACTTGCAAACGCTGATATTATCTCAAATAATTCATTGTTGGCTACAACTAATACTGGCGCTGGCATTGGAAACATCACTTTAAATGTTGGAATCATAAGAAACTCTACAATTGTTGCAAAGGGCAATTTTAGGCATAACAGCACTGATACAATTGATAATACTTTTAGGGATGCCATTAGAAATTCATTTGTATTTTCTAATACGACGACCATCATTAAGGGGTCTGCAAATGTTACCGGGGGCATCTTTTATTCTCAGGGCGCTACGACATTTCCTGACGCTGTCGGAAACATTCAGTTTGGGAGTTGTTCAAGCTGTAATATAAATGACTGTACAAGTCCTAACTGTAACCCAGTGCTGCTAATAGCAGGCGGCAATATAAGTTTTGACGGAAGAGGCACTGTTGATATATTTGGCTCTGTATTTGCTAACGAGTCGGTAAATTACTCGGGCGTGGGCGGCTTTTCTATCAGCGGCACCGTAGTAAGCAACGGCACAACCCCCGCTTCAACTTTTGATGGCTCTGGTAATGCCAATATCAGATTTAATAATTGTGTTATATGTGAACTCCGCACCGAATTTCCTATTTTAAGATCGCCAAGCTGCGACTCAGGAGGCGCAAGAGGTCCATATATTGTTAACACAAAGATGACTCATTATTAGAAATACAGTATTCTAACAGCGACCATTTTAAATTGTGTCATGGGGGTCAAACTTTCATTATTCATTTATCAAATTCTTCTTTAGATTTTCTATTTCCTTATTTTTCTAATTCTTTGGACATCATACCTATTTCTTATGGCTGGGTTTTTTTATAAATTTTTTACGAAAGAACCGAAATTCTTGGATAGGAAGGGTCTTTGTTTAAAATAACCTTCTCATCAAATATCAGATTGGAGACAAATTCTTTAATTTCATGAGAGGTGAATTTTTTCATATCGGGAATGTATTTCTACCGGGCTTTTAAGAATTCATTTACTGTCAGTCCACTTTTTCTAATAAGCCCTCGTAATAATCCCGGTGCTAATTCTCTGTGGCTTGGAACTGATAAGGTGGGAGGTGATTCGTGATAAAGTATCATATGGCTTCCTGTTTGATGGTCAAGGATATAGCCAAACTTTTGAAAAATCTTTACTGCCTCTTCGCCAGAGATATTGGATAATATGCCCAATTAAACAGTAACCTCACCCAGAAATACAGCCCTTTCTTCAAAAACATCTAATCTCCCATGTTTTTTTTCTACCTCTATCCATCCCCTAATCGCATCCTTTATATTTTCGAGAGCTTCATCTATTGTCTTACCCTGACTCATACATCCCACCAGCTCAGGGACATCAACAACATATCCTTTATACTCAGGGTCG
>NZ_JBYNSB010000055.1:0-155935 GCF_057785455.1 Mesobacillus sp.
CAAAAGCAAGCTAATGAAGATCCGCTCGACTTGCATGTATTAGGCACGCCGCCAGCGTTCGTCCTGAGCCAGGATCAAACTCTCCAAAAAAGAGTATGAGTTTAGCTCATAATTTAAAACGTTGGCTCATGATCTTCTATAAATAGAAGGCATGATAATTTATTGTTTGTTGACGCTTGTTTGTTTAGTTTTCAAAGAGCAATTTAGTTAGCGTGTCGTCCGAAGCGACTTTACTAATATAACATCTTGTGTTTTCCAAGTCAACACTTTTTTAAAAAAATGTTTTTGACTGAAAAATACTTTTAAGTTTTCAACCGTCTGCCGCGAAAGTGTTTTTGCTGTGTTCCGCAGCGACGGTTATTAATATACCAAGTATTTTTTAAAAGGTCAACAGCTTTTTTTGTTTTTTTACGATAGTTTTTCAGAAACCTGATAATAACGATGATAAATACCTTGGCCTTTTGTTTCGATATTCACTACAGAGATGATTTTCTTCTCTATCAAATATTCAACGAGTATGCCGAGATCAACAGAGTACGCGGCAAGCTCGGTATGTGCCATCATCTCATTGAAAGACCAGTATTCTTTCTCCTGAAGGATTTCAAGTAAGTGCTGCGTCCCTACTTTTGTCCTTTTATGGATCAAAAACTCAGAGGCAAGGAATAAAAGCTCCAGCCTTTTCTCAATGTCTTCCTCACTGCATATAAGCTCTTCATATAACTTGTATATCTCAGGCTCTATCTGCTTTACCTGGTGCCAGACTGTCACTTCCGGATGAAATCCATTTTCAATCACTGCAAGCCTCGCTAAATGATGCAAAGAATGGACAACATGGTTATAAGCATCAAGATAATGGAAATGGTCAAAGAACGCTTTTCCATCTATATATCTTCTAATCAGCTTTGCAAATTCAATGCCCATCTTTATTTTTCTGCCAAAGAACGGAAACTCCCTCAATTCATGTTTCAAATTGGCAAGCCGCTCATTTCGGTCAAAGACGATTTTGCCATTGTAAAGCCAGTCGAATATTTTTCGGTTATTGCCAATCAATAGCCAATCGTTAATTTGCTTTTCTGTAACAATGTGCATGGCTGCCTTCTTATCATTGTATGAATAATGTTTAACAAATACAGGGTCGTCGTTCTCTTTGACAATTATGAGTAAAATGGCATCAAATGTATCGGTTGTCGGGAATGCCTTTTCCCTTTTCTCGACCATCACCACTCCAACTGTATTAGGATGGCTTGCGCGTTCTTGATATATAGAACGAAGGATATCCTCCATAATAAAACTCCTCCATTTGTTTGTTAGCATATATGTTCGACAATTATACAAAATCTCCTGCATTTCCTCTAGACAATTTTCGACACGGCCCAATGACTTATTATGATTTATTCTGCCGCAAATGGTATGATATAGTTAGTTTTTAGGGAGGGAAACACATGGCTAAATATTCTAGTAAAATAAATAAAATCAGAACTTTTGCCCTAAGCCTGATTTTCATCGGCTTTGTTGTTATGTATGGAGGGATCTTTTTCAGGAATTCCCCTGTGATCATGACCATTTTTATGCTAATAGGCCTGCTGTTCATCATTGCCAGCACGGTCGTATACTTTTGGATTGGAATGCTGTCGACTAAAACTGTCCAGGTTATCTGTCCTAATTGCGGCAAACAGACTAAGATTCTTGGCCGGGTTGATATTTGTATGTACTGCAACGAACCTTTAACCCTTGACCGGAATCTTGAGGGCAAGGATTTTGATGAAAAATATAATAAGAAAACAGAGAAGCAATAGCTCTCTCTATAAAACAAAGTAAAAAACTCGGCCATAACGCGCCGAGTTTTTTGCTTTAAGAAACAAAAAAACTGATAGCTTTCGCCACCAGCGGTTATGTTTAATGCGCTTCTTTTGCCGAACAATCCGGACAAGTTCCGTAGATTTCCATTCTATGGTTGCCTACCTTAAAGCCTGTAACATGGGAAGCCAAATGTTCAACTTCATCAAGACCTGGATAATGAAAGTCAACAATCTTGCCGCAGTTTTCACAAATAACATGATAATGGTGTGTCGTTACAAAATCAAAACGGCTTGAGGCGTCCCCATAGGTCAGTTCCTTGACTAAGCCAACTTCACGGAATACTCTCAAATTGTTATAAACTGTCGCTACGCTCATATTCGGGAACTTACCTTCAAGCGCCTTATAGATGTCATCTGCTGTAGGGTGCGACATTGAGTTTATTAAAAATTCGAGTATCGCATGACGCTGCGGAGTAATACGGACTCCTGTATCCTTCAAGGTATCCAAGGCTTCTTTTAACTGGCTCTGTACCACCGCCATGCACCTCACTTTTCTAAAAATTATTATTCTTACTTTATAATGTTTATAAATAGTGTACTAAGTAATTTCCACTTTTGTCAATATAACAACCTCACAAACATTTACAGCACAGCTTCAAGATTGCTGATGCAATGTTAGTTCCTTTGAGCCAAGATGCATATTGACATACCTGGCCGCGACAAATAAAAAGTCAGAAAGTCGATTCAAATAGGATAGGACCAGCGGATTTACTTCCCCAATCTCGACTGCCTGGCGTTCAGCTCTTCTTGCTACTGTCCGGGCTACATGAAGGGCCGCGCCTGCCTGATGACCCCCCGGAAGGATGAAGTTGGTCAATTGCGGAAGTGCTGAGTCCCATGAATCAATTATTTTTTCCAATTCAGCTATATCATTTGCATCCAGCGTCCATTTAACCTCTTTGCCTGCTGGCGTTGCCAATTCAGCACCAACATGGAATAACACCGTCTGGATTTTATGAAAAATCTCAAACAATTCTTCTTTTCCTGTAAAATATTCGCCCTGCAAATAACTGAGCGCAAGACCGATCATTGAATTAGTTTCATCACATGTACCATATGCTTCTACCCGTGCGTCATTCTTGCTGACTCTTGTGCCGTAAATTAGTGAAGTTGTTCCTTTGTCGCCTGTCTTTGTATAAATTTTCATTTCTAGTACCCCCTGTCCATGTCGATTAAATTGATATAGTCCGCGCCTTTTTTTATATATGTATGCAGATTATGTTTAAAAATTTCAAAAGATCTCGGCATATAATTCCTTGTCAGGCTGGAGATATGCGGAGTCACTGTCACATTTCCCATGCTCCAGAATGGATGTTCTTTTTCCAGAGGTTCATTGTAAAATACATCTAAATATGCATGAGCAATTGTATTTTCCTTCAGCGCCTGAAGCAGAACATCTTCTTTTACCAGATCCCCGCGGCCAATATTGATAAATACGGCTGTATCCTTCATCAGATCGAAATGTCGTTTCTCCAGTAAATGCTTGGTCTCTTCAGTACTCGGCAGCACAGATACGATGAAATCCGCTTTCGGCAGTGCCTTTTCAAAATCTTTCAAAGTGTAAATTTCATCCGCCCATTGGACATCTTCCCCGCTGCGGTTAACTCCTATCGTCTTCATTTGGAAAGCTTTTGCGAGCCTCGCAACTTCACCGCCAATAGCCCCTATACCTAGAATGAGCAAACACTTGCCGTACAATTCGCCCATAGGAAGTTTACGTTCCCACAGCTCTTCTTTTTCATTTTCCAGCAATGTTCTCATCTGCTTAACATGCTGAAGCATCATGCCAATTGTGAATTCGGCCATAGGCACTTTATGGATTCCCCGGGCGTTTGTAACTAGGATTCCTTTTTGCTTGCATGCTTCGAATGGCATCTTTTCAAGGCCTGCGGACATAACCATGATCCATTTCAGTTTATCCGTTTTTAAAACGAGCTCCTCCTGCAAATCCTCACCGTATGTCACAAAAACTTCTGCATCCAGGAAAAGCTCTTCTTTAATACCTTTATGAAATTGAAAATGTAATTCCGGAAAGATTTCCTTGATTTCATCCTGAAGCTCCTTTGCAGGAAGCAACGAAGAATAAATGTTCACCTGGTCCAACCCCTTGAGTAAAAATTAGTAGTATTTCTTAATTGTATTAATTTTCAATCTTCCTAACAACTTCTAAGGCTTGCTTGGGGAACGTTTTGATAAAAAAAAGGCGGGCTGTTCAGCCCGCTAAAATTGTTTGAGGAGGTATGCCCTAATACAATGATATTCAGTTTGAGGGGAAATGAATGGACAATAGCCTGTATTGAGAAAAATAGGCTATTTTTTTATGATTTGGCTATGTTATACAAAACTGTTGATTTCCGTTCCAGGCGCTTCGCTTCCCTCGGGGCGTGCGGTGAGCCTCCTCATCGCTTCGCTCCTGGGGGGAAAAATGGTCCCTTCTTTTTGGACCATTTTTTCCGGGGTCTCACCTGCCCGCTTCATCCCGAAGGAGTCTGCGCGCCTGGAACGAAGAGCAACAGGGTTTAAGAATCAACTATCAGCTATAACAAAAACCTATAATTTAATTGAATAAACATTCGCAATTTCTTCCCGGTATGAAGCAAGCTGCTCGTGGTCTTTAAAATTGAAGAGCATACCCTGGATTACCGGCAGCCTCGGTGATTCCTTGCTTATTTCCGCCTCAAGAACCTCCAGTGAAACCAATAAATCTTCATTGCGCTCGATATTCTCGATGACCTGCTTCATTTTTTCAAGTATATTCTTTATGCCATTTGAATTGGCAATAAAGAAGGCTTTAGCCTCCCTGAATAGATCCTCAATCTTTTTTTGGTTCGTAATCGGCTCTTCACCAGCCAGTCCCTCGACAATCGTATCCATCCGACGAAGTATATATTGAACCACGTCTTCAATCACAAACCCGTTTGGATTGAACAATAATAACCTCATATAAGAATTAAACAGTCCTTCAAGCATCAATGAGAGATCCCAAAGATGATGGTCTGCTTTTGGGCCATAGATTGCTTTAAGGCTTGCCTGATAAAACATCATCGCCTCATAATGTTTGCGGAACATTAGCTCCTTTACTTCTTCATTCAAGGGAATGGCCTGCTCTCTTGATTGCATGATGATAAATTCTTTATGGTCCACCATTGTCTTATACAATGTACTCAATTGCTTAGCGAATTTTTCTCTCACAGGAAGGTCTTCCTGCTCGATTACCCTTACCTTATTGTCTATATGGTTAAAATAATATTCCAGGATGGCAATCAGCAATGCGTCCTTGGACTTGAAATACAGATAGAACGCCCCTTTTGAGATTCCGCTTTCCGTCACAATTTCCTGAATGGAAGTGGATGAGAATCCTTTGGCGGCATAGAGCTTAATAGCCGCTTCAATGATCGCTTTTTCTTTTTCCTTCACCTAAAAGCCCCCGATAGATTAAAATGTAATGACTGACTGGTCACTGTTTCGTTTTTGACTGATTAGTCATATCGTAATACAGTTTCCCTGCATGGTCAAATCCCGCGAAATACCTTTTTATAATAGGCTCTGTTAAACCAGGCTGTTGATTTTCGTTCCAGGCGCTTCGCTTTCCTCTAAAAAATATGAAAAGCCCAATTGCCGGCTTTTTCAAGAGCAAATTTTTCTTGGGGAGTGCGCTGAGCCTCCTAGTTGCTTTGCTCCTGCGGGGTCTCACCTGCCCGCTTCATCCCGAAGGAGTCTGCGCGCCTTCCTCTACAAGCAACAGTGTTAAAAAATCAACATTCGGCATTAACAGAGCTTTATAATAAAAAGGACAGCCTGCTTATCGGCTGTCCTTAAATGCTAAAGGTTTTCTTTAATGAATTCGAGTGCTTCTTCTACATGACCCTTTACTTTTACTTTGCGCCATTCCTTAGCAAGGTTGCCATCTTTGTCAATGATGAAGGTGGAACGCTCAATGCCCATATATTCCTTGCCAAAATTCTTCTTCAGTGTCCAGACACCGTAATCTTCGGCTGTTTTATGGTCCTCATCCGCTAATAGCAGGAAAGGCAGGCCATACTTATCAATGAACTTTTCATGCTTATTGATTGGGTCCGGACTCACCCCAAGAATAACTGCATTCAGTCCTTCAAAGCTTTCATGGTGATCCCTGAAATCACACGCTTCCGTTGTGCAGCCAGGAGTCATATCCTTCGGGTAAAAGTAGAGCACAACATTTTTCCCTAGAAAATTAGCCAGTTTGACACTTTCTCCATTACTAGCAGGCAATTCAAACTGCGGTGCCGCCTTGCCTATCGCCAATGCCATCATGCATCCCTCCAAAAAGTAGCTTGTATCCATAGCCTATCTAATTTTGTACCGGAATACAAATGGAGAGCATAAGCAGGGCTATGACTTTTTATGGTCGAAAACGGCTCTTGTCACGAAGGCAGCAGGAATTGTGTATCCAATCAGGGCCTCAAGCACGGCAATGATCCTTCCAACCCCAATCGGCGAAATATCGCCGTACCCTACAGAAAAGAGGGTGATTGCACTGAAATACATGCTAGTCGCCATCCGCTCATAAGAAGAAACACTGAGGCGCATGCTGCTGTCTGCCAGCACAAACAATCCTCTTAAATCAAGCAGATAATACAGCAAACCGAACCCTGCCATCACCGTGGCATAAATCAGGGCCAGGGTGATGAAATTTTCCAGCGAGACTTGCTTTCCTATGATTTTATGAGGCGCAAACAATGTTTTTAAACTCATGGTAATTGCTAGTGCGATAATTACAATTGATAAATAAAAATGCATAGCTACAGCCTCTTTTCTTGCATCTCTCATTGAAACTATACGCTTATGGATATAGGAGTATGACTGCAAGTCCTGTAACTGCAAATATAAGAAAAACCGCAGCGATTATGCTGCGGAATAATGTTGACAAACAATCTATAAGTTTATTCTTTTTTTTAGGATTGAACTAAATGGGGCTGTTGATTTTCGTTCAAGGCGCTTCGCTTTCCTCTGAAAAATTATGAAAAAGCCAAATTGCCGGCTTTTTCAAGAGCGAATTTTTCTTGGGGCGGGCGGTGAGCCTCCTCGTCGCTTTGCTCCTGCGGGATAAAATGTCCCCTTCTTCTCAGGCCATTTCTACCTAGGTCTCACCTGTCCGCTAAATCCCGAAGGAGTCTGCGCGCCTTCCACTACAACCATCAGGACTTTTAACAAGGTATCTATACTCTTGTACAACTCTTTCTGTCAGCAAATCGGCCTAGCAATGTCCGTTTTCTTATCAGTTTCCTGCCCCTCTATATCTCTTAACACCTTCATTCCAGATCACGACTGATGAACCGAAGAAAATCAGCCCGATCACAGGGGTGAAGAAGGAATAGCCGTACCACTCAACTTTTTCAAGGAAATAGGCAGCAGGATATACTCCAACAAAGGCGAATGGCAGAATCCAGGTAAGTACAAACCGAATGGCTTTATTGTAGATATCAACCGGGTAGCGGCCATAGTTGCCGATATTGTACATCATTGGCATGATCGAGGTTCTCGCGTCAGCCCAGAAGCTGATGCAGGCGATCATAACAAAAATGCCTGCATAGACGAGCACTCCCCCCAGGACGAGAATGACGAACAGCAGCGGATCGTACCAGTGGAACTCGAGGTTCAGCCTCCCGCCTGCGTAAAACATGACAGCCAGTCCGGTCAGAGCGCCAAACAATGACTCAAGTTCCATCCGTTCGAGAATGACCTGGAACAGGCTATGGATCGGCCTGGTCAGAATGCGGTCCAGTTCTCCTTTTACGATATATCGCTCGTTAAAATCCCAGATATTAAAGAATGACGAAAAAAGTGCATAGGGTACGAGGAAGAAACCATAAATAAAAATGATTTCATCCTGACTCCAGCCGTTCAAGAATTCAGTATGGTCAAATACGACCAGGATGAAAATCAGGTTAACAGCCTGAAACAGCAAATCCGAAAAAATCTCCACAAACAAATCTGCCCTGTATTCAAGCCTTGTTTTCATATACTGGGCGACGTATTGAAAAAACATCCTTACATAAAACACTTGTCACCCTCCTTGTATAATCAGCTGTTTTTTGGCGATGATCCATAGGATTTGCACCGGAACAATCAGGATCAACACCCAGACGGCCTGAAGCATCAGTCCTTCGACTGCCTGGCTCCCAGTAAATCCGTTTGTAAAGATCATACTGGGAACATAGCTGATTCCCTGGAAGGGCAAATACTTCATGATTTCCTGAGACCAGCCGGGAAAAAAACTGATCGGAAGCAGCAATCCGGAAAACAGATCAATCAATACCCGTTTTGCCCGGATCAGGCCTGTATTGTTATATAAGAAGAAAGTGGTGATTCCGGTAAGCAGATTCAGCTGGGTATTAATAAAGAAGCTTAATACTATTGAAAGCGAGAATAGTAACCACGTACTCAAGTTTGCTGAGAATTCCAGCGGGAATATCAGCGCGACGATCAGCATCCCTGGAACCGAGAAAAAGAAAAGCCGGAAAATCCCTTCGCCAAGTCCCTGCATCGTTTTCATCACCAGGTAGCTGTATGGCCTGATCAGTTCAACCGCGACCTTGCCTTCCTTGATTTCTGTCGCCATTTCCCTGTCGATATTGTTAAAATAAAAAGCACGCGCCATCCAGGCGACCGCAACATATGTCGTCATCTGAACAGCGGACAATCCTTCTATCTCGCCTCTGCCGCCATAAATCGCGTTCCATAAAAAGTAATAAGCGCCAATATTGATGCTGTATATCAGGATGCCAGTATAGTAATTGGTCCTGTAAGCCAGCATCATCAAAAATCGGATGCGAATCATCTCAATATACTTATCCATTCTCCGCCATTCCTTTTTCATAAATATTGCGGATGATCTCTTCGGTGGAAGGCTCATTGATCTTAACATCCCTGACCTTATATGCAGCAACCGTCCTTGCAATGATCTGGGAGACCGCCTCTTCATCGTCACCCGTGAATGCCGTGAAAACTTGATCCTTTTCATCAAGCTCCCATTTAGCATCGAGATCGGCTGTCAGTTCCTCCAAATGCTGCATGTCCGCCTTTTCAATGAATTCAAAGCTAATTTCTTTCCCCTCGCCCCACTTTTCCTTCAGGCTTTTCAATGCGCCATCATAAATGATATTCCCTTCGTCAAGCATAATCACCCGTTCGCACAGCGCCTCGATATCGGATAAATCATGGGTAGTCAGCAGGATGGTTGTATTGTATTTTTCATTGATTTCCTTCAAAAACTCCCTGATTCTAAGCTTGACGAGCACATCAAGTCCGATTGTCGGCTCATCAAGAAAGAGCAGCGGCGGATTATGGATCAGCGCAGCAGCAAGTTCACAGCGCATCCTTTGCCCAAGCGACAGCTTCCTGACAGGCTTGTCGAGAAGCGGCGCAATATCAAGAGTCCTGATGACATGGTCCATATGGTCGTTATAATCAGCATCGGAAACTTTATAGACTTTTTTCAGCAGACGGAAAGATTCCTGAACAGCTATATCAAACCAAAGCTGCGATCTCTGTCCAAATACGACTCCGATTGTCTGGACGAATTTTTCCCGTTCCTTGTGGGGATTCATCCCGTTGACGATGATATTTCCGGACGTAGGTGTCAGGATCCCGGTAAGCATTTTAATGGTTGTTGATTTTCCTGCACCATTTTCACCGATATACCCAACCATTTCTCCCTGCCTGACGTTAAAATTAATGTCATTAACCGCCGGTAAAATCTTATAATTGCGTGTAAAAAGGTCGCGGAAAGCCCCGGACAATCCGGATCGGCTTGAATAGGCCTTAAAATCCTTCCGCAGCCCCTTCACTTCAATGGCATTCATGATAATTCCTCCTTTAATCCCTCAAACAGTTTAGCCAATCTGCAGAACTAAAACAAATGCTAAGGCTTATTGCCTGATTCTATTGATTACTTCTTTCTGAGGCGGGTATGTTAACTTCCAAAAGGAGGTATTCCAATGGAAAAAGATCTTTTGGTTCAGAGCCACCGCCCTTTTCCTCTCGAGGACCTGAATTGGATGATGACCCAGGAATGGCATCATACCCTTTTTGCTCATTGGCCTGTACCTGCTTCAATACTGCAAGGCCATGTTCCCCCTGAGCTTGAAATCGACACATTTGATGGAAATGCCTGGATCGGGATCGTTCCTTTCAAAGTAAAAAACATGCGCGGCCGCTTCACTCCACCTATTCCTCTCTTAAGTTCTTATATTGAGCTAAATGTTAGGACTTATGTGAAATATGGCGGCAAGTCAGGTGTTTATTTCTTTTCGCTGGATGCGAACCATCTCCTGGCGGTCATCGGGGCTAAAATAACCTTTGGCCTCGCATACAAGCTGGCAATAATGAAATTCCGGATCAGCAGCAGCATTGAACTTTCTTCTTCCAGAAGTTCAGGTGCAGAATGTTCAGCCAGCTATAAACCATCATCAGGGATATTTTTTGCTGATGAAGGAACACTCGAGCACTGGCTGACAGAAAGATACTGTCTATGGACAAAACGCGGCGGCAAATTGTTCCGCGGAGATATCCATCATACAAAATGGGAGCTCCAAAGGGCAGAGGCTGTGATTTGCCAGAAAGATCTGTTTCCTGTTGTAGATAACAAATTTTCCGATGCAGAACCACTGCTTCACTATAGCAAGTTCAAAAAAGCTTATTTTTGGCCTCCTAAGATCGAACACAGCTGACACCCCAGTTTTTTGACAAGTGAAACAATCTGTAAAAATAATAATTAATGATAAAATAAAGGGGCAGTTACATATAGGAGGTTTTACCATGCAAAGAACCAATTCGGAGAAATTACATAAAGAGGCCCTGGAGCATATCGTCGGCGGCGTCAATAGCCCTTCCCGATCCTTCAAGGCTGTAGGCGGAGGAGCGCCTGTCGTGATGGAACGCGCCCAGGGTGCTTATTTCTGGGATGTTGACGGGAACCAATACATTGATTATTTGGCTGCCTATGGCCCAATCATTACTGGACATGCCCATCCGCATATCACTGAAGCAATTAAAAAGGCAGCCGAAACTGGTGTATTATACGGAACTCCAACTCCACATGAAGTTAAATTCGCTAAAATGCTGAAGGAAGCAATGCCTGCCCTTGATAAGGTCCGTTTTGTGAACTCCGGGACAGAAGCGGTCATGACAACGATTAGAGTTGCCCGCGCTTATACAGGCAGAGATAAAATCATCAAGTTTGCCGGCTGCTACCATGGACATTCAGATCTTGTGCTTGTTGCCGCTGGTTCAGGTCCTTCCACTCTTGGAACTCCTGATTCTGCAGGCGTGCCAAAGAGCATTGCCCAAGAAGTCATCACCGTGCCTTTCAATGATATCGAACCGTTCAAGGAAGCGCTCGAAAAATGGGGAGATCAGATTGCTGCTGTACTGGTGGAGCCGATTGTCGGCAATTTCGGGATCGTCGAACCAATGCCCGGATTTTTGGAGGAAGTAAAAGAGCTTACCCACAAAGCAGGCGCGCTGATTATTTTTGATGAAGTCATTACTGCTTTCCGTTTTATGTACGGCGGTGCCCAGGACCTGCTGGGCATCACACCTGACTTGACCGCCATGGGTAAAATAATTGGCGGCGGGCTCCCTATCGGCGCTTATGGCGGCCGTGCTGAAGTCATGGAAAAAGTAGCTCCGCTCGGACCTGCGTACCAGGCAGGAACAATGGCGGGCAATCCGGCTTCCATCCTTTCAGGAATAGCCTGTCTCGAGGTACTTCAGCAAAATGGCGTGTATGAATATCTGGACCAGCTTGGGGCCATGCTTGAAGAGGGTATAACGGAAGCTGCAGCCAAGCACGGAATACCAATTACGATCAACCGCCTGAAGGGTGCCTTGACGATTTACTTTACCAAGGAAAAAATCGTGAACTATGAGCAGGCAGAGAATACGGATGGTGAAATGTTCGCACGCTTCTTCAATTTGATGCTGGAACAAGGGATCAACCTTGCGCCATCAAAATATGAAGCTTGGTTTGTAACGATTGCACATACCCAGGAAGACATCGAAGCAACACTCCATGCGGTTGACCAAGCATTTTATACAATGGCAAATGAATAAATATACAGAATTTTATACATAACAGGAACCAAGTTGGTTCCTGTTATTTTTTTACTTTTAGGATGAAAACGTTTACATTACAAGTTGTTTTATTACAACTTCTTTACAAACCAAATTACACTCTATCCAAACTTTTGCATAAAAAATTGATTTCTGAAAATTCTTATGATATGATTGTTTCTAACTATTCGTAAAACCGCCATATTTATGGCCGCTTTATCCCTATCTTAAAATCCCATCAATCAAGAGTTACCCTCGAAAACAGCTATCAATCTATAGAATAAATTAATATTTTTTCAGGAGGTGAACCGGCTTTTAAGGATCCCCTTTTACAAGCCGAATATTATGACTTTACAATGGACCCCTTCATTATTTAAGGATTTTTCACGAAATGAACACGATGCCTGCGGAATTGTAGCAAGTATAGAAAAAAAGAAAGTTCCAACACGCGAAAACATTTTCCACTGTATTGATGGCCTGGTGACGATGAATCATCGTGCAGGTTTCATCAATGGAGAAGGAGATGGAGTTGGAATCCATATCGATATTCCACGGACATTGTGGAAGGAAAAGCTTTCTGCCGCCGGTATGAAGCCGGAATTGGCAGATGATGAGAACTTTGTCGTCGGACATGTATTTATTTCCCGTACTGAACAGGCGAAAACAATCCAGCAGGAGCTTGAAGCAAAGCTGGCAGAGCAAAATCTGAATCTGGTATTCTCCTCTGTCGACGTTACAAATTCTGAAGCCCTAGGCCCGATTGCTATTCAGGAGAACCCTGTATTCTGGCAGTTCGCCTTCCTTGCGGACCAAACAGGCGGCGAGCTATCAAGCAGATTGTTCAATATAATTGTAGATTTTGAGAAAAATGAACAAGTACATGTTGCTTCACTGAGCCAATACCATGCTGTGTACAAGGTTATGGGAGCAGGGGATATCCTGCCAAAATACTATTTTGACCTGGCAAGCCCGCTTGTGGAATCCACAATGACTCTTGGACACAACCGCTATTCAACTAATACTCTATCAAGCTTTTTCCGTGTCCAGCCTTTCAGCATCCTCGGCCATAACGGGGAGATCAATACAATTGCCAGACTCCGTGATGAAGCTCGCATGGTCAACGTACCGCTTGTCAAGGATGGCAGTGACTCACAGGATTTGAGCCGTACACTGGAAACGTTTATTTGCCGTGACGGTTATTCATTATTTGAAGCAATGGACATGATGTTCCCGCCGATCATCAATGAAATCAAATCATATCCAGAACACTTGCAGGATTTATATACGTATATTCGCGAGGCATGGGGGCATTTTGCCCAAGGCCCTGCCGGCATTATCTCCCGGTTTGGTGATGAAGCAGTCTTCAGTGTCGATGCACTAGGCCTTCGTCCGTTGTGGATGGTTGATACTGAAAGCTCTTATCTCTTTTCTTCTGAGCCAGGCATCATCCCATCGACCGAATATACCGGCGATCCGAAACCACTGGCTCCAGGGGAAAAGGTAGGCTTGAAGTGGAACGGAGACACGATCGAAGTATTTGAGCATGACCAATTCCAGAATGAGGTTTACAAGCGTTTTTCTCAGCGCCTTGCATTTGAGGAGGCTCGCCAGCGTCTATCTGCGCCAGCGCTGTCAAAAACTGTAACGATGACTTACCCAGATAAAATTCATAATGGCCAGTATAAAGCATTCGGCTGGGAACGTGACCACGTTCAGCTAGTCGAGCAGATGGCAGAAAAAGGCGCGGAACCGATTCGTTCCTTAGGTCATGATGCGCCGCTGGCTGCGATGAATCCAGAGCGAAGAAACATTGCCGATTTCATCAAGGAAAGCGTTGCTGTCGTCACGAACCCGGCAATCGACCGCGACCGCGAAGCCGAACATTTTTCAACAAGGACAGTTCTTGGAAAAAGGCCTTCCCTATTCGGCAAGACAGAAACTGGCAAAGTCGTCGAACTGCTGACTCCCCTTCTTATCGAAGGAAAAGCTGGTTATGATGCTTCGCTGAAAACCGGCCAGCCAAGCATGGATCAGGTAATCCAATGCTATCAAGATGAAAAGCTGGTGGCTTATCTCGAAACAGTTTTCAGGACTGACGAGAATGTCAAGGATGCGATCGAACGGCTCGCTGGAGATGCTGTTGCGGCAGTAAAAGGCGGTAAATCACTTATCGTCCTTGATGATGCAATCGCTCACCAGGAAAATGCCCTCTGGCTAGATCCGCATCTTGTCGTTTCAGCCATCGACCAGGCTTTAGTTAAGGAAGGCGTAAGACGTGACTGCTCGCTCCTGCTCCGTTCAGCCTCCCTCCGCTCACTGCATGATATTGTTGTAGCACTCGGACTTGGAGCGGACGCGATCAGCCCTTACTATATGTTCATGACCGTGCTTGATGAATCCATCACGCCGCTCGTCAACTTATACGGAGCATTGACGAAAGGTCTTGAAAAAGTAATTTCGACTATTGGTATCCATGAGCTGCGCGGATACGGCAGATTGTTCTCAGCGATTGGGCTGAACGATGAAGTAGCTGATTATCTGATGGTTGTGAACTTCTTTGGCTCCAATGAACTTGCCTACAGTTTCTCAGCAATGAAGGAGGATGCGATCGCAAGGGCTGCCGATTTCCAGAATGAAAAAGAACGGATCGGAAAGACGTTCCATCTCTTCCCCCGTATCTGGAAAGCAATCGGCGAGGTCGCTTCTACAGGAGATTACAGCGTCTATCGCGATAAGATTTCCGAACAGGAAGAAGCGAACCCGACAACCATCCGTCATTTAACTGCTTTAAAACAGACTGATTCCACTATTTCACCGGATGAAGTCGAGATTGGCGTTGGCGATCATAGCCTGCCATTCGTCATCGCATCAATGTCCTTCGGATCACAAAACGAAATTGCCTTCCGTGCTTATGCAGAAGGTGCAGACAGACTGAATATGATCAGCATGAACGGTGAAGGCGGAGAAATAAAGGATATGCTTGGCAAGTACCCACGCACACGCGGACAGCAGGTAGCATCGGGGCGCTTTGGGGTAAACGCTGAACTCCTTAACTCATCAAACCTTCTTGAGATTAAAATTGGCCAGGGTGCTAAGCCTGGTGAAGGCGGACATCTCCCTGGCTCAAAGGTTACGGCTAAAATCGCTGAAGCAAGGAATGCGACAATTGGCTCTGATTTGATTTCACCATCAAACAACCATGATATTTATTCAATCGAAGACCTTGCCCAGATGATCCACGAGCTGAAAACTGCTAATGACCAGGCACGTGTAGCCGTCAAGGTGCCGGTCGTTCCAAATATCGGGACAATTGCGGTCGGAATTGCCAAGGCAGGAGCAGACATCATTACACTGAGCGGCTTCGACGGAGGCACAGGCGCGGCCCGTATCCACGCACTTCAATATGTCGGATTGCCGGCAGAAATAGGCATCAAGGCTGCTCATAACGCTCTACTGGAAGCAGGCTTGCGTGACAATGTTGAGCTTTGGGCAGACGGCGGAGTGAAAAGCGCTCAGGATGTTATCAAATATATGCTTCTTGGTGCAAACCGCGTCGGCTTTGGAACATTATCGATGCTTGCCATCGGCTGTACAACTTGCCGCGGCTGCCACCTTGATACTTGCCATGTCGGGATTGCTACGCAAATTGATTCAGAAGCTCAGGCTAAGGAACATGGATTGCGCCGCTTCGTACCTCGACAATTCGATCTTGCTGTCCAGGGCATCATGAATCTGTTTACTGCTTTTGGCAGCGAATTAAAAGCTCTAGCGGCTTCCGCGGGGATAAAAAACCTGCAGGAAGCAGTTGGCCGCTCTGATCTATTGGAGCAGGTCAAGGGCAAGGAACTGCTGGATCTGACCTACCTTCTGAAGCCATTGGAGATTGGTCAATTGGTACAACAGAAGGAAGCCGCTGCTGCGCTTACTGCAGCTAAGCTTCAGGTAGCAGCCGGCGCCGAGTACCTGGATGCCATTGACGAGGAATTGCACCAGTCACGTGAGTTCCAGGCAGTAACAGCAGAACAGAGGGTACTTGCAAGCAGGGTTTCCTGCCACCGTGTCCGCGGACGCCTGGATGGCTCTTATCGCAAGCTGCAGCCAGTATCACTTCGATACAAGGGCTCCATTCTTGGAAACGGACTCGGAGCATACAACACTGAAGGCATTGACATCGAAATTGATGGAGGTAGCCAGGATGGGGTCGGCAAGACATCCTTCGGCGGTTCAATCCTGATTGCGAAGTCTCCTGGCAAGGATGGACGTTTCTACAATGGCTCTGTCGGCAAAGGCTTTGGATACGGAGCCCAAAAAGGCCTTCTAGTTGCCCAGGGCAGTGCGGATGCACGTGCTGGAATCCGTCTGTCAGGTGCTGATATGATCATCGGCGGACTTGTCAAAAAGCCAATCCCTGAAAAGGAACACGGCAACATCGGGGCGAATGCAAACATTAAAGGCTTTGCCTTCGAATATATGACAAATGGCCGCGGACTTGTTCTTGGGGATCCGGGACCATGGATTTGTGCAGGCATGACCGGCGGTGTCGTTTACCTGAGACATCAGCCAGAAATGGGCTTGACTAAGGACGCCATTTCCCGCCGTATCGCCAAAGGCGCTAAGGTATCAATCCAGACTCTCTCCGCCAAAGGTGTCGAGGATGTCAAGGAACTGCTGAGCCAATACGTTAGTATGCTGGAAAGGCATGGACAAAAGGACGAAGCAAAGGAACTCGGACTGCTGCTCAAGCACCCAGAAGACCACTTCGTACAGGTTGTCCCAGTTAAAGAACAGGCAGACCCTGCAGTTTCTACAGAGTGATATAGATTTAATGAAAAAACGGCCATTTGGCCGTTTTTTTGTGTAATAATATCTTATTACCTGCTGTTATGAATTCCATACTCCTTGAATAAGCATGTCAATAATTTAACCAGCTGCCTCCCTTTCTCTTACGTAGCTACTAGGAACCCCCCTTCCTCTCATGCACTCCAAGTCATCAATTATCACAAAATGTTCAATGTAACCACTTACATGAAAAAAAGGCTTGGTTTTCGTAAAATTGCCGCTTGAACTTCTGCTCCATCCATTGTATAGTACATAATTGTTTAGTTTTTAACAAAATGGTTTAAAGTATAAAATGAATATAGGATTTTCTTTTTTAAAGGCTGTTTTCACAAAGATTGTTGCTTACACCTATGTTGAATTAAGATCCTGTTGATTGTCACCGCACGCCCCGAGGAAAGCAAAGCGCCTGGAACGGAAATCAACAGCCTTTTATTGCAAAGCCTTCTTTAAAAAACCATTTAGAAGGAGATTTCAAAAGCATAAATAGAATAGCAACAAAGTATTAGAAAAGAGCCTTATTAAAAGAGCCTAATGAAAGGAATACACTATCGATGAAACTTGGTGCCCGCATTTTAAAAACGGGAATTGCCATCATACTCGCTTTATTTTTAGCACAGATTTTCGAACTCCCGTCACCTGTTTTCGCAGGTATCGCAGCGATATTTGCCCTGCAGCCTACCGTTTATCGTTCTTATCTATCTATCATTGAACACGTGCAAGGCAACCTGATTGGTGCAATGACAGCTGTGGTTTTCGTTATGGCGTTCGGTAACAGCCATTTTATCATTGGCCTGGCAGCAGTTCTGGTCATCACACTTAACCTTAAGCTCAGGCTCGAAAACACAATCTCGCTTGCGCTTGTGACGCTGATCGTCATAATGGAATCGCCTGGCGACGATTTTATCCAGTTTGCCCTGATCCGTTTTTCAACGATCATGCTTGGGGTCGTCTCAGCTTTTATTGTCAATCTTGTTTTCCTGCCGCCTAGATATGAAAGTAAACTTTACTACAAAATTACAACCTTATCAGAAGAAATAACAAAATGGATCAGGCTGAGCACCCGCCATGCCTCCGAGCACCAGCTCCTGAAAGCGGATATTGAAAAAATGCGTGAGGGAATCATCAAGCTTGATCAGCTTTATATGATGTATAAAGAAGAGCGAGATTATTTTAAAAATAACAAACTTGCAAAATCCCGCAAGCTGGTGATTTACAGGCAAATGATCAGTACGACGAAAAAATCGATGGATACGCTTAAGAGGCTCCATCGCTATGAAAATGAATTTAATCAGATGCCTCTGGAGTTTCAGGAAGTCGTTCAGCATCAGCTCGATTGCCTTATAAATCACCATGAACAGGTGATGATGAAGTTCGCCGGAAAAATCAGGCCTGAGGCTTCATACATCGACGGTGAGTATTGTCTTAACAAAAAGCAGCTATTTGAACTGTTTTTAGCGCAAAAAAAAGACCTGGCTGAATCGAACAGCCAGATGTTCTATCATGTCATGCAGCTTGTCTCCATCATCATGGAATACGGGGAGCAAGTCGAGCATCTCGACACACTGATCACAAGCTTCCAGTCCTATCATAAAGATGATAATAATGTGAATATCGATCCTAGTCCGGAAATTTAAAAGCAGCTGGTTTTTCAGCTGCTTTTTCGTTTGCTCTTATTCGTTAATTTTTCATCCGCGGATCGAGTGCATCTCTGAGTCCATCGCCCATCAGGTTAAAGCCCAGAACTGTGAGCATGATGGCCAGGCCAGGGAAAATCATTGTCCATGGAGCCTGGAGCATATAGTTTTTCGCATCAGCCAGCATCTTGCCCCACTCAGGATTCGGTGCTTCTGCACCAAGACCAAGAAATCCAAGTGCTGCCGCTTCGATAATTGCTGTCGCAATCGCAAGTGTCCCCTGAACGATGATCGGCGCCATACTGTTGGGAAGGATATGGTGGAATAAGATCCTGCTGTCCTTCATGCCTACTGCCTTTGCAGCCATGATATATTCCTCTTCTTTTACGCTGAGCACCCGTGAACGGATCAGCCTTCCGAAGGTTGGAATATTGATGATCGCAATCGCAATCAGCGCGTTGCGAAGAGACGGTCCCAATACTGCTACAATCGCAATTGCGAGCAGGATGCTAGGAAAGGCAAGCATGATATCGAAAAACCTTGAGATCAAAGAGTCAACCCATCTTCCATAGTAACCGGCAAGGATACCGAGAAGGCAGCCGACTACAATCGAACCTATTACAGAAAAAGTCCCTACCCATAGAGAAATCCTCGCTCCGAAAACAACACGGGAAAAAATATCGCGGCCAAAGTCGTCTGTGCCAAACCAGTGCTGTGCGGATGGTGCCTGAAGCCGTTCTCCCATTTTTTGCTCATTGATGCCTTCTGGAGCAATAAGCGGAGCTAAAATAGCCAGTAAGATAAACAATAAGACAATAATCGATCCTGCCAGAGCCAACTTGTTCTTCTTAAAGCTATACCATGCTTCTGTCCAGGGAGATGCTACTTTTTCTTCCGCTTTGACGGCGGGCGGCTGCATTTGTTTTTGAGTTGTAATTTCCATCTATATCTCCCCTTTCATCAACGATATTTAATTCTCGGATCAATTGCGGCATACAGCAGGTCAACTACCAGGTTAATCATGACAAAGATGAAGGCAATCAGCAGGATGCCTGACTGAATGACTGGGTAATCACGGTAATTGATCGCTTCATACACATAGCGCCCGATGCCCGGCCAGCTGAAGATCGTTTCAGTCAAGATCGCCCCGCCAAGCAGCAATCCCATCTGCAATCCGATAACAGTAAGTACAGGAATGACCGCATTTTTCAATGAGTGCTTATAGACAACCCAGAACATGCGAAGTCCCTTCGCTCTTGCTGTCCTGATAAAGTCTGAACGCATGACCTCAAGCATTGTGGAACGGGTAATCCTCGCAATGATCGCCATCGGGATTGTCGCCAGGGCAATCGATGGCAGCACCAGGTGCTTGAGTACATCCACAAGTTGGTCTGTACGACCCTGGATCAATGTATCAATGAGATAGAAATTCGTAATCGCATTCACCGGATTACGGACTTCCTCACGGCCTGAAGTTGGAAGCCAGTCCAAATTGATTGCAAATACCCATTGTTCCATCAAGCCAAGCCAGAAAATCGGCATGGAAACACCAATCAAAGCCAATACCATAGCAACATAGTCGAACCATGAATTTTGAAACCATGCACTGATGATTCCAGCATTCACGCCAATCACAATCGCAATCAGCATCGCTGTGAAGGATAATTCCATTGTAGCTGCCAGATACGGCCAGATTTCACTGCTTATTTCTGATTTCGTCCTGAGAGATTGTCCCAAATCTCCGGTCACCAAGCCGCCAAGATACTTAAAATATTGAACATACCATGCCTGGTCGAGGCCAAGCTGTTTCGTCAGATCCGCAATTGCTTCTTTTGTCGCGAGCTGCCCGAGAATGACTTGGGCGGGATCGCCAGGGATTGCCCGGATCATGAAAAATACAATAAGAGAAAGGCCTAATAGTACAGGAACCAATGATAAAATTCGTCTGACTGAATAAGCAAACACCTTCCCACCTCTTTTCCTGTTGCTAAAAATTTTTCAAGTTGATTTCTGCGCGAGGCACCTGCAATCCAAAAGAGTCTAGAACCTTACAGCCCAAATCAACCTGGAGGTAAAATAGCTTTATTTATCAAAAGAAAAGGGAGAAAGCACATGTTCTCCCTTTCCAGCTGCTTTATTTTTTGAATCCTACTTCTGATAACAGATCGGAACCTGTTGGATGCGGCTTGTAGCCTACGATATCAGCCTTGCCTGCGATCGCCGGCTGGGAGTGCACAAGCGGAACCCAAGGAGCATCTTCCTTAATTAGCACTTGAGCTTCTTTATAAAGTTTTTCACGTTCAGCCTGGTCATTTGTAGATTGAGCTTTAATGAACAGGTCGTGTACCTGCTGGTTTTTGTAGTAAGAATAGTTATTGCTTCCGATGTTATCCTGATCTAGAAGAACATACAGGAAGTTGTCAGCATCACCATTGTCACCTGTCCAGCCAAGCAAGAATGCGTCTGCTTCACCATTACGTGCTTTTTCAAGATATGTTGCCCACTCAAAAGATACAATCTTTGACTTCACGCCAATTTTTTCGAAGTTCGCCTGAAGTGCTTCTGCTACCTTCTTACCATCTGGCATGTATGGTCTTGCTACAGGCATAGCCCATAGCTCCATTTCAAATCCATCTTCATATCCAGCTTCCTTCAATAGAGCCTTAGCCTTATCAAGGTCAAACTCGTAGTCTTTTACATCTTCGTTGTAGCCTGCAATCATTTTTGGCATCGGATTGATTGCTGGCTCAGCAGCTCCAGCATAGAAAGCATCAATTAGAGCTTTCTTATCAACAGCATAGTTTAACGCCTGGCGAACCTTCTTATCTTTTAACGGACCGCGAGTGCTGTTCAATCCAAGGTAAGCAACGTTCATGGATGGACGGAAGAATGTCTGAAGATCAGGGTTAGCTTCGATTGACTCAACATCACTGAAGTTAACGCCGTCGATCAAATCAACTTCGCCAGTATTCAATGCATTCAAACGTGCAGAGTTTTCAGGGATGACACGGAAGATGACTCCATCAAGCTTTGGAAGCCCTTCCTGCCAGTAATCTTCGTTCTTGACGATTTCAACCTTGTCGTTGCGCTTCCACTCCTTGAATTTGAATGGACCTGTTCCAACTGGGTTATCAGTGAACTTGTCGCCATGCTTCTTGACAGCTTCTGGGCTGGCAATTCCGAATGGAGACATTGCAAGGTTTTTGTAGAATGGAGCAAGTACACGATTCATCGTGAATTCTACTGTATACTCATCAACAGCTTTAACTTCCTTGATTGTGTCGCCAAATTGAGAGTTGTAGTAATAAAAACGCTCTTTATTTCCGGCTTTCCAGCGATTAAAGTTGAAGACTACAGCCTCTGCGTTAAAGTCAGTTCCATCATGGAACTTCACGCCCTGGCGAAGCTTCAATGTATGCTTTAAGCCGCCATCAGACTCTTCCCAGCTTTCCGCCAGGCCTGGTTCGATTTCTGTATCCTGCTCACCAAAATTGATAAGAGTTTCAAAGATATTTTCTGTTACTTTAAAAGATTCCCCTTCAGTAGTGATTGCAGGGTCAAGTGCTTCTGAGTCACCGCCGCGGCCGAATACAAGTACTCCGCCCTCAGCTGCTTCTCCATCACCATTTTGTTCTGTTTTTGTGTCACTGCCAGATTTACCGCCTGAATCCTTCGTGCCGCCAGACGACTGATTATTGCTGCAGCCGGCAAGGCCTAAGCTCAGGATCAGGATGAAAGCAAAGAACATCAATCCAAAACGCCTTTTCATAATTTTCCCCCTTATTTTTTCGGACCAGTATATGAATCTAGTCCATGATATATATCATCTATGCTGGATTCCCTGCCTTCATTCCTGTTTTAGGAATAGAGGTGGCATGCAGCAAAATGACCAGGTTCAACTTCCTTCAATTCAGGTCTATCTGTTTTGCAAATCTCCATGCACTCCTTACATCTTGTATGGAATGCACACCCCTTAGGCGGGTTGGCCGGGCTCGGAATATCTCCGGTCAGCAATTCCCTGTTCCGTTTTACATCCGGATCAGGAATCGGGACAGCATCCAGCAGTGCCTTTGTATAAGGATGGAGCGGCTTCTCATAAAGCTTATCAGCATCGGTGATTTCTACCAGTCTGCCTAGATACATGACTCCGACTCTATCACTTATATGCTTTACGACACCAAGGTCATGAGCGATGAATATATACGTCAGCTGAAATTCCTTTTGCAGGTCCTCCAGAAGATTCAATACCTGTGACTGGATTGATACATCCAGTGCGGATACTGGTTCATCAGCAATGATCAGCTTTGGCCTTGTCATCAAGGCCCGGGCAATTCCAATCCTCTGGCGCTGCCCTCCGCTGAACTGGTGAGGATACCTTTTCGCATGGTAGCTGCTGAGACCGACAACCTCAAGCATCTCTTTCACCATTTGCTTTCTTTCCTTTTTGCTGCCGATGCCATGGACAATTAATGGCTCCTCAAGGATTTTTTCAACTGTATGCCTTGGATTCAAGGAAGCGAATGGATCCTGGAATACCATCTGCATGTCCTTGCGTGTCTTGCGCATTTCACCATCCGAGAGTGTGACCAGATCCTTCCCTTCGAAAATGACCTGCCCTTCTGTCGGGTCGGTCAGGCGCATCAGCATCCTGCCGGTTGTGGATTTCCCGCACCCGGATTCACCAACAAGTCCAAGCGTCTCCCCTTTGTTGACCCAAAAACTGATATCATCAACAGCTTTTACGCTTCCGGTCTGCTTTCCGAGCATCCCGCCGGTGATAGGAAAATATTTTTTTAGATTATCAACTTTTAACAGTACTTCTGCCAAGGCTTACTCCCTCCTTCTCATGTAAAAGGCAGCGCACAGAATGTCCCGGCCTTTCAGTCTGATAGAGTTCGGGATTCTCGCTCAGGCAACGTTCCATGACAAATTCACATCTGGCCGCAAACCGGCATCCCGTCTTAATGGAACCAGGTTTGGGCACATTTCCTGGAATCGAATACAAACGTTCTTGTTTCTCGCGGATATCAGGAATCGATTTAAGCAGGCCCAATGTGTATGGATGCTTTGGATTCTTGAAAATATCCGCAACATAGCCTTCTTCAACAATTTTCCCGGCATACATGACGACGACACGCTCGCATACTTCTGCTACCACACCAAGGTCATGGGTGATCATGATGATCGCTGTATCCAGCTTTTCATTAAGGTCCTTCATCAAGGATAAAATTTGTGCCTGGATGGTAACATCAAGTGCGGTTGTTGGTTCATCCGCAATCAGGACCCTTGGATGGCAGCTCAGCGCCATGGCGATCATGACCCTCTGTCTCATCCCTCCTGACAGCTGATGCGGATATTCCTTTATGATTTGCTCTGCTCTTGGGAGCCCGACAAGCTTCAGCATTTCTACCGCCTGCTGAGTGGCTTCCTTTTTTCCTAGCTTCTTATGTATTTTCAATGCTTCTGTCAGCTGTTCGCCAATCGTGAACAGAGGATTTAATGATGTCATAGGCTCCTGGAAAATCATTGCGATTTCATTTCCGCGGATTTCCCGCATCCGTTTTTCCGATGCGTGAACGAGATCTTCCCCATTAAGGAGAATTTCACCGCCTGCTATTTTCCCGGGCGGCTGTGGGATCAGCTTCATAATTGATAAAGATGTGACGCTTTTGCCGCAGCCGGATTCGCCGACGATCCCGAGGACTTCTCCCTTGTTTACAGAAAAGCTGACATCATCAACAGCCGGAATCTCGCCATCTGATGTGATAAAAGATGTTCTCAAGTTTTTTACATCCAAAACCGGAGCATGTACCACTTTACTACTCCTTTCTATAACCGAAATATTATTGCTGAATAAAATTCATACCTGTCTGTGTAAAACATTTTATATTAAAAGACTCATATAAGTCTACTTATTTATCAAAATTATTTAAATATAATAACAATTTAGAATAGTATTATGAAAATGGGACTTTTTGGTTTTTTATTTAGACGCAGGTAATTTACGAATAGTTACACAGGCATAAAAAAAGAAGCACTTTATAGTGCTTCCTGCCTAAATATATCAGCTTTCCAGCTGCTGGACCTGGAAGAGCCGGTAATAGCCGCCCTGCTTTGCCATTAGTTCATCATGCCGTCCGATTTCTTTTATTTCTCCATGCTCTATGAGGACAATCCGGTCAGCATGGGTAATCGTTGATAAACGGTGGGCAACGATGAAAGTCGTCCTGTCCTTGGCAAGCTTTTCAATAGCTTCCTGGATCAAATGTTCACTTTCAAGATCGAGTGCGGAGGTAGCTTCATCAAGAATCAGGATCGGTGGATTTTTCAAGAACACTCGGGCAATTGCAACACGCTGTTTTTGTCCTCCTGAAAGCTTGACTCCTCTTTCTCCGACTTTGGTATCATAGCCCTCGGGCAAATTCATAATGAACTCGTGGGCATTCGCAGCCTTTGCTGCCTCGAATACCTCGTCATCTCCAGCTCCCGGTTTACCTAGAAGGATATTTGATTTGACCGATTCGCTGAATAAAATATTATCCTGTGCTACCATCCCGATTTTATCCCGAAGCGAACGGACCTTAAAGCTGCGGATATCCTGGCCATCCAGCAGTATAGCCCCCTCGGTTACGTCAAAAAACCTCGGAATCAAACTGACAAAAGAGGATTTGCCTCCTCCGCTCATTCCTACGAGAGCAATTGTTTCTCCTTTTTGCACATCGATCGTAATGTTTTTGAGGACATTCTCCTCGCCTTCATCATAAGCAAAGCTGACGTCCTTAAAGGATATATCTCCATGAACCTTTTTCAGCTCAACTGCAGCCTCGTCATCCTGGATATCATATTTTTCATCCATGAATTCGAATACCCTGTCCATTGAGGCAATTGACTGTGTCAGGGTGGTAGATGAGTTAACCAGCCTTCTCAGCGGATTATACAGCCTGTCAATATATGCAATGAACGCGGCCATTTCCCCGATACTTAGAGTGCCCTGAAGCACCTGGTAACCGGAAAACCCAATAACAAGAAGCGGAGCGATATCTGTAATCGTATTGACCACTGCGAAGGCTTTCGCATTCCAGCTTGTGTGGTCCAATGCCTTCTTTAAGAAGTTTTTATTCTGGCTGTCAAATTGGGTCTGTTCATAGTCCTCAATTGCGAAGCTTTTAATGACAGATATCCCCGCCACCCGTTCGTGCAGATAGCTTTGCACTTCAGCGAGAGCCTGCGAACGCTTCCGAGTGAGGTTCCGAAGGTTTCCGAAGAAGTATTTTACCGAGAAAGCGTAAAAAGGAAACAGGATCAGCGAAACAAAAGTAAGCTGAACATCCATAGTGAACATGATAGCAGCCGCTATCAGTATGGTAGCAACATCCAGCCAGAGATTCATCAATCCGGTAACAACGAAGGTTTTCGTCTGTTCCACATCATTGATCATCCTGGAGATGACCTCTCCCGCCCTCGTATTCGAATAATATTTAAAGCTGAGGCGCTGCATATGGGTAAACAGCCTGTCCCTTATATCATAGAGAATCTTGCTCGCTGTCCACTGGGCAAAATACTGGCGGTAATATTCAATTGGCGGACGAACCACAACGAAAACAACGATCATGATACCCATCACCCAAAACAGCTTATCCGTTTTCTCAGCTTTGCTTAAAGTATCATTATCGATGACATCATCAAGCACGAACTTTATCAGTAATGGAATTAATAGCGGGATTGCGAACTTGATGATCCCGATTAGGATCGTGCCGATAATCTGAAGCCGGTATGGTTTTACAAATTTTAAATATCTGCGGATGCTTCCCAATTTAGTTCCCCCTTATGAAGCCTGTCTAGCTTAACACGAAACAAAAACCTGTTGATTCGAATCAACAGGCTAACTTTGTTTCATCCTGGAAATTACCGGCGATAAGTTAAATACCGCTCATAATAAATATCGATGAAATCAGGTGCGAAAGGGCCTTTACGCTGCCTGATCCAGCGCTTCAGCTTTTCCACATTGTATTTCAGGATTTTATCGATCACTTCAGGATATTGCATTTCTTTTCGGTGGCGCTCATATTCATCTTCATCAAGCAAGTTAAATGTCATATCTGGAAAAACCTTAATATCGAGATCATAATCAATATATTTCAGCGCTTCTCCGTCAAAAATGAACGGAGAACTAAGATTGCAATAATAGTACACGCCGTCTTCCCGTATCATGCCTATAACGTTGAACCACAATTGAGAGTGGAAGTAACAGATTGCAGGCTCTCTTGTGATCCAGGTTCTTCCGTCTGATTCCGTCACGACTGTCCGGTCATTGCCGCCGATCACAAGATTTTGTGTTCCCTTTAAGACGGTTGTTTCTTCCCAGACTCGATGGATGTGCCCATTGTGCTTATAACTATGGATTTGGACAGTTTCACCTTCGATGGGTACGCCCATGTTCTTCTCCCCTACTTTCCTTTCCCGGAAGCTTTGCAACCTATCAATGTATATTTATCTAGATCAATTGAAAAACGACAAAAGGCAACAAAGAACGATTCCTATTTTTTATTATTATAACGGTTAATGGAAGAATTTAAAACAAAAGAGCCACCGAATTACAGCGATGGCTCCTGAAAATTGATATATTTTTATAAAAATTCACTATTTTAAGGTCATTGTATACGATTTAGCGGAAAGTGACGGCCAGCTGCTGATAGGTACTGATTACCTCTTCGGTCTGTTTTTCAAACATCTGATGAATTTCCTTAAGCTCCATCTTTTTGCGATCAATCTCGCCGCGCAGCTCTTCAAGCTCCGCATTTTGCTTCAGCACATCCAGCTGTTTTTCAATCTCCTGGCACCGTTCCAATTCAGACTGCAGATAAAGAAGCTTTTCCATTGTTTGCATTTGTGTTGAAACCAATTCGTTAAATTTGTCCATGCTTTTCCACCGCCTGTAAAATTTATCTCCCTATTGTATTCGTTCAGGGTGATCCTTTTCCTTTGACTAGTTATGTAAAGTATTTAGAAGATTTGTCGAATGGGTTTTGTGAAGATTTCTTTTCTGATCTGACGAGTTCCTTTTCTGATTCCCTGTCTGATTTCCTGTCTGATTTCCTTGTTGCGGGATTTCGACAAAAATCCGCGGAATCACGTGCAAAGTTGCGGAATAACGGGAGAAATTTGCAGGATTTCTACAAAAAGCCTCGGAATCACCACTGGATCTGCAGAATTAATAGGCAAAGTCGAAGAGTACGCAGGTAAAATGGATGATTACCAAAAGGAAAGTTACCGGACCTCAACTATTTTTGAAAAATACTTTAGGGAAGTTGCAGGATTTCCTTTCAGCTTGCTTTTTAAATGCCAGGATATCTCGTTTTCGCTGCTAAACCATAGAAAAAGGCACTCTTCGGATAAAGAGTGCCTTTTGTGTTAAGTAAAATTAGCTCTGTTGGCCAGAGTTTTGACCTTTGCGAGCTTCTGCTTGCTGGTTTTGCTGACGCACTTCTTGTGCGTTAGTTTCGCTAGCGAATTCAGTGCCGTATTGGCCTTGTTGTCCGCCACGAGCAGCTTGAGCGTTTTGCTTGCGTACTTCTGCAGCGTTTGTTTCGCTAGCAAATTCAGTGCCGTATTGGCCTTGACCAGCAGATTGAGCGTTTTGCTGTCTTACTTCTTGAATGTTAGTTCCAGCTTGAGTTTGGTTAGGTTGTTTTGCCATTGTTATCACCTCCACGAATATTAATTTAACCAGCGTGGGGGTGAGCTATCCGACTTTTTTCTTCCAAAATCAACCATAACTGCTTGATTTATACGAGCAGGGAGATACCGCCATCCACGATGATCGTCTGGCCGCGAATCATGCTTGATTCGTCCTGCAAGAGGAACATAACCGCATTGATCATATCGTTAATTTCAACCATCCTGCCTGCCGGTGTCTTCTCTCTTGCTTCAGCCAGCAGCTCTTCGCGGTTTGGGAAGTGGGTCAGCGCCTCTGTATCGACAGCCCCGCCGGAAACGGCATTTACAACGATATTTTTCCTGGCAAGCTCTACTGCTAGATAGCGCGTCAATGCTTCAAGTGCCGCCTTGGACACCCCGACCGTTGTGTAATTTTCTAAATAACGGATCGAGCCGAGTGAACTGATGCTTACAATTTTTCCGCCGCCATTTCTCTCCATCAGTTTAGCTGCTTCCTGGGCACAGAACAGCAGAGCCTTGCTGTTGATATTCATCGTCCAATCCCAGTGTGACTCCTCCAGTTCCATCGCAGGACGAAGAACACCTGAAGCGGCATTGTTGACGAAAACATCCAGCCTGCCAAATGTTTCATCAATTTGCTCAAACATTGTTTTAATTTTGCTGACATCGCCGACATTTGCTTTGACGATAAGCACCTTTCTGCCGAGGGCTTCAATCTCTTCCGCTGTTTCCTGTGCAGATTTTTTGCTGCGAGCATAGTTGACGACAATGTCATAGCCTTCCTTTGCAAGCCTTATTGCTGCTGCTTTGCCGATACCACGGCTGCTTCCTGTTACCAATGCTACTTTCTGTGTCATATTTAAATTCCTTTCTTATACCTGATATTAGGACAAGGTTCTTGTTTTATTTTAGCCTTTTCCGGGATATATGACAATGAGGCAGAAATCCTTTTGATTGTCTTTGATAAAAACAGTACATGCTGAAAACAATAACAAGTAGGTTAATTAATCTTGAAAGGATGATTTAGATGTATGTGGGCCGTGACATGACCGAATTATCAATGATGTCCAAAACTGATTGGAAAGACAGTGAACTTGCGTTTTTCCATCACTCCCTGCAGCAAATGGTTCCTTACCTGAATGCCGAAGGCCAAACCATCCACCGGGAAATCGTGGAGGAAATCGAGCGCCGAGGCGGTCTCCAGCGCCACGAAGCAGATTATACTCATGGAACGAAGATTAGTTACGACTAATACTAAAGAAAGGCTGACCCTGGATCAGTCAGCCTTTCTAAATTCCAAATACTGTTTAAGCATTTTCTGGTAAGGTACCGGGAAAGCATACTCCTGGATCTCCTGCTCAGAAACCAATTTTAATTGCGGCGATTCCGGAACCTTCCCGTTAAAATTGCCGCTGAAAACCTGGATATTCCATATTAAATGAGAGAATACATGATCGATTTGCCCGAGTGCATCCTGAACATGCGGTTTGAATCCGTATTGCTCTTCAAAATGCTCCTCAAGCTGATCACGATGGCGCTGGAATTCTAGGCCCAGTTCTACAGTCGGAAATTCCCACAGGTTTGCCAGCAATCCTGATTCAGGTCTTTTGCGTATGAGGATTTTTCCTTCTTCATTCGTAAAGATACCGGCTGCAAGCTGAACACTTCTCTGCTTTTTCTTTTTCGTTTTTACAGGCAGCTCATTCTGTACTCCTTCATGAAAGGCCTGGCAGTGATCCCTTACTGGGCATAACAGGCATGATGGCGAGGTAGGGGTACAAATCAGCGCACCCAGCTCCATCAAGGCCTGATTGAAAAACGAAGGATTCTCACGGGAAATGAGCTTTCTAACGGCTTCTTCGAATATTTTTCTCGAAGATGGCTTTGCAATGTCATCCCAGATCAGCAGGATCCTTGACAGCACCCTCATGACATTGCCATCGACCGCTGGCTCTGGCTTTCCATAGGCGATACTTAGAATGGCGCCAGCAGTGTATGGGCCGACTCCTTTTAATGAAGAAATTTTTTCAGGTGAATCTGGAACCTTCCCGCCATAATTTTCATGGACTTCCCGGACAGCTGATTGGAGATTTCGCACCCGGGAATAATAGCCAAGCCCTTCCCAGGCCTTGAGCACCTTCTCTTCATCCGCATTCGCCAGTGCTTCTATTGTTGGAAAGTTTTCCAGGAATGAATTAAAATAAGGGATGACGGTATCTACTCTCGTTTGCTGAAGCATGATTTCAGATACCCACACTTTATAAGGGTCTTGATCCTTTCTCCAGGGCAGTTCACGCTGTTCATCTGCAAACCATCCAATCAAATCATCCTGAAAGGATTTAATATCCATTTTATCTACACTTTTCTTGATGTCAGTTGCCACTTTTGTTCCTCCACGTGTTAAACATTCCGGAAATTTGGGAATATAATATTAACGTTTCTGCTTGATTGCCATAAAACCTATTCTTTCCAGGCCGCCTGGCACAAAGTCCTCAAGCCTGCCGAAAACAGAATGGGTCCTTGACTGGCGCAATTTTTTCAGAGCATGATAATGCGACTCAGTCGGAACATAGAATGATTCAATGAACATATTTCGCTGTTCTGACTGGCTGCAGGAAAACATGTCTGCCTCAAAATCCTGGAGCATGGCTGAAATCCCATCCATGGTCTCGCGGTATTGCTCAAGCAGGTTTTGTTTTACCTCATACTGAATAATCATTTGAATCATGCAATACAGCTCCTTTGTGAAAAATTTCATCATAAAGGGCAAACTGCTGATACAGCCCTTTAAAAGTAAACCATTATCGATGATGTGACAAGAACTTTTACTTAATAAAAATTATTGAAGGAGGCGGTATTATGGATACAGGAACCCATGTAGTCATGGGATTCGCACTGGGCGGTCTGGCTACACTTGATCCAGCTGTCAGCGAAAGCACCGCCACTGCAAGCAGTGTATTGATCGCTACCGTTATCGGATCACAAATACCTGATATAGACACAGTTTTAAAATTACGCAATAATGCTGTGTACATCCGGAACCATCGTGGAATCACCCATTCCATACCGGCAGTTCTTCTTTGGCCTCTGCTCATTACAGGAGCAATTTACGCCTTCCATCCAGAAGCCAATTTACTGCACTTATGGATTTGGACATTCATCGCTGTATTCCTTCATGTTTTCGTCGACATATTCAACGCTTATGGAACCCAGGCGCTGAGGCCTTTTTCGTCGAAATGGGTCGCATTGGGCATCATTAACACGTTTGACCCGATTATTTTCGCGATTCATGTTGTCGGACTGTTCATATGGGCTTTTGGGGCAGATCCAGGATATACCTTCCTGACGATTTACATTATTCTTGTCTTCTATTACATTTATCGCTTCATGAGCAAACGCAAGGTTATAACAGCAGTGAAGCAGATTGTTCCTGACGCAACCGAGATCATTGTTGCTCCAACAATGAAACTGAACCATTGGCGAGTGGCTGTCATGAACAAGCACCAATTTTTTGTCGGCCGTGCCCATAAAAGCCATGTCAGGATTCTTGACCAATTCAACAGGGTACCAGTTCCAGAGACCCCCGTGCTTGAAGCTGCCAAGAAAGACAAGAATCTCTCAGCATTCCTCTCCTTCTCCCCGGTCTATCGGTGGGAATGTGATGAATACGACGATTATTACGAAGTTAGGTTCATTGATTTGCGCTACCGAAGCAATGGCCACTATCCATTCGTCGCGGTCGTTAATCTGGGGAAAGATTTGAATATTTTAAGTTCCTATACCGGCTGGATTTACAGCGAGGAAAAATTGCGTAAAAAGCTTGAGTTTATCCCTGGAGAAGGGTAATGGCCTTGGAGCGGAAACTTTTTGGTTAAAATAGAACCCCCGGCAGACTTGGAGTTTGCCGGGGGTTTTTTGCCCTTTTGCCTTGAGGTTTTGAGAACCTTATTAAGACCTTCTAGTTTGAATTTCTTGAGTTGGATGGTCTTAAGAATCTTTATTAGGACCTTGCAGACCAGATTTCTTTGCGTGGAATGGCCTTGAGAGCCTTTATTAGGACCATCCGCAACAGAATTCTTGGGCTGGATGGCCTTAATAGCCTTTATTAGGACCTTCCATTACAAATTCCTTGGCCTGGATGGTCTTAATAGCCTTTATTAGGACCTTCCATTACAGAATTCTTGGGCTGGATGGCCTTAATAGCCTTTATTAGGACCATCCATTACAGATTTCTTTGCCTGGATGGTCTTAAGAATCTTTATTAGGACCATCCACTACAGATTTCTTTGCCTGGATGGTCTTAATAGCCTTTATTAGGACCATCCATTACAAATTCCTTGGCCTGGATGGCCTTAATAGCCTTTATTAGGACCTTCCATTACAGAATTCTTGGGCTGGATGGCCTTAATAGCCTTTATTAGGACCTTCCATTACAGATTTCTATGCACGGTTGGTCTTAAGAATCATTATTAGGACCATCCACTACAGATTTTTTGACCTAGGTGGTCTTAATAACCTTTAATAAAGACCATTCACACCAGGATTTCCGGCATGGATGGTCTTAAGAAGCTCAGCTCAATGTGGTTTCGACGGGTCATTCTCCTGCTCTAACAAATGCTTATACTTCGGATTCCTGGCGACGAATTCATGAAGCTGGGCTCCGTAATGCTCGATCCATTGGCGGACTACTTTTTCGGTCATTTCGCTGCCCATATAGTCATGGCCTGCTTTTGCGTAGGTAGCCTCGAAGTCACCCCAGAGCAATTCAACCCAGGTCAAGGCTTGTTCATATGTTATATCCTTGTTTTTTTCCAACAGCAGGTTGGCTAGTCGTTCGTGGTATTCATGCATGATTCTCACCCTTTGCCAAATTTTAATATAGGTTATGCCCCGTTTGGATTTATCCAATACTATTACTGCGTAGTGCTTTTTGCATCTACGTAATTATACCCGTCACGGAGGCCACTATGCGAAATAAAGAAACCAACTTCCCGAATCAGAACAACAACAAGCTCGAAGGCGAACCGAGGGCTAAAGCAGAATACGCCTCAAGAAGGGCTGACGGCACGATCAATACTCATCCGCAGGAACGTATGTATGCATCATCCCATCGTGAGGATGACACTTCCGCTGTCCTGAAGGATCATTAATTAGAAAAGCACAAGCACAGCAGCTAGGCATGCAAGGGCAAAATCGGGGTTACTCCTGGTTTTGCTCTTCCAATTTCACCAGCAGCGAAATCGGCAGCGCATCTTCCCTGCCATCGCCGTTTAAGCGTGATCCCCAGGCGAAAACTCCATTCATATAGTCGATTTTGAAATAGGAACCCGGATCCCCCTCTATTTGATAAATCTCGCCAGGCTTGAAATCATCCGGGTTTAGCATGTAGGATTTGGCCATAGCAATTTTTCGTTCATAAACAGCAAGCTCACTGCCCATGCCCATTTGTTCCGCTTTTCGGGCTTTATCGCGCAGCCCGGCGATTTCCTGGTTCAATTCATACTCGGTCATTTCACTGTAACGTTTTTCTCTCATCTTGTTCACTCCTGGATTGTTCTCGCTTTTAACATTTTATCATTTGAGATATAAATAAATTATAGCATGTAATCTTAAGGAGGCTATCATGAAGGCAATCATCGTGACTGGAGCAGGGTCAGGCCTTGGCAAGGAAGTATCGCTGCTTCTTGCAGCTCAGGGCTACCATCTGATTTTAACAGGAAGGAGCGGGGACAAGCTTAAGGAGGTACAGAACCAGATTGAACAGGCTGGCGGCAGTGCTTCCCCACTTGAACTCGACATCCGGAATCTTGAGGATATAAAAGAAAAAGCCATTATTATTAGTAAAAAGTTCAACCTATATGGACTTGTCAATAATGCTGGCTTGGGTCACTTCGGGCCTTTTACAGACATTTCTGACCAGGAAATTGAAGACATGTTTGCGACGAATGTATTTGGGACCATCCATATGACAAAAGCCATCCTTCCATATTTAGAGATGAACAAGGAAGGAATCGTCTTGAATATCGTTTCTACAGCTGGATTAAGAGGCAAGAAAAATGAAGCAGTGTACTGCGCAAGCAAATTCGCGGTAAGAGGCTTCACCGAGAGCCTTCAAAAGGAATATGAAGGTACCGGAATCCGTTTTATTGGTGCGTATATGGGTGGAATGGATACACCTTTCTGGGAAGGCAGCGACCATATTGCAGATACCTCCAGGCTTCGGTCTGCTTCTGAGGTGGCTCAATTGATCGTCAATGGCCTCGATCAGGATGAAATTGTGATAGAATCTAAAAAATCATGACACCCGTCATGATTTTTTCTTTATTCCTCCCTTTCCTTCTCGGCAATGAACTCATCGATTAAATCCATCGGGAAGCCTTTTCGGTAAAGGGCCATTTTCATTTTTTGCCTGTATTCTCTGCCGGACAGCCGCGCATGTTTATTGTGAAGCTTCTCTCCCTGGTAACGAAGGGCATCCATCTCACTATCCTCTTCCTTCTCCACCACTGTCTCTTCCAAAGTTGCCCGGATGATCGCAAAAGAGTAGCCCTTCCTTTGCAGCATCTGTTCGATTTTCTGTTTCAGGATCCGGGATGAATCCTTGTTGTTCTTCTGTGCGTATTTTTTACTGAGTTTGATCGCTTTTTCAAGCTGGTCATCAAAGCTTACTTCCTCAATAGCCCTGGAAATGATATCGGGTGAGATTCCTTTTTCCTTAAGCTCCTTTTTGATGACTTCTGGCCCTTTATCTGTTGTATTCAGCTGGGTGCGGACAAACGCAGCAGAAAATTCTTCGTCATTCAGGAATTTAAATTGTTTTAATTTTAGGATGGCTTCCTGAATAACAGGCTCAGCAATCTCTTTTTTCTTCAGATAATCCCTTACCTCACCCTCTGACCTCATTCGGTGGGCAAGGTAATTAATTGCGGAATTATAGGCCTTGCGGATGTCATCCTGATAAAGCATTTCCGTCACTGACAGGTCATCAAGTTCCATGCCTTTTTTCAGTTGATGTTTAATCAGGACGTCTTCATCAACACTGAACGCATATTCTTCGCCGCTTCCATTGTCGGTAAAAATACTGTACCGGTCCTTATTGTGCTTTTGAACGGATATTTTTGTGATTACTGCCATATGGCTCACCTCGTGGAAACGTCTTTTATTAAAATGTAACACATTCAAAGAAGGTTTATCATGCAAAAAGCAGTACTATAATAGGAAGAAAACTTAATATGGGGGGGATTTTTTTGAAAATCGCGATTGCTGGGGGGACGGGATTTGTCGGTAAAGCCTTAAGCGATGAACTGCTTTCAAACGGTCATGAAGTCCTAATTTTAACGCGCAAAAAAAGAAGCTCGAGCAATAGACTGAAATTTGTTCAGTGGCTAAATAATGGAGACTTGCCTGAGAAGGAGCTTAAAGGGATAGATGCTTTCGTCAACCTTGCTGGAGCCAGTATCAACAGCAGGTGGACCGATGAATATAAACAAAAAATATTAAATAGCCGCCTTTCTGCTGCTACTGAGGTGAACCGCATTCTTGAGCAGCTGGAAAAGAAACCGGAAGTACTTATTAATGCCAGCGCCGTTGGTTTTTATGGAACCTCTCCAGAAAAGGAATTTACAGAAGCATCTGAGGCGGGGAGCGATTTCCTTGCAGATACCGTGACTCGCTGGGAAGCCGCGGCAGCTGGGGCTGGCAAATCCGGGGTGAGAGTTGTCTTATGCCGCTTTGGAGTGATACTTGATCGAAATGAGGGTGCGCTGCCGAGGATGGTTTTGCCCTACAAACTCTATGGAGGAGGCAAAGTAGGTTCCGGGACGCAATGGCTTTCATGGATTCATATCAAGGATGTAGTAGCTGGCATCCTGTTTGCAATCGAGAATGAACAATTGGCCGGGCCAGTTAATTTTACAGCACCCGCACCGGTTAAAATGGACCAGTTTGGACGCACGCTCGCGGATGTGCTGCAAAAACCTCACTGGCTGCCTGTTCCCGTATTTATGTTAAAACTCTTGCTGGGGGAAATGAGCATGCTTGTTCTTGAAGGCCAGCATGCATTGCCGAAAAAGCTCCTTGAAGCTGGCTTTAGGTTCCACTTTCCGAACTTGAAGGAAGCGCTGATGGATATTTTTGGTCCATAATTCGGTTTAATCCTTTTCAAGAAGGAGATACTGCTAAAGTAAACTTTTTGAAAGGGTGGGTTAAATGGACAAGAAGAAACGTGAAAAGACGAAGAGTACACTATCGAGCATGCAGGAAGTAACCTACAGCCGCGAATTCAAAAAGGCTGACCGTGCAGGTGGCTACACGGCTGGAAAGAGATTTTAGGCATTAAAGAGCCCTATCAAGCAGACCATAAAAGTACGGAAATGATTTATTTCCGTACTTTTAAAATGGGAAGGGGTTTTTCCGAATGGGACGTTCCAGAGGACATAAAACACGCGACCGTAACAAAGCATCACTTCCACAGGTTCCACAAAATATGAAATCAGATGGAATCGATGTAGAGTTTAACCGTGAGCTTGCTGATCAGGCTGATCTTGAGGCATTGGCCCGTTCAAGAGCTGCTGATGGACGTGCGAAAAGAAGAAGGAAATAACCCAAAAAGAAAGCAGGATCCTCGGATCCTGCTTTCTTTCTTAAGGGGAAGGGGAAATATGTCATGAGCCAGTTTGCATGTGAATCTTTTCACTAACTCTTGATAACTGTAATATACACCTTGCCAAGCTAGCTATCAATAGACTTCACTAATTGTTCATAAATATAATTCCGCATATTATCCACAACAATGTGGATATTGTGTACTATTTTATTCACGCCCTTAATTCTTCAGGGATTTTGCAAGTAAGCTGATATCACCAATGATTTGTGGATAATGTGGATAAACCTGTGGAGTACTCGTAATTCAAGTAATTTAGCTGTTGATAAAGCTGAGGATAAATTTAACCCTTTAATTTACCCATATTCTCATAATTAAAAACACATATGATTAAATCTTGGCCATATAATAATTCACTTCATAACTACAAATAATAAATCAAAGCTACAAACATGGAGGGATTTTCACATGGCAAGAAGAAACAAAATTCTCGTTCCTGAAGCCAGAAGGGCATTGGACGATTTAAAGGCACAGGTTGCCGGAACAATGAAGGCCGAAGATGCGAAGTTCGAGACAGCTAAAGAAGTTGGTGTCGCTTTAAACAAAGGGTATAACGGCAGCCTGACAACACGCGAGGCTGGGAAAGTAGGCGGCAGGCTTGGCGGAAGTATGGTTCGTGAGCTTGTAAAAATGGCACAGCAAAATTTAACGAAAAAATAGGTACCAATTCTTTGCCAAAAAGATTATTGACAGCCCTTGGAAATTGTATTATAATAAATAAGCTTCGCCAATATTGAAGTAACTTGAAACACACTGACTAACAATATAAACATTTAAATGGCATTCTGCTTATTTTTTTGGTAATAACTTATTCACACTGGATCGGCTTCGGAGCCGTTAGGATGCAAGAGAGGTAGGGCTTGCGTCGTTTAGGTTTAATTGATCAAGTGGAATTTTTTACCGCGGCACAGTTTATAATTGACTAACCATATATATCTTGTGGGGTAGCAAGTTACTCAAAAGCGAACCGGGCCCGGTTCGCTTTTTCTATTGCCGAAAAAACAGAAAACAGCCCGTTTCCTCGGACTGTTTTTACATGATACTTATTTCGTCAACACGAGACGCTGGTTCTGAAAACGAAGGCAGGACAATTGTAACCACTGTCCCCTCGCCTACTTGACTTTTATAGGAGATGACCCCTCCCATCGCTTCAATTATTTTGATGGAAACCGATGTCCCTAGGCCAGTTCCTTTATCTTTTGTTGTGTAAAATAAGGTTCCCAGCCTGGCAACCTGGTCATTATCCATTCCTTTACCATGGTCTGTAATTGTTATGTATGATTTATCACCGATTGTTTCTTGCCGGATCAACACTTCCCCGCCTTCATGAGAGGCTTCAATCGCATTTTTAATGATATTCACCAAGGCCTGCTTAAGCTGGTTCGTGTCTGTCTTTACATACACATCCCACTGCAGCTGTACATTTACCTGGATATTCTCCTTGGAGGCAAAAGCTTCAAGCAGCAAGGATACTTCCGTGATGACCTTGGCAAGTTCAGCATCCTCAAGCTTTTCGAATTGTGGCTTTGCAAAGTTCAAATAATCATTGATGATCGCTTCAGCCCTTCCAAGTTCAGTCAGGACAAGGCTGAGGTAGTAATAATTATCGCCTTTTTCCTGCTTATGCATCATTTGGAGGAAGCCTTTTACAACTGTGAGCGGATTGCGGATTTCATGTGCAATTGAAGCAGCGAGCTCCCCAAGAGTATTCAGCTTTTCAGCCCGGAGGATTTCATTTCTCATTTGTGTTTTTTCGATCAGTGACTCATTCAGGAAGGCAGCAATCCATACAGCGAATATCTGAATCAGCCCGAAGATAGCCACATTGAGCATAACTTTATTCGTTTCAGCTGCTGCAGTTTCACTTGTAAAGATATGAATTACCAGAATAGTGAGCATGGCGAAGGCTGGCCAGAAACCAACCATTACTGCTCTCCTGATTCTTGCTTTAGGCTCCAGCTTCCAAAAGGTTTTCATGAAAATAACTGGCACGATGGCTGCCAGAAATCCGCTTGCATACCCGAGGAGCAATCCTTCACCAATAAATGTCCTGGTCAACAGGTAGGTAACCAATACCATCCCCCCTGCTAAAGGCCCTCCATATAAAAAAGACAGCACCAAGGGAACATAACGCAAATCCCAGAATAAGCCACCTTCTTCATAAGAAAAAACAAGGCAGAGGAATACGGATATACTTTGCAGAACGCCGCACAATAAAGGAGATTTCCCCGTATTTCTATTATCAAAAAAGACGCTATTAATGAATATTGGCGTGAGGATAATCAATACATCCAGAAGCAGTTTCTCGACCAGCATCTTATCTTCTCCATTCGAAGAGTCATTGTTATAGGAATACGACAATTTTTTTACGATTCCTCTATTCCCCGGGAAATTTGTCTAAAAATATCAATACAAAAAGGGCACAATGGCCCTTTAATGGTTTATTAATGCTTTCTTTTCAAGCTGACTCGTATATAAGTCATGGTAAAAACCTTTTTGTTCGAGCAGCTCATTATGGCTTCCCTTTTCGATGATCCTGCCGCTTTCAATGACTATGATTTGGTCAGCGCTTTTGATCGTATTCAATCGGTGGGCAATGATGAAGCTTGTTCTTCCTTTAAGTAAATGGCCCAGTGCGTCCTGGATTTTCAACTCGGTGATAGTATCAATGCTGCTCGTCGCTTCATCGAGAATCAGAATGGCCGGGTCAGCAAGAATAGCCCTGGCTATTGACAGGAGCTGTTTTTGCCCCTGGCTGATTCCTGCGTCATCCTGGCTGAGTACTGTATCATAGCCATCTGGCAATCTTTTAATGAAAGAATGCGCATTAGCCGCCTTAGCTGCTGCTGCCACTTCCTCTTCAGTTGCATCCAATCGACCATACCTGATATTTTCTCTGATTGTGCCCTGAAACAGGAACGAATCCTGAAGGACAAACGCCATTTGCCGGCGAAGGCTTTCTCTTGTTATGTTTGTGCTCTCATGTCCGTCAATCAATATTTTTCCACTGTTTGGTTCATAAAAGCGGGAAATCAAATTGATGATCGTAGACTTTCCTGCCCCAGTCGGCCCTACAAGCGCGACGCTTTCACCCGGATCGGCCTTAAAGGATAGCTCGGCCACCGTGTCGCCTCCTTTTTCATATGAAAAGGAGACCTCTTTGAACTCTACACTGCCATTGATTTTTGCAAGGGGTTCTGCCCCTTTCTCATCAATCGCTTCTTCTTCAGTATCCAGAATATCGAATACCCTGTCTGCTCCGGCTACTGCAGACAGCAGCGTATTGAACTGGTTTGATAAATCATTGAGCGGGCGGGTGAACTGCCGGGAATATTCAGTGAAAATCACGATTGTTCCAATTGTCACTGTTCCTTTCAGGGCAAAATAGCCCCCAACAGCGGCAACGATTGTAAAGCTCAGGTTATTCAGCATGTTCATTAGTTTAGGAATAAATCCAGTGAATGTCTGAGCCCAATACCCTGATTGCTTTAGTTGCTGATTCTTTACCTTAAACTCATCAATTACCTTGTTTTCCTGCGAAAAGGATTTAATGATTTTCTGGCCTGAAATTGTTTCTTCTATATAGCCATTCATCTCCCCGAGCCTGCGTTGCTGCTCTTTATACAGCTTTCCGGTGCGGCTGGTGATCCATTTCATCCCCCAGAACATCAATGGAACGATGAGCATTGTCACGAGTGTGAGCAGCGGACTCAGCCAAATCATCACGGCTAGAGTGCCAATAAGGGTAAGCACGCTCGAGAAGATCTGGATTACCGAGGAGTTCAGCGTTGAACTGACGTTTTCTATATCATTCGTCACCCTGCTCATCAGCTCGCCATGCTGGCGTTTATTGAAGAAATCAATTGGCAGCTTGTGAAAATGGGCGAAAAGCTGTTTCCTCATTGTATATACTGTCTGTTGGGCGATTCCAATCATCCAATAGGCTTGGAGCCAGAGGGACAGCGAGTGGAATATATACACAGCTCCCAGGCCAATCAACAGCCAGATGAAACCTTCAGCACTTTCTTTTGCCAAATATTCATCGATTCCCCAGCCAATCAAAAATGGTCCGAGCAGGCCGAGTCCGGAGCTTGCCAGTACCATCAACAGCACGAGGATCAGCAGGCTCCGATGCTCTGCAAGATAGCTCCAAATTCTTTTCACTGTTGAGCCAATGCCACCTATTTGCTTTGATTTCAAATCTCCTTCAGGTTTTTGTTTTCTTAGCACTCCGCCTTCACCTCCCCGAATTGCGAAGCATAAATTGCCTTGTAAAGCGGGGAATGCTTCAGCAAGTAATCATGGCTGCCAGCTGCTGTTAAAATTCCGTCTTCAAGCAAAAGGATTTTATCTGCTTCTCTTGCTGTACTGATTTTCTGCGTTATGACAAGCGTAGTGCATTTGTATTTAGTAATTGCGTCGAGCAGTTTTGCCTCTGTTTTAAGATCGAGGGCACTTGTACTGTCATCAAGCAGCAGGATTTTCGGGTTTTTGATCAGCGCCCTGGCAATGGAAAGGCGCTGCTTTTGTCCACCCGACAGATTGACCCCCTTCTGGCCCAGCAATGTTTCATATTTTTTTGGCAGCTTTTGGATCGTTTCATGGATTTGTGCATTTCTTGCCGCTTCAATCATCTCTTCTTCGGATGCATCCTCTTTTCCCCATGCGAGGTTCTCCTTAATGCTTCCTGTAAACAGCAAAGCTTCCTGTGGGACATAGCCGATTTGCTCTCTGAGGTTCTTCAGCTTGAGCTCTTTAATATTTTGTCCATCAATCGTGATCTCCCCGCCAGTCACATCATAGAGACGCGGGATGAGCTGGAACATCGCCGTTTTCCCTGCACCTGTTGCTCCCAAAACAGCCACTGTTTCTCCTGCTTCAATTGTGAATGTGAGATTTTGCAGGATTGGTATATTGGTATTCGGGAACTTGAACGAAACATTGCTGAATTCGATTTTGCCATTGGTGATGTTACGTTCAGCAGAGCTGGTCTTTGTATCCTGCAGGTCGATTTCTTCATTCAGGATATCCTCCACACGCTCAGCGGAAGCCTTTGACCGGGAAAAAACCATTATGATCCAGGAGAACATCGAGAATGCATTTGTAATTCGGGAAGCATAGTTCACAATCGCGACAACTTCGCCTACAGATACCGAACCATTTTGAACCTCGATTTTACCGAACCAAAGAACCGCAATGACGCTCATATTCATAAATAACAGCAGAATCGGAATCGTCATCTCTGTCACTCTTAGTGCAAAAACGGTTTTATCCCTGAGATTATTATTAGCTGTTCCAAACCTGGTTCCCTCATAATCCCCTCTATCGAAAGCCTTGATCAGCCTCATGCCAACAAGGTTTTCCCTCATGACACCATTAACCTTATCAAGGCGCTTCTGGACCTTTTTAAATAATCCTGCTGCCTTCGTCATAATCCAGATAAGGAAAATCAGCAGCGGCGGCATGATAACAGCGAATGCCAGCGCAAGTTTCACATTGACCAGCATTGCCAGAACAATGCCCCCGATGACCATGAGCGGAGCCCGCATCGCAATCCGCAGACTCATGAAAAGTGTATTTTGCAGCTGGGTTACGTCATTTGTGATCCTGGTGATCAGGGAAGACGCCGGAAAATTGCCAAAGTTCGTGAACGAAAAGGATTGCACCTTGGAGAACAGCCTTTCCCGCAAATCATAGCCAAAGCCCTGTCCTGCATAGGAAGCGATAAAAGAATTCGTGATTCCGGAGGCAAAGGCCAGCAGGGAAATCCCAAGCATGACCCCTCCCCATTTCAGGACTGTATCCAAATCCTTCTCGACAATACCCTCGTCAATTATTTTAGCCATCAGCAGCGGCTGCCAGAGTTCAACTGCCAGCTCGACAAGCATTAAGCTGAGCGCTGCCGCAATTGGAATCCGATATGGTTTAATAAAAGAAAAAACATTCATGAAGCAAAGCCCTCCAGTTGAAAGCACCATTAATTATTTCGACCTTCGAATTTTATATGTATTATCATACCTTGTTTGGTGAATTTTTTGAATTGAAAGATAAAAAAATCGGCCCTTTTTTATCAGGACCGAATACTTTTAATTTTTTCTAAAGAGTAAATAGGAGTATAGATATGGTGCAATCACGGTCACAGCGATGATCGCAATAAAGATTGCTTCCTCCCAGAATGACGGCAGAAAGATGGTTGCCATCATGATCAAGCCGCCAAAAAAGAAAATCCTCGCTGCAACCCTGTGTGTCTTCCTCCAGACTTCATCATTGCTCAGGGTCCAGGGAGTACGGATGCCTATGAAAAAATTCGAACGGACCTGAGGCATATAATTCCCAAGCACCATGAAGATAATACCGACCACAACTGGACCAATGCTGCCAATTGGCACTTCATAGCCCACAGCATTCAGCAGCATCATGATGTTAATGATGAATAAGACTCCAAGGATCGCGTTCAGCATGATGTTATAGCTTTTTGTAAAATATTTATAATTTGATTTTCTTGGGTCGACTTTTGGCAGGAACATCATAGTGACATAGAGCAGCACCATAATTCCGAGTGTGGAGAGCATGGCATTGAATGGTGTGGCAAATCCATCGGCTTCCCCATTTATATTCCAGTGGATTGGAACCTGGTCTGGCAGCTTTGGAAATGCAATAATCCATGCAATGACCAGCAGGCCAATCAGCGTCAACGGCAAAACATGTTTTTTCATCTTATCTTTCCCCTTCCCCATCCTTCTTTTTGTCTGTGAAACTGAAGGCCCAGCTAATGAGCTCCTGGAAGACTGTAATATTGAGAGAATAAATGATGAACTGGCCCTGTTTTTCATCCTGGATCAGCCCGGCATGCTTCAGCAATTTCAAGTGCTGAGAAATGCTTGGCTTCGACATATCAAACTGTTCGGCTATCTCTCCAGCTGTCATATCCCTCTCCTTCAATAAGTCGAGAATTTTTCTTCGAGTAGGATCCGATAAAGCCTTGAATGCTTCATTCAATTTATGAAGCCTCCTCTTTAAGCATTATATGTGCGAATTAAGTATTTAGTTATTTAACTAAATACTAAACTACACTTACAAAAAATGCAATATGACGAATCACTAAAATTTCAAGATTACCCCCACTTTAACACACTAACGCGCTGGGGGTCTGACCCCCAGCGCGTTAGTGTGTTAAAGCTTTCTATTTCTATTTCTATTTCTATTTCTATTTCTATTTCTATTTCTATTTCTATTTCTATTTCTATTTCTTATGACTTTTGTGCGAGATGTTCTTTTAGTTGGTCCCTGAGCGCCCGCTTGAGGAATTTCCCTACTGAGGTTTTCGGGATTTCAGCCATAAAGACGATATCATCTGGCAGCCACCATTTGGCGAATTGCGGTGCAAGGAAATCTAGCAGCTCCTGTTTATCAACTTTATCTTTATATTGCTCCTTCAGTACAACGCAGGCAATCGGCCGCTCCTGCCATTGCTGGTGCGGAACTGCGATAACGCTCGCTTCGAATACCGCTTCGTGTGCCATCAGAGCATTCTCAAGGTCAACAGAAGATATCCATTCTCCGCCGCTCTTGATCAGGTCCTTTGTCCGGTCGACAAGCTTGATGACACCCTCCTCATCAACAGTGGCAACATCTCCTGTATATAGCCAGCCATCCTTGAAGGCTTCGTTTGAACGCTCATCCTTGTAGTACTCATCGGCAATCCAAGGGCCGCGCAGCAGAAGCTCGCCCATTTCCTGGCCATCCCATTTTACTTCCCCGTTGCCGCCAATGATCTTCATTTCAAGTCCAGGCACCAGAAGTCCCTGCTTTGAGCGGATATCGAGAATCTCCTCTTGATCCAGTCCTTCCTGATAGCTCTTAAGTCGGGATACCGTCGCAAGAGGCGTAGTCTCTGTCATGCCGTAAGCGTGCAGGAACGGAATTTTGTATTTCGTTTCAAAGGCCTTGATCATTCCTCTAGGTGCAGCTGAACCTCCGCAAACAATTGACCTTAGCGAAGACGTGTCATAGCTTCCATTCTCTAGCTCATTGAGCAGGCCAAGCCAAATGGTTGGAACGCCGGCAGTGAAAGTGACCTTTTCCTGCTCAATCAGGTCGGCAAGCAGTTTCGGTGTAAACAGCGGCCCTGGCAAAACTTGAGTAGATCCGAACCAGGTCGCGGCAAACGGAAGTCCCCACGCATTCGCATGGAACATCGGAACAACAGGAAGAACCACATCGGTTTCTGACAGAGCGGCAGTGTCCGCCAATCCGAACGCAAAGCTGTGAAGGACAATTCCTCTATGGGAATAGACTACCCCCTTCGGCTTACCGGTTGTTGCGGAAGTATAGCACATTCCTGCAGGTTCATTCTCGTCGATATCCTTCACGAATTCAAAGTCGGGGCTCGCTTCACGGAGCAAGGCTTCGTAAGAGAAAACTGGCTCAAGCGTTGTTTCCGGAAGCTCATCCTTGTCGGTCATAACGATGTACGCCTCTACCGTTTTAAAATCATCCTTGCATCGTTCAATCAGCGGCAGCAAATCTTCATCTACTAAAAGCACCTTGTCTTCTGCATGATTGATAATATAAGAGACATGCTCCGGTGACAGGCGGATATTGATCGTGTGCAGCACTGCGCCCATCCCGGGTGCAGCGAAATAGACTTCCAGATGCCGGTGGTGGTTCCACGCAAACGTACCGACTCTGTCTCCTTTGCCGATACCCAGCTTCTCAAGGGCACTGGCCAGCCTGCGCGTCCTTTCACCAATCTCCTTATAAGTGAATCGATGGATACCGGACAATGTACGTGAAACAACCTGTTTTTTCGGGAAAAACTTTTCTGCTCTTTCCAATAGTGAACCTACTGTCAATGGAACATTCATCATACGACATTTCCCCTTCCGCTTCTCGTAAAATAGCAATCTTAAATGATACCCTTATTCTGCCACTCTCTGATTTGCTGTTCGCTTGCTCCGAGCAGCTCTCTTAAAACCTCTTCAGTTTGCCCCCCTTTTTCCGGCGGGTGGACATTGCCGCTCCATTTTAAATCAGAATGCATTTTAATCTGTCCCAGTTCTGAAGCAAATTCCTTATCCTTAAAATAAGGAAAAGAAGCCAGCTCGCCTGCCTCGAGTACAGGGGTCAAACAGCAATCCACCCTCATTCCGAAATCAGTCCACTCCGCTAAAGTCTTGCTTTTAAACAGAGTGACCAGCGCATCATAAACCGGATTCTCCTTGCCCGGTCTTGAATAGTGGGCATGCTGCCAATCCTCCCGGCCAATTCCATGGCAAAAATTCAGCCAAAACTTCGGTTCGAGTGCCGCCAGGCTAACGTAGCGGCTGTCCTTCGTCTCATATAAAGAATATGAAACCACTGTACCATTCAGGACAGACACGCCGTTTGGATAACCGGTTTCTTTTTCAATCAGTACGTGGTTTGCCATCAGTGAGGCCATCGAGTCGGCTATGGAAATGCAATGATAGCTGCCCTCACCGGTTTTTCCACGCGCGACAAGTCCTGCAAGAATCCGTTCACTGGATGCCATTCCGCCAATATAGTCCGCAAAGGTATTCGTTGGATGGATCGGCCTTCCGCTTCCATCCTTCAGCTGGGCAAGTGCCCCGCTTAAGCTCATATAATTCAAATCGTGGCTTCCCAGCGCGGCCATCGACCCTTCTGACCCGTATCCGGATACCGAACAGTAGACGATTCCCCGATTGATGCTTCGTACCGCCTCATAACCGAGGCCCAGCTTATCCATCACCCCAGGCCTAAAGCTTTCGATAGCCGCATCTGCTTGTGCAAGCAGAGCGAGCGCGATTTGCCGCCCCTCATCCTGCTTCAGGTTCAGGGCTATGCTCTTCTTCCCGCGGTTATGGGCTGTGAAGACAAATCCTTCTCCAGTATTCCTTGCAGGATCTCCTTCAGGGGCTTCTACCTTGATCACTTCTGCACCAAGGTCGGCCAGCCGCATAGTGGCAAATGGACCCGGTATATAATTGGTGAAGTCGATGATTTTAATGCCGTTCAGCATGCTAAAAAGTCCTTTCCGTCATTCAATTCGAAAACAGCTCTTCCATTTGCTTGCGAAGCATGAACTTCTGAATCTTTCCGCTCGCATTCCTAGGCAGTGCCTCTATGAAAATATATTTACGAGGCCGCTTGTAATTGGCGAGGCTGTCACTGTCCTTGCACCATTGATCCAGATCTTCTTCAGTGACCTGCGGATCTTTTTTTACAACAAAGGCAGTGACGCTCTCTCCCCAGCGGTCGTCCGGCTGCCCGATCACTGCCACATCCAAAACCCCTTCATGGGCATGCAGCACATCTTCGACCTCACGAGGGTAAATATTCTCGCCGCCGCTGATGATCATGTCGTCGACCCGGTCCTTCACCCACAGGTAGCCATCTTCATCCAGGTAGCCGATATCTCCTGAATGATACCAGCCCTTGTACATGGCTTTTTCCGAAGTTTCTTCCCGGTTAAAATAACCCAGCATCATGCATGGGCCCTGGACAATGATTTCACCGCTTTCACCTGGCGGCAGGATATCATCAGGATCTGATGGACCATCTTCATTCGGCCTGACAATCCTGATTTCATGGTTCAAGCATGCCTGGCCGGCTGCACCAGCCTTTGTCAGCTGATCATCCTCAGAAAGGAAGGTAATCGCAGGTCCCATCTCAGTCATTCCATAAGCCTGGACCAGCTGGATGCCCAGCTTGTCATGGCACGCATGGACGAGCGACGGAGCCATAGGCGCAGCACCATAAAGTCCCAGCTTCAGGCTTTCAATATTATAGTCCTCAAGCTTTTCCTGTAAAATCATATTCCACATTGTAGGGGCCGCAAAGAACTTGGACACTTTTTCCGAATCAATCAGCTCAAGCACCTTTTTTGGAGCAAATTGATGAAGGATGACATTGCTCCCGCCAACATGCACTCTAGGGAGGAAGGCACAATGGAGCTCGGCACAGTGGAACATTGGCGCGGTTACCAAACCGACATCCTTCGAATTCAATTTTGTCGCCCCGATCACGAGCAGGCTTTGTTCCGCCATGTTCCGGTGCTTATGCATCACACCCTTTGGCCTGCCCGTCGTACCGCTTGTGTACATGATTGCGTATAGATCATCTTCACGCACATCAATTTTCACAGCGTTCGCCTCTGCAGACTGTACTTTCTCATGATAGTTCGCTGCATATTCAGGCGTATCTTCATCAATGAACCAGAAAGCAATCTGGGGGAAACGGTTTTCAATCGAGGCAATGACTGGCTCAACTGCTTTTTCAAAAAGAACGACCTTCGGGGCTGCATCGCTCAGGATAAAAGCAACCTCCTCACCCTGCAGCCTGAAATTGATCGGGTTAAAAACAGCACCAATTTTGGCACACGCGAAAAATGCCGTGCCAAGCTCCTCTGTATTGAAAAGGAAGGTTGAGACTCGGTCCCCCTTCTTAACACCTTCATTTAAAAGAGCGTTGGCAAGACGATTCACCTCATCATTCCATTCACTATAAGTAAAGCGGACATTTTTGCGGACATCATAGATGGCTTCCTTGTTTGGGAATTTCATTACCGTCAGATCAAAAATTTTGCCGATAGTCGTACTCATTTCCATTCCTCCTGGTAAAATGCCGTTTTTTGCTTTACTGTGCCTTAGCATGCTGTGTGATGCCGGTTCGTTGCTTGAAGACTTTGAAACTGTTAATCGAGCCTTTCAATAATGGTGGCGTTCGCCATTCCATGGCCTTCACACATGGTCTGAAGCCCATAGCGGCCGCCCGTTCTTTCCAGCTCATGCATCATTGAAACCATCAGGCGCGCACCGCTTGCACCAAGAGGATGGCCAAGGGCTATTGCTCCTCCATTCGGATTCAGCTTTGCCGGATCCGCACCCGTTTCCTTCAGCCAGGCCATTGGAACAGGAGCAAATGCTTCATTCACCTCGAACACATCAATATCCTCAAGCTTTAGGCCAGCTTTCTTCAGTACTTTTTCTGTTGCCGGAATCGGACCAGTCAGCATCAAGGTCGGATCTGAACCGACAACCACTCTTGTATGTACCTTGAAGCGAGGTTTCAGCCCTAGCTCTTCCGCTTTTTCCCGGCTCATGAGCAGCAATGCCGCGGCACCGTCACTGATCTGGCTGGAGTTTCCTGCATGGATAGCCCCATCCTCTTTAAAAACGGTCTTCAAGCCGCCAAGGACTTCAGCTGTCGTCCCATCACGCGGACCGGAGTCCTCAGTCATCAGGGTTTTTTCGCCATTCTCCAAAGTAACCTCGAGCGGCATGATTTCTCTTTTAAAATAACCCTCTGCCTGGGCCTTCAAGGCGCGGCGATGGCTTTCAGCCGAAAATTCATCAAGGTCTGTCCTTGTGAAACCATATTTCTCAGCAATCCTCTCAGCAGACAGACCCTGGTGGATGATCTCGTATCGCTCCTTCAGCTTGGGGCTGAATGGAACAGCCTGCTGATAGTTGGAGCCCATCGGCACACGGGACATATTCTCAACACCGCCGGCAATGACAACATCCATATCACCCGCCAGGATGGCCTGTGCCGCAAAGTGGACAGCCTGCTGGCTCGAACCGCACTGCCGGTCAATTGTTGTACCAGGCACTTCAATCGGGAATCCCGCAATCAAGGCAGCAACCCTGGCAATGTCGCCCGCCTGCTCGCCGGACTGGGTCACGCAGCCGAGGATCACATCCTCCACCAGGCCAGCATCGATGCCAGCCCTTTTGGTGAGCTCCTTCAAAACCTCTCCAGCCAGGTCATCCGGGCGAATATCCTTCAATAACCCTTTTCTTCTGCCGACCGGTGTTCTCACACCTTCAATTATGACTACTTCACGCATTTTGAATCTTCCTTTCTGTTAGAGACATCTGTTTTGTTTTTTTCGAGGAATAGATTTATAGCTTGATAATCTTATTTTCATTTACTGCTTCCTGAAGTATTGTTAGGACCATTCAATCGAATTCTTTTGGCAGTGGATGGTCTTTATAAAACTTATAAGAGACACTCGCACTGAGTTTTCTCTCTTGGATGGTCCTAAGAAGCCCTATAAGAGCCATCCGCACTGAGTTTCTTCTCGTCGATGGCCCTTTATAGCTCACTAATAGATACTCACCACGATTTTTCCATCTTGAATGGTCCTTATAAATTAACTAAAACTCTACAGCCCCATATTCTTGGCAATAATCGTTTTCATGATTTCATTTGTTCCGGCGTAGATGCTTGCTACTGGGATATCGCGAAACCTCCTGGCAATCTCGTATTCTTCCATATAGCCGTAGCCGCCGTGGAGCTGCATGCATTCGGCGGCGATTCTTCGCGCGCTGTCGGTCAGCTTCCATTTGGCCATCGATACCTTGGTGACGACATCCTTTCCTTCAATATGCTCGGCAATCAGCTGGTCAAGGAATGAGCGGCCCATCTCGATTTCAGTCGCCATCTCTACAATCTTGAACTGGGTATTCTGGAATTTGCTCACAGGCTTGCCGAAGGCTTCACGGCTTTTGACATAGTCAATCGTCTGCTTCAGCATGACCTCAGACGCTGTCTGCGCAGCGATTGCGACAAGCAGGCGCTCCTGCTGCAGCTTTTCCATTAAATAAAGGAAGCCTTTTCCTTCTTCACCGAGGAGGTTTTCCTTTGGCACCCGGCAGTCTTCGAAAATGAGTTCTGCTGTGTCCTGGCAATGCAGCCCGACCTTATTGAGTTTTCTTCCCCGGGAAAACCCTGGAGCATCACGCTCGACGACCAGCAGGCTGACTCCTTTGTGTTTTGGAGTAGCTTTTGGGTCTGTTTTACAGGCGACGACAATCAAATCTGACTGGATTCCATTAGTAATGAAGGTTTTCTGCCCATTTAAGATGTAGTGGTCACCGTCCAGGATGGCGGTGGTCTGGATATTGGCCAAATCTGAACCGGTTCCAGGCTCTGTCATCGCGATTGCTGTAATGATCTCGCCTGTTGCGCATTTTGGGAGCCACCGCTGTTTTTGCTCCTCGCTGCCGTATGCTGTGATATATGGGACGACGATATCATTATGAAGCCCGACACCAACAAGGCCGGAGCCTACCCGCTCAAGCTCTTCGTTGATGACAACCTCGAATCCCCAATCAACTCCGCTGCCGCCGTATTCCTCATCGATATCCGGGCACAGATAGCCCTGCTCACCCATCTTCGTCCAGAACGACCTGGGAATCATCCGGTCCTCCTCCCATTTCTCGTAAAAAGGATAAGCCTCCTTTTCTAAAAATTTTCTTAATGACCTGCGAAAAATTTCATGGTCATCACTTAAATAAGGATGCTTCATCTTTAGCTCTCCCCCTTCTTAGATTTGGAGTCTTTTATTGCCTAACTCCGTTCAGCCTCTGGCGCAGCTGATATTTCAGTATTTTTCCGGACGCATTTCTCGGAAGTGCTTTTTCAATAAAAATCCTTCTCGGAACCTTGTATCCTGCTAATTTCTGACGGCAGAAGTTTTTCAGTTCCTGCTCATCAACCACTGCATCCTGCTTCGGTACAATGACCGCGCAGACTGCTTCTCCCCAAACTTCATCCGGCAGGCCTATAATGGCTGCCTCCAAAACCGATGGATGCTCATACAGCACTTCTTCGACCTCAATCGAGTACACATTTTCCCCGCCGGAAATGATCATGTCCTTTTTACGGTCAACCAGGGTGATATAGCCTTCCTCGTCGATCGTCGCCAGATCGCCTGTGTACAGCCAGCCGTCCTTTATCGTTTTCACAGTTTCTTCAGGCTTTTTGTAGTATTCCTTCATGATCGATTCGCCCTTGATCACAAACTCTCCTACTGCACCAGGCTTTACATCCTCTCCCTCTTCGTTGACCACTCTTGCTTCAGTCAGGAAGGCAGCCTTCCCGCCTTTTCCGAGATGGTTCTTATGCCCTTCCGGATCCAGCAAAATCCCTCCAGGTCCTGCTTCAGTCAAGCCGCACAAATTATAGAACTGGTCTGTGCGAAACAGCTCGATGCTCTTCCGGACGAGCTCAGGAGCCATCGGTGCAGCACCATAACCGCATCTTTTGATCGAAGAAAGGTCGTAGTCTGCAGCGTTAGGTACCTGAAGCATGAAATTGAACATCGCCGGTACGCCAAAGAAATGAGTGACTTTATGCTCTTCGATGGCTTCGAGCGTCTTGACTGGATGGAACTCACGGTGGATGATATGGGTTGCACCAAGGACCACGCCGGAAATCAGGAACAAGTTCAGCTGTGCCGAGTGGAACAGCGGAGCAACATGAAGGATGGTTTCTTCCTGGTTAATGCCCATGCTGATCATCATCGTCAAGCCGACATTGAAGATGCGTTTATGGTCAAATAAAGCTCCTTTTGGCCGTCCGGTTGTGCCTGATGTATATAATATTTCAAGGTCGTCTGTCTCGCTGACCTCAATTGGCGGATTGTCGGTGCAGTCTGCCAAAACACTTTCGTACGAATGGCAGCCAAGCGTGTTCGGGGTACCGGTCGTGATGACATGGACAACGCGAGTTTTCTCCAGAGCAAGCGTAACGGTATCCTCAAGATCTTCATCACAAATCACAAGCACTGCTTCTGACTGGCCGAGAATATAATGCACCTCGGAAGCTGTGAGGCGGAAATTCACCGGTACGACCACCGCTCCGATTTTTGTGCCAGCGAACAATGAAAAAACAAATTTATCAGAGTTCTTCATCATCAAAGCAATCTTATCGCCTTTGCTTATTCCAAGGCCCAGCAAGCCATGGGCCAGCTTGTTCACCTCTTCATTGAACTGCTTGTACGTATATGTTCTTCCCTCGCATTTGATTGCAAGCTTATCTGGTGTCTTTCTCGCATTCTGTGCTAAATATGATCCGATATCCATCCAAACTTCCCCCTTTAAAAATACCAATATGAAAACGCATACAGTTTACTACATGCAATAATTATGCCAATTTTCTAAAAATAATGCAGTCAGGCATTTCAGAGGGTGGATAAGATTTAATTTTTCGGAGGTGTCCAGAAAATGAACACCTCGTATTGGACGATTTAAATCACTTTTTCTTTAACAAAGGCTCGTAAATAAATTCTGTTGATTTCCGTTCCAGGCGTTTCGCTTTCCGAGGGGCTGGCGCTGAGCCCGCAGGACTCTGAAAAGCTTCCTTGAATGGGCCCACGCACGATGGAAATGCGTTAGCATTTTCGGAGGAGTCTACGCGCCGGGAACGAAGATCAACAGGTTTGCAATTCAACATTGGCTATAACAGATTGTTTTCCCGAATCCCTGAAATCCGAAAAGCCAAACACGTTATATCCTATGGTGAAAGCTCGTATTTCTTTAATTTTTCGTAAAGGCCCGACCTGCTGATCCCTAGCAATTTTGCAGCCTGTGCCTTATTTCCGCTAGTCTGGTACAAAGCCTTCTTGATTGCCCCAAGCTCAGCGTCCTCGGCAAGGCTGATTTTCTTTGTTGCAGGGTTCGCTATTTGGGAGGTTAAATAATCTGGCAAATCTTCAAGCTGAATTTTTCCATATTCAGCAAAAGTCATCGCCCGCTCCAGTACGTTGCGCAGCTCACGTACATTTCCAGGCCAGGCATATTGAAGCAGCGCATTTTTCGCCTGCGGTGAAATCCCCGTGATGCTTGTACCCAGCATCGCATTCAATTCCTTCATTAAATTATCAGTAAGGTGCTCAACATCATGGAGCCGCTCCCTCAGCGGCGGAATATTCAAGGAGATGACGTTCAGCCGGTAATATAGATCCTCACGGAAGTCGCCGGATTTTACCATTTCCTCGAGGTTTCGGTTTGTAGCGGCAATGATCCGGACATCCACTTTAATGCGATTATTGCCGCCGACCCGGTAAAACTCGCGCTCCTGGAGGACTCTAAGCAACTTAGCCTGGAGAGCGAGCGACATATCGCCAATTTCGTCTAAAAAAAGCGTTCCACCATTGGCTAGATCAAACTTCCCGATTTTTCCGCGCTGCTTTGCTCCTGTAAAAGCACCTTCCTCATATCCAAAGAACTCCGATTCTAGCAAATCCTCTGGTATTGCCGCGCAGTTAACGACCACGAACCTGCCGTCGCTTCTGGCGCTGCTATTATGGATGGCGTGCGCGAATAGTTCTTTGCCTGTCCCGCTTTCGCCCCTGACCAGCACGGTCGACCTGCCCTTAGCTGCTTTAGCGGCGCTTTTCTTCAATTTTTCCATATAAGGATCTTCACTGAAAATATGGTCCCAGGTGAATCTGGCCGCTTCCGATTTTTTCAGTTCCTGATGGTAAAAGCTCGCTTTGCTTTCCGCCTTTTGCAGCCGTTTGAACAGCTCGCTTACCTCATTCAGCTGACGGAACATCACCTTCCCGATTGCCCCGATGACCCTGCCGTCCTTCTTGATCGGAATCCGGTGGACAATATACTTGATTCCCTTCCTTTCAAGGAAATCACTGACTTCGGCAGACTCTGATTTAAACACATTCCCGAGCTTCAGCTGCGGCAGCACCTTATCGACAGGCTGATTCAGCACTTCGTTTTTTTCCAGGCCGAAAAGCTCCAGCATCGGCGGGCTGACCATCGTGATGATTTTGCGCTCATCGGTCATGAGAATGCCATCATAGGCATGCTCCAGGGTTGTTTCGATTGTCAGCTTCAGCTTCTTGACTGTCTGGAGCTCCTCTGCCATTTTTTCTATTTCAGACAAGTCCTGCAGCAGAACGATGGTGCCATGACGGTGATTGACCATTTCGTAGGTTGAGATATGCAGGATTGATTGATATTTTTCAAAATGCTGATGGGTGCTGTTTTCAAATTCCAATCCCGGAAATATAGCTTCAAGCTTCTCGCCGATAACCAGTTCCGGAGTACGCCCGCTTATTTTTGCAAAAGCTTCATTGGCATAGATGATTTCCAGATTTTCATCCGTCATCAGAACTCCCATATTGGAATTGCTAAGAATCGTCTCCAGCTGATCCTTCAATGTGTTGGCTGACTTAAGTAAGGCCTGGACCATTTCGGTCTTTGTCAGCAACCCCATCACCTTATGATCCTCGTCAAGGACAACTCCTGTCCCTACCTTGCTGGTTTTTACAATGTATTCGATTTGTTTGTAGGGAGTATCGACCATGATCGACTTTGCATCTTTGATTATGTATCGTTTGATCGGTGCATCAAGGGGATTCCCATCAAGGACCATCTGATATAAGCCGCTGCGGGTAAAAACACCCCGAAGATCCCGATTCAAATCCGTTACAGGCAACAGATTCCACTTTTTCACCTTGATGATCTCAATCGCTTCCTTCAGGGTTGTATCTTCCGTTATCACACTATCGACAGGAGTAACAATATCCTTGAATTGAATCATCTTCTTCCCCCTTTAAAACAGGCTGCCTGTCTAAATTTCTGAAAATTCAATTTGTTATTCTCATTATATAGGTTTCTGTTTTAAAGGTACACTTTCTTGTTGGCAAAAATGAAGAAGACCCTGATATCCAGGGTCTTCCGCCAATTTTTTGGAGTGCATTCTGAGATGGATCCAATCCTGTGTACTCCTTCATTTATTTAGGCTGCATGCGGATGGCACCATCCAGCCGAATCGTCTCTCCATTTAGCATCGGATTTGTGATGATGCTCTCGGCCAGCTGTGCGTATTCCTCCGGATATCCGAGCCGCTGCGGGAACGGCACCATTTTTCCAAGTGAATCACGCGCTTCCGCTGGCAGCGAGTCAAACATTGGCGTGTGGAATAACCCTGGTGCGATTGTCATTACCCTGATGCCATAAGAAGCAAGCTCCCTCGCAATCGGCAGTGTCATCCCGACGACACCACCTTTTGACGCGCTGTAGGCAGCCTGCCCAATTTGCCCCTCGAATGCTGCTACTGAAGCAGTGTTGATGATGACTCCTCTTTCACCCTTTTCATTCTGTTCGTTATTGATCATTTGCTCAGAAGCAAGCCGAATGACGTTGAAGGTACCAATCAGGTTGATGGAGATCACCTTTGAAAACATGTCCAGTGAATGTACTCCTTTGCGGGACAGCAGCTTGCCGGCAATGCCAATTCCGGCACAGTTGACGACCGTATTGATGGAACCGAATACCTCAATTGCCTTGCTGACCGCGTTGGACACATCCACCTCGCTGGTTACATCTGTTTTTACAAAAATCGTGTTCTCCCCGAGCTCTTCAACAAGCTTTTGCCCTCTTTCTTCTGATAAATCGAGAATTGCTGCCCTGCCGCCCTGCTTGATGATTCTTCTTACAGTCGCTTCCCCAAGGCCGGATACTCCGCCAGTAACAATTGCTCTTGTTTCGCCCATTTTCATCTTCCATAACCTCCGCTTTTGATTTATGTACTATTTTTATAGAAAGCAAGAATCATGCCAAAGATGATTTGCTTGAGAACTGGGGATGGAATATGCTAAGTGTCCAGATTCAGGACAGTTTTTTGGAAAAATGGACATATTTGCATCTGGAGCTGGGGAAAAATTCATTTGATTTATATGATTTTTAACCTTTTTTATTTGTTGGTGGAGTTTTTGACTAGCAGGAAGTGTTTTTTGATTAGTAGGATTGATTTTTTGACTAGTAGTGAGAGTTATTTGACTAGTAGGATTGATATTTTGACTAGTAGCATGTTTTTTACATGTTGGATCGCTTTTTTTCATTAAAAAAAGCTGCCTGTTAAATGCCTTATTTCCGTTATCACCAGTTGCGGCACTTTTATTACTGGTAACTCGGATTTTATCTACATTTGTTGCACTTTTATTACTGGTAACTCGCGTTTTATCTACATGTGCAGCAATTTCATCACCGGTTGGCTCTATTCAATGTTTTTTTCATCATTCTGATGCCATATCAGCGAAGGTATACCTCCATAGAAAAAATGCAGGGGACTCTCCCCTGCATTTTCTCCTATCAATCTATTAGGCTGCGTTCCGTTTGGCCCGGTTTCTGAGCATGATTTCTTCGAGTGCACCTGATCCGAAAATGACTCCTGAGACGATGAAAACAAGCCCAAGCAAGTGGGATGAGGTGATTTTTTCGCCAAGGAAAATAGCGGCGAATAATATCGATAAAAAGGTATTCAGGTTAAGGAAAATCGACGCTTCTGCAGGTCCGGTCTGGCCGATTGCGTAGTTGTACAGCATGTGGCCGACGGCTGTTGCAAAAATGGCGGAGGCGAAGAACACGCTCCATACACCTATGCTGCCGCTGCCTATATGGGATAGACCGTCTGGTTCCTTCCAGAGACCGATGAAAAAGAGCAGAATCGAGCCAAAGATGAGCATATATCCAGTCAGCAGGCGCGGGTCAAGTGTTTTGGCCGCCTTGGAAATAATGATGAAGCTGATTGCCTGTGATAGGATGGACAAAAATACATAAAAGTCTCCAATGGACATTCCTGATAATCCTGTACCGCCGGCAAGGACGGTCAGGGACACACCGATTCCGCCAAAGATGAAGCCAATCACCCTTACATGGGTCAGCCTGTTGCCTAGCAGCAAGATGGCCATCAATGCCGTCAAGAGCGGGCCAAGTCCTAAAATCAATCCTCCGTTAACGGCAGAGGTTGCTTTCAGCCCAAGTCCAAGGAACAGATGATGGCCAGTCACGTTCAAGAGGCTGCCGCCGAGGATATAGCCCCATTCTTTTTTGGAAGGCAGCCTTACTTTTTTTATGGAAAAGAGAATAATAAAAACGGTGACTCCTGCAGTAAAGACACGCAGAGAGGTAATGGTGATGGGCGGGAAATTGCTTACGATCACCTTAAGGGCAGTTACGTTCATGCCCCATAAAAACATGACTCCAATAAGAATCAAATAGATTCGCAGGTTTTTCAAGATGCATCCTTCTTTCATTTAAACGACTAAAGCATAACAACCATTTTACTACTTTTTTACAAAAGAGCAAGAGAAAGGAGATTGCCAGTTGCTGGAGAATTTATACTATAAAGTATTTGATTTACTGGAGGAAATCTTTGTGGAATTCATTGCGAAAATCGAGGAACTTATGGATATAATCCCGCTGGATGAGTATTGGCCCGGTTTCCGGCAAGCAGCCTATGCGATTTATAATTCTGAGGAAGTATCTCTATTCAACCATCCGCTTACTGACTATAAAACCTGTACGATTCCCTGGGAGCCTTCCTTCAATGGCGCCGACACCTTAATCCTTTTTCATGGCCATCCAACCGCCATCGTGAATCTGAATCATCATCCTTCTATCGAGACCCTTTACCCCGTCCTTGTGCACGAGTTGTTTCATGGCTATCAATATTTATACGGTGAAAAAAGATTCCCTGATGAGCTATTGGGCAGCCTTTATCCTCTGGAGGCTGAGAATATACAGCTCAGGAGCATGGAAAGAGAAGAGCTTTTTTCAGCTGTTCAGCAAAACAGCGCAGATTTCATCAGCAGGTTTATTTCTTTGCGGGAAAGAAGGAAATCGATTATCGGCAAGTATGCTGACTACGAACTTTTAATCGAAAGCGTTGAGGGTACAGCATGGTATATCGAGTTTCTGGCCCAATTGAAGATTACCGGCCAGTCCTTGGCAGAGCTGTTGAAGAAACATAGCGGTCCTCTGTTAGATCCGCTTGAATCGAACTTGAATACTCGGGCCAGCTGCTACCGGTCTGGCCTGTTTATTTGTTTATATCTTGATTTAACCTTGCCTGACTGGAAGCAAAGGTTTGTTGAGTCCGACCTGACTTTATATGAATTTTTAAAGGAGGAAGTCAGCTGGGATCAATCTTCCTCAGATCATTGCCATGCTGTAACGGAGGAAACACGGAAACTGATTGATTTCATTAAATCAAAAAGGCTAAACAGGTTTGATGACTTCCTGAAGCAAGGCAGGTATTCCCTTTTTATAGAAGGAAAATTCGATTCTGCCAATTTTGATCCAATCAATATGGTTACCCATGAAAATCGCACCCTCCACCCCGCCTATCTGCGGGTAACATCAGGCAGCAAAGAGTTTATCTTCAATCGGCCTGTCATCTCCTATTTTAAGGAGAAATTGAGCGATATCTACCGGCTGGAGCTCAGATTTGAAAATAAGCCAGAACTGAAAAATGGCAGCATGCATTTGGAGAATGCAAGTAATTTATCGGGCAAAATCTTTATCGAAGGCGACACTTTTACCTTGAAAATATAACTCAAAACCATGTAAAGGCAGGATGAACCTCCTGCTTTTTTTATTTATAAGAGGCAGTTCTTCCTACAACATACTAGGCGAAAAGAACCCTTTATCAGTAATTTCCGCAAAAACCGACAAAAACAGGTTTAAAACTCTGAATGCTATCCATGAATATTCCGATTTGAAAGGAGGTGAAAGGATGCACTTCCGAAAATTGATAATGACTGGTATTATTGCTGGCTCTGCCTTGTTTTTACCGGAATTGGCCCTTGCAGAAAAAGCTCCAGAGGCAAAACGGAGTGAGCCGCCTTCTGCAGCAGTACAGGATAAACTGCCACTGCAAGCAGAAAAAGCTAATGCTGTAGATAAAATTGCCGCTCAGCCTGCTTTGGAGAAACAGCAGCCTGAGCAAAAGCCTGTGATTGAAAAGCCGGTAATTGAAAAGCCGGTTCAGGCTAAGGCAGTTGTCCATCCTCCACAGGGAAAACAACAGCCTGGAAAGTCCAACGCTAACTCAAAAAGCGAAAAGGCTGCAAGGCCCGTTTTATCTAAAAAGGCGGCTGGAGAAAAGGCAAATCCGAAAAACATTGCAAAGCAAAGCAATACAGTAGACAAAAAAGCTGCTGCAACATCCATACATAAAAAAAATGTAGAGGTTAAAGAGACAAATCTTCCCTCAACCGGATTAAAGGATGAGGCAGAATCTGCTAAGGCAATCGCAGAAAAGCAGGTCTCTCCAAGGAAACCTGCTGCCAAGGCGAATGCACAGGCTTCTCCTGAAAAAAAGGAGAAACCAGGTCGTTCCCAAAAGGTACGGTTTCCAAAAGGAGATAATCTGCCAAACCCTCCTTCACGGACAAAGGCTTCAGGGGGGCCATCAAGTGACCGGTCAAGCAATGGATCTTCCAGCATCAGCTTTTTGGATAAGTGGTTTATATCGGATCATCGTTTCGAATTGATCCTGACGCAGCCATTCACATCCCGTGCTTCTGTTTTCATTAGCCAGTGGGTCAATGCCCCTCCATCACCACCACCGAATGAAGCTCCTGTTTTTTTAGCGTATACCGAAGGAATCAGCCACGGATAACGATATGAAAAGGGAGCGAATATTAAAATGACTAATTATATGAATGGAACAAAGGTTGTTAAATCTTTTATGCTAGCTGGAGTATTATCTATCGGTGTTTTAACAGGCGGCCATTTCACACAGGCGGCCGGACCTGACAAAGTGAAGGTTGAACAATCTCACTCAGTTAAAGCTCAAGTTAAAACAGTCAATAATAAGAAAGCTAGCGGAAAGCCGGCAGCTGCTGTTCCAGCGAAGCCTGCAGTGAAGGTTCAGCCAAAAACAGAACAGAAAGCAGAAACTAAAGAAAAAGCTGCTAAGTCACAGGCTAGCCTACATGCAAGCGATACTGCTAAAAAGCATGCTGCGCCAAATGCTGCAGTTCATGCGAAAGCAACGCAAGCACCTGCTGAAGAAAAACCTGCTGAAGAAGTAGTCGTTCAAGAGCCTGTTGTTCTTGAGCCAGTTGTAACTGAGGAAGCTGAAGTGTCCGTACCGGAAAGCGAAACTGCTACTGATTCTGAAGAAACAGCTGACCTTCAAGTAGATGCAGACGCAAAAAAAGATGAAGAAGAAGCAGTTGACGCTGATGCAGAAATGAAAAAGGAAGATGAAGAAACTGAGGAAGAAGATTCTGAAGACATCGACCTGAATGCAGATGCAACTGTTAAGCAGGAAGAAGACGATGAAGACAATGACTCTGATTCCGAGGACATCGATCTGGATACACACGCAACAGTTAAGACAGAAGAAGACGATGAAGATGCTGACGATGAAGAGAAAGAAGAAAAAGTAAACCCTTCTATTGAAAACAAAACTAATTCTAAAGCATTCCATGCAAGCGATATTGCAAAAGAAAATGCTAATGAATTCTCTGCTGTTGCTTTATCTAAAGAAGTAACTGAAGAAGACGTTACTGAGGAAGAGGCTTCTGAAGATGTGGTTGCTGACGAAGTTGCTGAAGAAGTAACTGAAGATGTGGTTGCTGACGAAGATGCTGAAGAAGTGACTGAAGATGTCGTTGCTGACGAAGATGCTGAAGTATCTCCTTCTATCGCCAACAAAATGAAGTCTAAAGCTTTCAATGCAAGCGAAACTGCCAAAAACAACGCTAACGAAAATTCAGCTGTTGCTTTGTCTGTAGAAGTAACTGAAGAAGTTGCTGCTGACGAAACTGCTACTGAAGAAGTGACTGAAGAAGTCGTTACTGACGAAACTGCTACTGAAGAAGTAACTGAAGAAGTTGTTGCTGACGAAACTGCTACTGAAGAAGTGACTGAAGATGTTGTTACTGATGAAACGGCTACTGAAGAAGTGACTGAAGACGTAGTTGCTGATGAAACTACTACTGAAGAAACTACTGAAGAAGTTGTTGCTGATGAAACTACTACTGAAGAAGTAACTGAAGACGTTGTTGCTGATGAAACTGCTACTGAAGAAACTACTGAAGAAGCTGCATTAGCAGCAGTAAAAGCAGCTAAAAAAGAGGCAATTGCGGCTAAAAAGGAAGCTTTTGAAGCTGCAAAAGAATTAGATAAAGAAGCTAGAAAAGCAGCCAGAAAAGAAGCTATTGCCGCTAAAAAAGAAGCTTTTGAAGCTGCAAAAAAATTAGCAGAAGCTACTGAAGAAGTGACTGAAGAAGTCGTTACTGACGAAACTGCTACTGAAGAAGCTACTGAAGAAGTTGTGACTGACGAAACTGCTGTTGAAGAAGAAACAGCTGTTAACCCTTCTGCTGCCAACAAAACTGAAGCTAAAGCTAGTGTACATGCTAACGAAATCGCAAAGCAATTTGCTGCTTCTATTTCTGCTGTACTTGCTGCAGTTGAAGAAATTTTGGAAGATGTTGTTGCTGATGACACTGCTGAAGATGCAGAAACTGAGGAAGCAATCGTTGAAGCTGAAACAAAATAATATGGCTTAACCATGTAAAAAGGACTTCCGCTCACAGTGGAAGTCCTTTTTCTTTCTATAAACCAGGCTTTAATGGACGAGGTTCCCCAGGGGTTGCTGGTTATCCATTAACCAATTATTCTCCTCATTGGCAACTATGAATTCATTGATTTCATATGATTGATAGTATTTTTCAATAATAAATGGATCGCTTTCCACCAGGGTTATTGCTTCGTCAAGATCTCCGCAGCTCAAAATCAGCAGCCCCTGCTCATCATTCTTGAAAAGACCTGCAATGATCAGTTTTCCTTCCCGGTTCATTTCACGTAAATGTTCGATATGTTTTACTAATAGCTCTGCCTCAAGCTCTTCCTTTTTTTTATCCTTCAGGATAACAATAAACCTATTCATCATAATGGCCCCGTTCATAAAAATATGTATATCTCATTATATCATTACCAAAATATCTCAGCACGTATAAGGCATTCCCTCCGTTAGAATTTAGTTTTATTGGGTAAATAAGTTTTAAAGAGTATTTAAGGAGGCATTTCATTTATGATCATTGTCTACATCAGCATCGCTGTTATTGTCGCTTCCTTGGCTTATTTAGGATTTGCCGCCTTCAAGACCTTTAAAGCGGCAAAGCCTCAAATTGAGAGTCTTCAGGCAACTGCGACGAGAGTACAGGCGAAAACCAATGCGATCAAGCACGAAACAGATAAACTTACCGTCCATCAGCAGCAGTTGAAATCGGATTTCGAAGAAAAGAAAAAAGCGGTCAACACTGTTGTTTTTTCAGTCAAACAAACTCCGGCTATCCTAAAAAATGCAGTTACTGTTAAGCCTGTGGCCGCTCTTGACCGTGCGTACAAGGCAAGACGATGGAAGCAGATGCACAAAAACAGAATGGCTCAATCACAATATTAACCCCTGGCTGTACCTTCATTGTCATAAATCGGAGGTACAGCTTTTTTATGCCCGCTCAGTGACTTTCTTCCTATTTTTATCAATACAAATTATTTCCCAACCTCAAAGAATACAGGTGACTAGTACGATTAACGAATATACTATTTTTTTGGGCATTTCGTACGATTTACGAAATAATAATTAATAATTATTATGTATAAATATACAAACAAAATAATTGTTTTACGGAGGAATACATAAATGAAAAACAAGAAGATCATATCTGGCTTAATGGCAGCAAGCCTCTTGGCTGCTTCCCCCTGGACTCCGGCATTTGCGGAGTCTTTAAAATGGACAAATGTAAATGCATATGAAGAACAGGATGGCAGCCTGTTCAACAGTGAAAACTATGACTTTATGAAATTCTCGGAAATCGGTGTTAAGCTTGCTGAATTGGAGAAGCAATCGAACCGCATCAAAGTTGAGGTAAAAGGACAATCGTCAACAGGACAACCTCTATACGTCGTGACAATCGCAGCGCCTGATACTCAAGGCAAATTCGGTAAAATCCAGGCTTTAAGAAAGCAAATGTTCAAGAATCCTGAAAAAGCCCAGGACTGGATCGCAAATAATCCGGACTTCAAGGTTCCGGTTATGATTAATGGATCAATCCATGGAACGGAATTCGTCGGCAGTGACGCCGTCATGCAGCTGATTGAGCGTTTTGCACTTCAGAATGACGAAACCACTAAGAACATTCTCGAGAATAATATTTTAATATTCAATGTGGTGCAAAATCCTGATGGCCGCATTGGTGCCACTCGCTTTAACGGCGAAGGCATCGACCTGAACCGTGATTTCATCACCCAGTCACAGCCGGAAACACAGGAAACAGTGGCTTTGATAAAGGAATGGAATCCTATGGTCTTCCTTGATACCCATGGATATGTAAAAAATTATGCACCGAATAAGCAAGGCCTGATTGAGCCATGTACAGTTCCGCATAATCCTAATTATGAATATGATCTTTATCAAAAGTGGGCGATGAACCAGGCTGAAGCGATGGAAAAGCAAATCATGTCCAATAAGCCAAACTATACTGGCAGCCTTTATCAATCGATGGAGGGTGTATATGTCCCTCAGCGTGATGACGCAGAAGGCTGGGATGATTATCCGCCAATCTTCACACCAATGTATGCCATGTATCATGGAGCTTACGGCCATACATTAGAAGCGCCTACTAACGACCTTGATGGTGTCCAATGGATGTATAATGCCATCATGGGAGCCCTTCAATATTCAACGGAAAACAAGCAGGAAATGATTACAGATCAAATCGAGATGTTCAAGCGAGGCATCAACTTCGACCACCCGTTCCATGACGAAGGCTTCTTCCCTGCTGCATATGTACTGCCTGTGGATTCTGAAGATCCAACGGCTACCCAGAAGGCTGTTGCCCACCTTCAGAAAAATGATATTGAAGTTGTCCAGGCTTCCAAGTCTTTTACTGCTGAAGGCAAAACTTATCCGAAGGGAACTTATATCGTAAAAATGGATCAGGCAAAAGCCGGCCTTGCCAATACAATGCTATGGGATGGCGAGGATATTACTGAAGATGTTGATGCCATGTACGATATTTCAGCATGGAGCCTTCCTGAACTTTGGGGCTTCGAGGCAATCGCCGTCCAAAATGAATTTAAAGTTACCGCAGCAAAGGTAAATCAGGTGCAGGTACAGGGATCTGTTTCCGGCAAAGGCCCATTCTTGATTCCGAACAGCTCTGTTAAAGCAGTTAACCTTGTGAATACCCTTTTGGAACAGGGGGTTTCTGTAAAACATGATAGCAAAGGCAATTTTTACACAGAAGCTGCGGCGAACACTATTTCTGCAGCCGTTAAAGCTTCAGGCTTGCACATTGAAACAGCAAAAGTTCCGGCAGATGCAGCTGAGATTTCCAGCCTTAAGGTAGCGATCCTCAAGGACGGCGGCATGAATAAAGCACAATCTCATTCAGGCACCAAATTGGCTCTTAAACGACTTGGATTCGACGTTTCTGAAGTGACTCCAGTTGATGTAGCGGAAAAAGGACTTTCCGGCTTTAATGTGTTCGTATACAGCGGAACGAATAGCTTGATTGCAAAAACTCAATTACGCGATGCCAATAAGGAATTTGGCTTCCAGACACCTGACCAGTTCGACAGTTTTAAAGCAAATGTGGATGCATTTTTAGCGGATGGCGGTAAATATATCGCTGTCGGAGCGGGTGCTTCATTAGCCACAAAGACTTTGGGATTGACTGATAATGAAATTGTCACAGCCAGCGGCTATAGCAATGGAATCGCAAAGGTTGATTATGAGGGTTCTGGACTTACGGCTGGTTACAGCCAGGATGACATCGGCTTCGTATACAGTCCTGTATGGTATACGGTCAACGGCAACGATCATGTCTCCGCAGCCTTTGATGACAATGCTGACTTCTTTGCAGCCGGCCATTGGAAAGAAAACACTAAAGCACAAGGCAAACCAGTCATCGTAAAAGAAGAGAATAAGGATGTTACATTGATCGGCCTGGAAGCCGGATTCCGTGACCACACGGATTACCTTTTCCGACTCCTTTCCAACAGCATTTTTGAAAAATAACCAGAAAAAAGCATCGGGATTGCTGTCCCGATGCTTTTTCTAGCTTTCAGTATAGTATTTTTCCAGTATCAGAAAATCTTTTGTTTTCTTGATATCGATTTTATTTTCTGCCGCGAATCCCTCTAAATCTTCAATGATTCTTTCATTTTTAAAATAAGAGGCCTGGAAGCCAAAGCCTTTTTTAGCCTTAATTGCGGCGTTTTTGGAGGCCCAGCCTTGACGCCCGAACTTTATTATCTTTATTTCAGAGGCTGGAAGCACTTTGCGAAAAACCGGAAAAGTAAAAAGTGTGATTTTATATTCGAGAGAATTTTCATTGATGGTTAAATGGAATCTAAGCAGGATGGCGGTTATGGTCATAAGTGAAATGATTATATTTATTCTACCACCGATAAAAGAAGAGATTAAGATTGCTAGAATCAAAATATATAATGTTGATTTTGGCACACCTGCATAATAGGTAATTTAAGCCAGCTCCTTTCCCGTTCGTTAATCCTTATTTTACCAGAGAAATCAATAAAGAGACCACCCGAAAAGGTGGTCTCTTTGATTATAAGTAAAGCCCTGCCAAAAAAATTCCCAATGCCTCTTCATATATTTCATCAAATTGTGATAATGGCAGCGGATTGATTCCGAAGCCTAGCTCTACTGTAAAACCTGGCCTGCGCCAATCCTGGATAAACCAGTCCTTATAGCCTGCATAGCTTTCAATCGTCTGGACCGGCTGGTAGCCGCTTACCCGGGCAAACTCGTTAACCATGGCTTCTGATTCTGGCGGCTCCAGGTTGTCAAAGCCCCAATAGATGACCTCTCCTTGCGTATGGAACGCCAGTACTCTCGAAAAATCCCGTTTCTTTGTCAGATCGGCCATGGCAACTGCTTCAGGCTCTGAGAGCGGACGTTCCCCTACATAATCCCTCGGGCCTGGCTTAGTCGGATTACGTGCCTTCTCAAGCTCCCATTTTGCCGGGAACTGGTCATTCAGATCCACACCTCGGATATTCGCCTTCCAGCCTGTGAAATCCGTGCTGCCATTATTCAGCTCAACAACGCGGTCATTCCATGGCTCTGCTTCCGGCGGCCCCTTCAATACCAATTCCACGCCATCCGGGTTGACCATCGGCACAATCGACAGGGTTGTTTGGTTATAAAAGTTCGCCATTGACAGGCCGCGGATTGATACTTTGTTTGTCACAGCAAGCAGGTAATCATTCAAAAATGTCATGAGCACTGGTGTCGTGATCCATTCATTCGCATGGAAGGAACCATTATAATGCACTCGCTTGCTGCCCTTGCCAATCAGGGCTTCAGGAATATTTTTTCCAAGAACGGAATTTCCGATCGATGGCACTTGCATAAATGGATAGATGCTCTGCAAGCGTTTCAAATCATTTGTCAATGTATCATAATCATAATTTTTCTTCCCCTGGACAATCCTCCATGTCACCCTGAGAGGAATCTTGATCATCTGGCCGATATACAGCCCGTTAGGATTAATATTCCGGTTTGCCAGCAGCAGCGCATCCACCTGCAGATTCCTGTTCCGGGCAATCGACCACAGCGTGTCTCCGGCCCTGATCCTATAATCCACCGCAGCATAACCCGGAATTTTTACCCGCTGGCCTGCCATGAGGGCATTCGGATTCAAATCCGGATTAGAATCTATGATCAGCTGGAGAGAAACATTAAAAACAGTGCTGAAGTACCAAAAGGAATCTCCCCTTCTTACATATATATCCATAGAGCTCCTCCTCTCCATAACGTTGCGTCTATATATATGTATGTAAGTGCCTTTAAATTCTGGCAGGAATATTTAAGAATCAAAAAAATAGCCGCAAATTTGCGGCTATTCCTGACTCTGTCCAGTTGCATTGCTGGGCGATTGTTGTTCGGTTAGCTTCTGTAAAAACCAATTGAGTGCCCATGTGCTGATTGGCTCTGCTTTTTCCCGCCGTGAACGTACTTGGCTGACCGCTGCTGCGAAAATACTGGATCAAAATCATGGCTGCAGATTGTCATGCTTCCATTGCCTTAATCCAGCCAGATATGCCCTAATAGTTATTTTATAGCTATCATCCAAATCAAGCGGCATCCCAAAACCGCCTTTTTGTTCAAGCGAAGCAAAACCATGCATGATGCTCCTTAGCCCCCTGACAGCATGGATCGCTTCATCTTTTTTCAATCCAAACGGCTCAATGGCATCGACAACCAGATCCACTATTTGCTTGCCTGCCTGATAAACCAGTTCATCTTCAGGATGAGGTGCAGCCAATGCGGCTTCATATAATCCAGGATTGGTACGGGCGAATAGCAGGTAGCTTTCACTGAGCGCAAGGACACCTTCTTCCCCAGGCTGTTTCGCTGCGGAAGCTGATGTTAAATCTGTATATAGCTTTTCAAGTGACAAGATGGCCAGCTCCCTCTTTATTCCTGGGAGTCCATCAAAGTGGTTATAGAGTGAAGGAGGCTTTATGTTCAGCTTTTTTGCAAGCATAGCAAGGGTAAGGCTGTCGCTGCCATGTTCATTCAAAAGCTCTGCTGAGGCCTGGAGGATGGTTGTTTTATCAAGTGCAACTTTCGGTCTGGGTGACATGCTGGCAATCTCTCCTTTTATTTTGCTAAAACGGCTTCAGCCTTTTGGATCGCTTTTTCAAAATGCGCTGATGGCGATTTCAGCAGTTCGCCATGTCCTACAGCAAGGATGTCCGGTTTAAGTTCCTGGATAAGTTTAGCGCTTCTGAACGCTTCTTCTTTATTCCAGGTAGCCATTGCCGGAAAAGGGAACCATGGGACTGTGACGCCGGAAACCGCGGTGCCGCCCCTCGTCTGGAAGGCATCACCGGCAACGAGTGCATTAGTCCTTTCATCAAGGAAGGCCATTGAGCCAGGTGTATGCCCGGGAGCTGCAATTGCCCTCAAGGATCCGATTTTATCTCCGTCCTGTAACAGGATATCCGGCCTTGTTTTAATGTTTTTAGGAATTCCTCCGCGAATTGGTGTCTGCGGCTCGGAAGAATCAAGCGATGTATCCCCCGCCAGCAGCCTTGAATCCCGCTTTGAAATATATACTGGAACCTGTAAAATCCCCTTCAGCTCATCAAGCGCCCCGATGTGGTCTCCGTGGGCATGGGTCAGAAGGATTTTCGCAATAGGCTTCCCAATCTTGTTCGCCGCCTCCATGATCGGCTTTGCACTGTTCGGCAATGCTGCATCAATGAGGGTGAGCCCATCCTCTTCTTCGATAAAATAACAATTCACCGGAAACACTTTTGGCATAAACGTAAGCTGATATAAATATCCTTCTTTTATTATTCTCATACATAATCACTCCCGATAAAACTAATATCATTAGTTTTATATTAACTAATGTCATTAGTTTTAACAAGAGTAATCTTTCGACAAATTCCATTGGCAATTTGCTAACCCACCATAGCGTTTAGGCTGAAATTAGAAATTGATACGTTAATTTAAGTAAAAAAGCAGTAGCCTTCGCCGCTGCTTCAAGTTCCTCTTCCCTATAAGTCAATACTTTAAATAACTTATAAAACCTTGCTGAGAAAAGCTTTCGTACGCTCATGCTGCGGATTTTCAAAAAGCTCTCTAGGCTTGTTCTCCTCGATGATCATGCCGCCATCCATAAAAATGACCCTGTCACCGACTTCCCGGGCAAAGCCCATTTCATGGGTGACGACAAGCATCGTCATCCCTTCGCGCGCCAGCTGCTTGATGACCTCCAGGACTTCGCCGACCATTTCAGGATCGAGCGCTGATGTCGGCTCATCGAACAGCATGATTTTCGGCTCCATCGCCAGAGCCCGCGCAATCGCAACACGCTGCTTTTGTCCCCCTGAAAGGGATGCTGGGTAGGCTTGTGCCTTGTCCTCAAGCCCAACCTTCCGCAGCAGCTCCATCCCTTTGGCTCTCGCCTGCTCCTCAGGTACTCCCCTTACTTTCACGGGAGCGAGCATGATATTTTCAATCACTGTTTTATGAGGAAACAGGTTGAAATGCTGAAAAACCATGCCCACTTCTTCACGAACCTTATTTATGTCTGTTTCCTTAGCAGTAATATCTACCCCTTCGATCTGGACATGGCCGCCGGTGATTGTTTCGAGCAAATTGATACATCGCAGGAAGGTTGATTTGCCGGATCCTGATGGACCAATTACAACAACGACTTCCTGCGGTTCGATGACAACATCGATGCCATTCAGCACTTTATTGCTTCCGAACGATTTTTGCAGATTCGTCACTTTTATCATTCTGTATCGAGCCTTCTTTCCAATTTATTTAATAGGAAGCTAAGGGAAAGTGTCAGGATTAAATAGATAACAGCGGCTGTCAGGTAGGGTTCCCAGACACGGTAATACTGTCCTGCCATCGAGCGTCCCCAGTACATGATTTCCGGCGTGGCGATGACCGCAGCGAGTGAGGATTCCTTGATCAGCACGATGAACTCATTCCCAAGCGGGGGAATCATCCGTTTAAAAGCCTGCGGAAGAATGATATGCCTCATTGCCTGTACATGCGTCATGCCGAGAGAACGCGCGGCCTCCATCTGCCCCCGGTCTATTGACTGGATCCCTGCACGGAAAATTTCCGCTATATAAGCTGCCGCGTTCAAGGAAAGCGCAATGATGGTGGCAATGACGCCATTCGTCTCCCCCATAAAAATCGGTACCACGCCAAAATGGATCAAGAGAATTTGCACGAATAGCGGTGTCCCGCGAAAAAAGGTGATATACCAGTCAAACGGCAGGGCAAGCAGCTTCCTCCGCTGCATCTTCCCAAGACCGATGAACAGTCCCAGGATTGTCCCAATCGCAATTCCCGCCAGTGAAAGCCCAATCGTCACAAGCGTCCCTTTTAATAGATAAGGAGAATATTCAAGGATAATATCAAAACGAAAATCCATAGCTTGACCTCCAGGATTGGAATGCTTAATAAATTTATAGATATAAGAGCAACAAGTAAGTAACTCGAATCTTGGTATTTTCCCTTATAAAAAAATGCGTAACACTAGTTTAAGAGTTACGCATCTTCTAAACCTAGTTGTTAACCACCCTTACTTGGCAGCCTTTTGGGCTTCCTTAAGTTTTTCCATGTTCGGCTGCTGTCCGAACCACTCCTGATAGATTTTTTCATATGTGCCATCTTCGAATACTTTTTCAATCGCTTTATCGAAATCCGCCTTCAGTTCGGTTCCTTTCGGAAACAGGAGCCCGTAGAACTCAGCTTCAAATGCGCCGCTGTCTTCGATTACCTTCAATTTTTCATTTGGGTTATTCTTTGCGTAGACTTCTACTACACCATTATCCGCTACGACAGCATCTGCACCGCCGCTCATCATCTCCATGATGGCAAGGTTGTTGTTTTCGAATTTTTTAATATCCTTATGGTTTTTGCCCAGCAGTTTATCCATTGCTTCCTGTCCTGTTGTTCCGTTCTGGACTGCCACTACCTTTCCCTTCAGATCAGCAGCACCTATGATATCACTGTCTTCCCTTACCAGAATTTTGTTCGTGGACAGGAAATATGGCAGCGAAAAGTCATAGGTCTGCTTCCGGTCGTCGTTGATTGTGATCGAAGATATTGCTATGTCCGCACGTTTGCTCTTGATCTCAACGAAAATCGGATCCCAGCCTACATGCTCAATCTTCAGCTCATAGCCTGCTTCCTTTGCCACTGCTTTTAAAAAGTCAATGTCAAAACCGACGATTTTATCGCCTTCCATGTATTCAAATGGTGCATATGCTGCATCTGTCACTACTCGAAGCTCTTTCCGCTCATCTTTTGACCCGTTTCCGCCCGTTTCTTTAGTATTGCTGGTGCCGCATGCCGAAATAACCAATGCGATTACCATCATTAATATCAGAACAAACAACCTTTTCTTCATCCTTGCTGCCCCCTCTTTTGTAAAAAAAATGCCCATAACTTTTAGTAATTTATATGTAGGAGAGCAGGCTTGTATTACTTGAAGACCTTAAGAAAAACTTATCAATTAATATTGGAAACTTAAAATTTCCTTATCCTTCCTGTTCAGATAGAATGAAAGAAAAAGGAGGGGTCAGAATGACATTTACATTTAAAGCAATCGACCATGTACAGCTTGCAGCGCCAAAAGGATCGGAGGATAAAGCAAGGCAGTTTTTCGGGGAGATCCTGGGCTTTGAAGAAATCGAGAAACCGCCAGTTTTGAAAAAGCGCGGCGGGGTGTGGTTCAAGTATGGCAGCTGCCAAATCCACATCGGGATTGAAGAGCCGTTCGTGCCTGCCCAAAAGGCGCATCCTGCCTTTGAGCTGGAGCATATTGAAGGTTTAAAAAAGCATCTAAAGGAGTCAGGTGTTGAGTTTATCGAAGACGATAATCTTCCTGGCGCCAACAGGATTTATGTTCATGATCCATTTGGGAACCGAATTGAACTGCTTGAGTGGGATTAATCAAGCGCTTTGCCGGCTAGCTCTATTGGTTTTCATTCCCAACAAAATTTGGTATAATATTTAGAAACGCGAAATATCCGTACCAAGAAAGAAGTGTTGATGGAATGACACAGCAGCAAAAGGCAAGACGCAACTTGATTATCATGTGGTTCGCAAACTTCTTCATCGCCGGAAGCATGACCATGGTCATGCCTTTTCTATCTTTATATATTGAAACATTCGGCAATTTTTCGGAAAGGTATGTCCAGAACTGGTCCGGCATCACGTTCAGCATCACCTTTGTGACAGCATTTCTGTTCTCCCCTGTCATCGGCCGGATGGGTGACCGGTTTGGGCGGAAAAATATCCTGATTTTCATGGCATTCGGCATGGGCTTGTCGATCTTCCTGCTTGGTTTTGCCCATTCAGTGTGGCAGTTATTTTTGTTGAGGATGTTCATGGGTTTGTTCTCGGGATTCATCCCGGTCTCCCAGGCGCTAATTTCCACTCAGACTCCAAAGGAACAGGCCGGCAAGGTATTAGGTACACTGCAGACGGGCAGCATAACAGGTTCCCTGCTTGGCCCGATGATTGGCGGGGTATTGGCTGATTCCCTCGGATATGCGGCAACGTTCCAATCTACCTCTGTGTTCATCCTGGTTTCTGGACTTTTGGTGTTCAAGGTGATGGAGCACCGAATTGACATTAAAAAAGGCACCAAGACAAATTACAGCCGCAAAGAGGTTCTTCAGCATATTTTCAGCAACCCCGTAATGGTAAATGTACTGCTCATGTCAATGCTCGTCCAGATTGCACACTTCAGCATCCAGCCGATTCTTTCTCTATATGTCGGCGAGCTGCACGGACATGAGAATCTTGCCTTTTATTCAGGAATCGCCTTCTCAGCTGCCGGTCTGGGGAACTTAATGATGGCGCGGAAATGGGGTCAGATTGCCGACCGCATCGGTTATATCAAGATCCTTGTCGTTCTTCTGTTTTTATCCGCGATCGTCTATTTGCCAGGCGGATTTGTCACGAATATCTGGCAGCTCGTCCTGATCCGGTTCCTGCTAGGAATCACAATAGGGGGCATCATCCCGGTCAGGGTGGCATATATCAGGCAGGAGGCCCCTGTTGCCATGCAGGGAGAGGTCCTAGGATACAATACAAGTCTTCGCTTCTTCGGAAACATTATTGGGCCGGTCCTCGGCGGTTTCCTGGCAGGCTACTATGGTTTCACTTCTGTTTTTATCGTGACAAGCGGACTCCTGCTTGTGAGCGGTCTTGTACTATACGGCTCCATGCAGCGGAATCCGCAGTATGTTAAAGATACTTTTTAATATCAGAACAAGACTGGATCAGCTTATGATTCAGTCTTTTTTCTTCCTTTTTTACTGTAAACGTTATCAGCATGCAGTTTTCATTTTTTAGACAAGGGTAGTTTTACATAGGAATAATAGTTTGTGGTAGAATACTCTTCATACTTACACACAGCAGGTGATAACTATTGGAAGTACAGGCACTGCAAGAGGTTGAAAAACTAGCCTTAAAAAAGCAGAAGATTTTCAAGCAGAGTAAGATCAGATATTTGGCGAGGGCAGCACTTGCCTCAATGTTCATTGGGTTTGGGGTTATTGTTGCGTTCAAGACTGGTAACTTTTTTTATGCGGAACATTCACCGTTCGCCTACCCGATCGCAGCGATCACCTTTGGGGCTGCCATCATTCTGATTTCCTATGGCGGAGGGGATTTATTTACAGGAAATACATTTTATTATACTTTTGCCGGTCTACGGAAAAAGATGGCCTGGCTGCAGGTTGTCCGTATGTGGGGCTATAGCTATCTCGGAAATATACTGGGAGCAGCAGCATTTGCTTTTCTTATCTATACGACCGGACTCTTCGACGACCCTCATGTGAACGGATTTTTGTTAAGCGTTGCTGAAAAGAAAACAATCGCTCCAACGTCTGAGCTGTTTTTCAGGGGGATTCTTTGTAACTGGCTGGTCTGTATGGCCTTTTTCCTGCCTATGTCAATGAAGGGGGACGGTCCGAAAATGTTCGCGATGATGCTATTCGTCTTCTGCTTCTTCATATCAGGCTACGAACACAGCATTGCGAATATGTGCACCTTTGCAATCAGTTTGGTGCTTGACCAGCCTCAATCCGTTACCTGGGGAGGCGTATTCCATAACCTCATCCCTGTGACAATTGGAAATCTGATTGGCGGGGGCATCATGATGGGCTGGATGTACTATTATGCTAATAAGCCATATTTTGAAGAGATGGAATAAGTGAACAAAAAGCGCAAGCGACTCGTTCAGCCCCGAAAAGCGCTGGAGCTGGATTAAGACAACTCATATAGTTATCAACATTAGATCACTCTAATAAAACGGCTGCGAACCAACCAGGGATTCGCAGCCGTTTTTTCGTTTAAAAAGGGTTTAATGCTTCTGCTTATAATAAGTGATGCCAAGGGCAAACGCCAGCACGGTCCCTTTTACAATATCCATTGCATAATAAGGGACTGACATCATGACGAGGCCGTTTTGCAGGATGCCAATCAGAACGGCGCCAACGAAGGTCCCGAACGCATTGGGCTTTCCAGCGCCAAGCACGGAAAAGCCAATGAAGGCTGCGGCCACTGAATCCATCAGGTATGGCGAACCTGCATTGATTTCAGCTGTCATGACGCGTGATGCAAGGACAATCCCTCCGATTGCGGCGAACAGCGCGGATAAAATATAAGCTGCTGTCTTATAGCGATTTACCGCAATACCGGAAAGCCTTGCAGCTTCCTTGTTACCGCCGATGACATACATATAGCGGCCATGCTTGGTGTATGTGAGGAAAATATGGACCACAATCACAGCGACAGCCATGATCAGGATAATCCATGGAACCTGACCGATTTTAGCAAAAAATGCACTGATTGTTCCTGCTGAAAAGCTGCCGTCAGCCATGATCATGTTTTCCGAAACGGTTGCACCCTTAGTATAGGTCAGCGCAGTACCCTGGATGATGAACATCATCGCCAGAGTCATCAGCATATCTGGAATCTTCAGCTTCAAAATCATGAAGGAATTGATTGCTCCTACGATCAATGCTGCAGCAATCGCCGAAAGAATCGCGATCAGCGTGTTCTGCGAGAACCAGACAAACATCGAGATGACAACCGCATTCGATAAAGAAGCGACTGAGCCGACAGATAAATCAAAGCCATCGACCGTAAGCGATATCGTGATTCCGATTGCAATGATCGTCACAATCGAAATCGATCTTAGAATATTGATGATGTTATCAGCAGCGATAAAAGATGGATTGGCTGCTGCGAAAATGCCGATCAGGACAAAAATAGTCAGGATGGTTCCATATTTGTATAAGAACTGAAAGAGTTCAAATGATTTCTTGGGCGGTGATTCTTGCTGTAAAGGAAGGTTTGCATCCATTCTATCTGCCTCCTGTTGAATAAAATAAAAGTTCTTCTTCGGTTGTCTGGTCTGTTTCCAGTTCCTTGACCGGTGTTCCATCATAGAGGACATACACCCTATTGGTGATTCCGATAATTTCTGAAAGCTCGGACGAGGCATAAATGACACCTTTCCCCTGTTCTGCCAGACGGGCGATCAGCTCGAATATGTCCCTTTTCGCACCAACATCAACACCTTTTGTCGGCTCGTCAAAAATATATACCTCCGCATCGGCAATCAGCCATCTGCCAATCGCCACCTTTTGCTGGTTGCCGCCTGAAAGGTTCTCTACCTTTGCTGCTTCCGAAGGTGTCTTGATCCCCAGAGCCCCGATATATTCCTGAGCGGTTCTCCGTTCCGCTTTCCTGTTGATAAAGCCCAGGAAGGTGCTGAACTTTTTCAGGTTCACTGCAGACAAGTTGGAGGCAACTGATTCGGCAACAAGGACACCTTCCTTGCGCCGTTCTTCAGGAACTAGGGCAAGCCCATTTTTAACCGCGGCATGCGGACTGCTTAGCTTAAGGGTTCTTCCTCTCAGCTTTACTGAACCTGTCACATGCGGCGCTGCGCCAAATAATGCCTTGCATAGCTCAGTCTTTCCTGCACCGACCAGACCAGCGATCCCAACAATTTCTCCAGCCTTAACATGAAAGCTGGCTGATTTGACTTTATCCCCGTCATTCAGGTTTTCTGCTTCAAGGAGGATTTCGCTGCTTGTTATTGGGATTCTATCTGGAAATTGATCCTCCAGCTTCCTTCCCAGCATGTATTCAATTACCTGATTCGCATAGGTGTCTTTTGTTTGCTTTTTTACAACAAACTCGCCATTTCTCATGACAGTCAGCTCATCACACAGTTCAAAAATTTCTGGCATCCGGTGGGAAATGAAAATAATCCCGACGCCATTAGCCGCCAATTCACGGGTAATCCTGAATAATTCGGTTGTTTCTGTATGGCTGAGCGGTGCGGTTGGCTCGTCGAGTATCAGGAACGTACAATTGCTGGAGATGGCCCTGGCAATCAGCACTAGCTGTTTTTCAGCAAGAGTCAGCTCACCGGCAAGCTTTTTTGCCGGGATACTCAGGTTCATTCCCTGAAGGATTTCTACGGCCTGATTGAATAGCTGCTTCCAATTGATCCAATGCTGGTTTCCCATTGATTGCACGGTGTGGTTCAGCATGATATTTTCAGCGACTGTCAGCGAAGGAATGATCGCCGTATCAACTTCCTGGTACACGGTCTGGATTCCAAACCGCTGTGCATCTGCCGGCGTCCGGATGTCGATTTTTTCATCTGCCAGGAAAATCTCCCCTGTATAGTGTCCATATGCACCGGAAAGGACCTTCATCAACGTTGATTTGCCTGCTCCATTCGCGCCGATCAGTGCCTGGATTTTGCCTGTCTCTGTGATGAAATCAACGTGGTTCAGTGCGCGCACACCGGGAAACTCTATGCTGATTCCTCTCATCTCTAGTTGTTTAGCTGCCATCCTGTTTCAGCCTCCCCCTATTAATCTGCAAAGCAGACACTCTCTTAGGCTGAGAGTGTCTGCAGGAGATGGTTTGATTTTTAGTGACTGGAAAAAACGGCTTGAAATTTCCAGTTCGTCGATATATTGGTGTTTTCCGCCGATATATTCTATTTTTCGTCGATATATTTTATTTTTCGTCGATATAATTATCTTCTCGCAGATAATTCTTATTTTCTGCTGTTGTCTGATGCAAAGTTGCTGTTAAAATGGCTGATTTCCTTTAAAGTGAGACCAGTTTTATAATTCGGCTGCGTTTTTTTACGAACACGGCTTATTTTTTATAATGATCTCGCAATTTCTTCATCCAGTCCTCTTCGAACGCATCCGATTGGCCCCAGCCAGGGATGATGTCTGCAAGGTTCACCATGTTGACCTTCTCTTTGGACTCCTGAAGCTTTTCCTGTGAAATCAATGCTGCTTCAAGATCGTATGTTGCTGGTGTTTCTTCACCTGCAAGCTTTTTCGCAAGAATTCTCATATTTACCGCACCAATCAGCTTTGGATCAACAGCAGCAGTATATTTCCATGAGCTTCCTTCACCCTGGATTTCCTGAAGGTCAGCATTTGATACGTCAATTCCGTAAATCTTGACTTCATCGCGGCCTGCTTCCTTGATTGCACGGGCAGCACCGATTGCGAATGCGTCCCATGTTGCAAAAATCGCATCGATTTCACCTTTTGGATGCTTGTTCAGCATCGCTGCCACAGCATTCTGTGTCTGGACACTTGTATCTGCAGCGGCAACTCCGAATCTCTCGACTTCCTTGATGCCTGGATTTGCTTTCAATGTTTCCTCATAAACTTTGTTTCTTCTAACCATTGGCGGGAAACCGTCCACCCATAGATAAACAATATTGGCTTCGCCGTTCTGTTCTTTTACAAGCTGATCAAGTGCCAGCTTGGCAAGTGCTTCATCATCCTGGGAAGTTAGAGTGACACCTTCCACCTGAGATATATCTGGATTTGAGTCAAATGTGACCACGCTTTTTCCTTTTTCAGCTAGCTTTTTCACGTCTTCAACCGTTGCCGCATCGTCACCATGTGAAATCAGGAAACCATCGTAGTCCTGCTGAAGCGCCTGGTTGATGGCATCATGGAACTTCGCTGTATCGCCATTTGCTGTGAATACGTCCACCTTGAAGCCGAGCGCTTCGCCTTCTGCCTTAGCACCAGCAAGATATTGGGCAGTATGATCATCCCCGCCGATTTTGCGGATGACCTTGATTTTTACTTCTTCCCCTTTTGCGAACCGGTCTGGCACTCCTTCAACCGGACCGCTTGCGGTCTTTGTTTCTCCGCCGCCGCAGCCTGTCAGAAGCAGCGCCGCCGCAATTGCTGTTAAAAATACTTTCTTTACACCATTTCTCTTCATGTCTAGATCCCCCTTATGTGTTGATTTGCTTTTTGATAAACACAAACAAAAAAACCTCTCCAGAAAAGAGAGGTTTCATCAACGCAGAAGTACAAACGGATTCTTCCTCTCTTATCTTTCAAAACATATAAATGTTTTGCAGGATTTAGCACCAATTCCATAATGGAACGGTTGCCGGGCGTCATAGGGCCAGTCCCTCTGCCACTCTTGATAAGAGAATTTCTTTATTAAGTTAACGGAGCAAATCGATAAACTTACTTTAATCTCCTATAATGATATTGTCAATATTATTATGAAAATTAAATTTTATGTAATTATTTTATTTGAAAATAATACTCACGAATAGGGACTTCCCAATGCAAAATAGGCCTCATAAAAAAGAAGACTCCCAAAATAGGAGTCTTCCATTCCCTCATTATCCCCTGCCTGCGGCGGTCATCCACTCATACTGCCGAAGCTTTACTTCGAACAGTGTCAGCGGGTCACGGTACAGTTCAGGATTTAATCTTAATTTTTCAAGCTCAGTCTTGCCGTATTGAATTTCATTTTCTGCTTCTTCCACGGCTTTCTCGAGCTCAATGAATGGATGTTTGAAGAACAGGTTAACATCGCGTTCAATCGATTTTTCAAAAATCTCGAATTGCTGCAGGAATTTGTTGGCGATTGTGACGCCGATATCATAGTAATCTTCTGTTTCAATGTAGGTTTTATAGCGATTATACAGCATGGTATTGTTTTGCGGCAGCACTCCGAGCAGCTTGCCGGCGCTTTTCAGGAAGAACTGCTGCGGTGTTGAGCGGTGCATGATGTTTACTTTTTCATAAAAGATGCCATTCGTCATCCTGTCGGCGTCGCGGCGCCAGTCATCAAGCACCCTGAAGTCGCAATCAAGCTGCAGGCGATCATCACCATACATTGCATTGAAACCTTCTGCCATTTCGTTCAAATACGATTGGCTATGGTCGAATTCATCCTTCGAAAATTGGATCCAGTCCTCAAGTGTTTCGCGGAACTTCGGCAGGACGGTTCCATCGAAATATTCCTGGATTCTTTTATTCATTTCTTCATCAATTTGATCGTGCAGCTTTCCAAAATCACTTTCCTCTGTAACTAAATCAGAGCAGCTCCGCAGAATTCCGGGAACCTTCTCGATGATATCTGCACGGGTATCGTCCTTGATTTTACGGAACGATTTTTTGATGGAGCGAGATTTTTCTTCCTCAATATCGCCAAGCTGATTGATTGCGCCATTCAGCTTCACAACCATTTCTTCATTCCAGCTGATTGATTCCATATGGTTGTTCTCGATTTCGATTCGCTTATCCAGAAGATACGTGATTGCCCTTCTGACGAAGAATTGCAGCTTGCTTGTGCGCTCTTCCTCAAAATCGATGGCATTTTTATTTGTTTTTATAAAATCGGAGAAGTCCTTGAGCTGCTGCTGGGTATCATAATTAGCCGAGAAGGCGAACATCTTCGCTTCAGGATAATACTGGCTGATTTCAGTCCATGTATTGTCAAATACCTCAATCGCTTCCTGCTGGCTGTAGATCACATCCATTTTATTCAACAGGAAGTGGATCGGCAGGTTCGGGAAATATTCGGAGATCTGCGTAAGGATTTCCCTCTCCTTCTCTGTAAAAGGATCATTTGCATTTAGCACGAACAGCAGGCTGTCGGCATACCTCAGATAATTGAACAGCGGGTGCTTGTCATAGTTATTGCGGTTGACTCCTGGTGTGTCGATTAAAGCCAGGCCATGATCGCGCAAGAATGGGAATTGCGCTTTGAAGTCAATAATCGTCTCGTTTTTATGCGTCTGGCGGCGGACTCCAACTGACTCCTGGAAATCCTCCACTTCGTGAATTTCACGCACGGCTGTATCTGTTATTTCATGGATTTCTGTGTTTTCTTGGTCTTTGAACTGGATTACTGCTGCAGTTGGGGCATTGATCAATTCTTCACCAATGATCGTATTGACAAAGGATGACTTGCCATTGCCTGATACACCAGCAACAAGAAGGTTGTGGGTATTTGATTCATTTAATTCCTGCACCATCCATTTTATCCGGTTTCCAACTTCGATTTCATGCTCCTCAGCCCATTTGATGATAGCTGAAAATAACTCCATGCTATCCTCATAGCCATTATTGTATTCCCGTGAATTCAGGACCAGATTTTCTGCATCATGGATCGCAGACGGGCTGATTTTCGATGGAAAGACTTCATTCCAGGCAATGATGGATGATGCTGACACCAGGCTATTTGCCGGTGTCGTGATTTTTAGCCAGTTCGTTAAAAGCTCAGGAATCAATGGAGAAATTTCTTTGATTAGACGATCGCCATTGATTAGTTCAAAATATGCTTCCTGATAAACTGGTGACAGCTGGCTCCAGCCGTCCCTCCTGTTGCCGTCCATGCCGCTGAATAAGTGGTTGAACTCTCTCAGCCATGTCATATACGTGCTTTGGCCTTTATAGCTATTCCATAATGAAACAGCCAATTGCTCAAAACGGCCACGGTCTGCCTGGAATAACACCGATAAAGCTGTGCTGAAATACGCTGGCTCAAATGCTTTAGTATAGCCGTGGACTACATATTGATTCAGTACGTCGAACCATTTCGGCGATCCTGTCCGCACACCTTCTTTGACAGCCAGTTCAACCGCGTTATCCCAATCCTGGTGCTCCTCAAAAAAGGCGCGCGCAATCTCTGTCACACCTGGATAATCCGGGTCAAGGACGACGGTTTCCTTAATGATTGCCACCGCTTTTTCAAGGCTGCCCTGCTCGATATAAAGAGACAGCAGCTGCAGGCCGCTCTCGATTTTCAATACTGTGCTGTCCGTCTGGATGGAAAGATATAGATCTTCTGCAGATGAAAGAAGCCCAAGCTCAAGGAAGGCATCTCCCATGTTCTTCTTCGCCCAGGGCTCGAGCTCGTTCGTGATGTTCTCCCATTTAAAAATCGCTGCTTCAAAATCCTTGTTATGAAAATAGACCTCACCCTGCGCAAACCGGATGTAGGACAAATCAGGCATATCATTCTTCTGCTCAGCAAGGTATAATTCACCAAGAACGCGGACCGGATGGACCCGTTCCCCTGATTCCATATATGTTTCAAAATACGACTTTTTGATTAGTTGCTCCTCAAATGTCATGTCCTTCCTCCGACTATCTGAAATATAAAACCATAAAAAGAGCCCTCAGACTCCTTCAGGCTAATGAATGAATAATCTTAACATTTCCCTTTTCCTCAAGGCATGAGCCTTCAAACCTTATCATTGTATTCTATCAAACTATTTTTCATTCAATGTTTCAGTTCCCTTTCAGTTCGTTAACAACAAGCCCGATAATTGTAACCTTCTTAATAAACGAACCAGTAAACTGCCAGTTTCACAGGAAATATGCAACACCGCTTCACCGCATAACCGCACCGGGGGTCAGACCCCCGGTGCGTTAATGCGGTGATGGGCCGGGGGTCTGACCCCCGGCGAGGTGGCGCGGTGATGGGGTAAACTGTTTTGCTTCCATCTATATCTTTCGTACTAGCTGCTGTTTTTTTGGGGTTGGAATGAAGTTTGTCACACCGCTCATAGGGCAAACTTATTATAATTGTTTTATATGATGGTTATGAAAGGGTGAGTGTTATGCTTACGTTAAAGATCATGGGGACTCCACTTGAACATATAAATTCTGAGCATATAAAAAAGACCGGTGGCAATTACACTGTTTATCTAGGAAACAAATCGCTGGCAACAGTCAAGGGAAACGAGAATGTCACAGAGTTTCTGATCGACCCTTATCTTGACCTTGATGAATTCCAATTTTTAAGGAATTTGATACTTGAGCTGGCTTTCGGGAACGAAGAGGCGATCGACGAAAGAGGCTGTCAGCTCGGTTATCTTGAGAATGGCGAGAAAGCCTATCTCATTAAAAATTGGGAAGATTGGAAGGCGTTCCTGATGAAGGCAAAGCTCAGGACACTTGAAGGGCAGAACGTCCAGGCCTTAAATGAAGCAGGTGATGAACTGGGTTCTGGTCTGCTTGCGGAATATGACATCTCCGTCAGTCCTTTCCGGATTAAAAGCTGCACCCTCATCACTCTTTTCGGTGAGCGGAAATTTGAGGGGGAGAACATAAGGATCGTCCCTACTAACCAGTTTAGTTAATAACAAAAAAGAGAGGCAGCGTCCCTAGGACCGCTGCCTCTTTCCTATTCTTCACTTTTCAATTCATCCATTAATTGCTTTGTCCGCTTGGCATTGCCTTCAGCGAAGTTTTGCAGCCGTTCTTTTAGCTCCTCATTGCCATGGACTCGCTCTGCGGTGATCAAATAGGTCCGCATCAAATCCTCTTCCATTTCCAGCGTGGTCTCCAGAACCTCTTTAATCGACTGATCATCGTCCGGTCTGCGATTGATAAAAGATTGGGAATCCATCTTTCCATCCTCCCTTTTCCTTTATCATCGCCGGCAGCTTATTTTTTATACTCTGCTTTCTTCCAGATAAAGAAGGCTCCGACAGACAGCAATGTAGATACAAGTGCAACAGCTACCGCAATGTAGACACGCTCAGCTTCATGCCCATAATATCCTTCAATCGCATTGGAAAGCGAGACAACATTGACAGCAAGGAACAGGAAGATTGAAAAAAATGCTGCTCTTTTCTTATCCATGTCTTACTTCCCTCCCAACTGCAAAAACCTTGCCATCCTTGATTTCAAGAAGGATTTTAGGAAGCTCGCGCTGCGGCGGTCCTGCCATCGGCTGGCCGCTGTCTACGTTAAAATAACCCTTGTGGCATGGGCACAGCAGAACATTCTCCTTATGCTCATAAAATACCGGACATTGAAGGTGAGTACATTTATTGTTATAGGCGACGAATTTGTCATCAGGTGTCCTCACCAAAATCGCCGGTTCGTTCTTCGTTGGATAATTGAAGTTGCGCGACTCACCAATCGCCAGATCATCAACATCGGTGACTTCCACTCTTTTGACCTCTCCGTTCTCATCACGCAAGAAAGTAAAGATACCAAACGGCGTTGTTGCAAGACCAATCGCTACAGTCGCCCCGAATGAAGCCTTCAGGAACGCCCTTCGATTTAAATGGACATCATCTTTTCTGTTCAAGTTATCAATCAGCTTAATCATATCTTTATCGTCTTCATGATTTGTCTGCTTCTTTTTATCATCACTCATGGCATAATCCTCCTGTTCCTACTGCTTAAACCTGGCATCGATTTTTTCTGCCAGATTCAAATATTCATTGAACAGCGGACTGCCTTCTGCCGCAATCGCAGGTGTGACGCTGTTCTCATCCGCTTCCTGGATCGGCAGCTGTGCCAGCATTTCCGTTCCAAGCTGTGCTGCCAGCTCCTCGCCGCCGCCTTTTCCAAAAATGAAATACTTCTGGTCGCTGTCTTGTGGCTTGAAGTAAGACATATTCTCTACGACACCGATTACTTCATGCTTGCTCTTGATCGCCATCGCCCCAGCGCGCTCTGCTACAAAAGAAGCTGCCTTATGCGGAGTCGTAACGACAATTTCCTTGCTTTGCGGAATCATCAGATGCATATCAAGCGCTACATCACCAGTACCAGGAGGCATGTCGAGAATGAAGTAATCCATCTCTCCCCAAAGTACATCCTCTGTAAAATGCTGAATCATCTTGCCGAGCATCGGACCGCGCCAGACGATTGGCTCATTGTCCTTCACGAGGAAGCCCATGGACATTACCTTGATGCCGTCCGCTTCGACGGGAATGATTTTTCCGTTGAACGTCTTTGGTTTTGAATCTATATTAAGGATTTTCGGTACGCTGAATCCGTATATATCAAGGTCAATGATCGCAACAGACTTGCCAAGTTTTTGAAGGGCGAGCGCAAGGTTCACTGATAATGAAGACTTGCCAACTCCGCCTTTCCCGCTAGTCACCGCCAGCACATTTCCTTTTAGCATGTTAAGCACCTCTTTTATGGAATGGGATATTATTCCCTACCTTTTATGAAAATTGTTGAAACCAAACTGGAAAAAATCGTTGGTATTTTCCAGATCGATATACTATTTTATTTTCCGCTATATAATTGCCATTATCGATATAAAAACTCGATTTTAGCTATGATGGTAAACTCTTTAAATAACAGAGCCGGCCCTAATGAACTTAGCGCTCTCTTCTGGCCGGCTCATATGAATTTAAGATTGTGAATCTGTATAAACACCAAAGAATTCAGGCACATAATCCCATTTATTGCCCTCAGATGGCTTTTTGCCTTCAACGAGGTTCATTTGCGTGCGTCTTCTGCGAAGCTGCTGCATTTCATCGAAGTCGATGAAGCGGATTGCTTCACTCGGGCATACAGAGGCACACATTGGCGCGATATCGTAGCGGGTTCTGTCATAGCACATGTCACATTTGTACATTTTGTTTTTCTCAAAGTCGAATTTAGGGATTCCGAATGGGCAGCCGAATGTACAGTTGCGGCATCCGATACATTTTTCTTCCATCGCTGAAAGCACGACACCTTCATCCGTGATTTGGATGGCATTTGCCGGGCAGACACGCGCGCATGCTGGGTCTTTACATTGCATGCACAGCATCGGGAATGTCTGGCGAGATTCTGTAAAATCAACATATTCTACATAGTTGCGTTCCTTTGCATCATGGTCTCCGCACTCACGGCAGGCTGCCTGGCAGGCACGGCATCCGATACAGCGTTCAAATTCAAGATACATTATTTTATTCATAATGGCCGTTCCTCCTATTTAGTCAGTTTTTCAAGTTTTACAGCACAGACTTTAAATTCAGGCATCCGTGAGATTGGATCCAATGCCGGGCTGGTCAATTGGTTGACCGCCAGCTTTTTACCCCAGTGATAAGGGACGAACATCGTGTCTTTCCTGATTGCTTTTGTTATTTTAACCGGTGCGATCATATCGCCGCGCGGAGTAGTCAGCTTCACTCTTTCGCCATTTTCAATCTGGTACTGGCTTGCCAATTCTGGATGCATTTCGACGAATGGCTCAGGGCATTGCTCTTTTAGGAAGTCGACGCGTCTTGTCTGGTTCCCAGATAAGTAGTGGAACACGACGCGGCCAGTAGTCAGCCAGAGCGGGTAATCTTTTGACTGCACTTCTGCAGGTCCTCTATAGTCACAAACTGCAAGATTCGCTTTGCCGTCTGGCGTTTCGAATTTCTCTTTGAACATCGAAGGAGTTCCCTGATGGTCAAGTGCAGGAGCTGGCCAGAAAACACCGTCCTGTTCATCGATCTTTTCGTAGGTGACACCATAGTAATCGGCTTTGCCGCCCTTTGATGCAAGACGAAGTTCATCGAAAATTTCTCTTGGCTCGTTATATTGGAAGTGCTGGCCTTTACCAAGGCGTTCGGCAATCAGGCTCATGATCTCCCAATCCGGCTTCGATTCACCTATCGGCTCTACTACTTTACGGATGTGGATGATTCTGCCTTCTGTATTTGTTGTAGTCCCTTCATCCTCAGCCCATGTTGTCGCTGGCAGGACAACATCCGCAAGCTCTGCTGTTTCAGAAAGGAAGAAATCATTTACAACCAGGAAATCAAGGTTTTCAAGTTGTTTTTGAACATAATTGATATTCGGCGATGATACGACTGGATTTGAACAGATCACGTGCAATCCGCGAATCGTCTTGGCCTCCATCAAATGGAACATTTCATATGCTGAAACCCCTGGCTGAGGCATTTCTTCAGGCTTGATGCCCCAGACTCCTGAAATATACTCAACAGCCTTCGGGTCTGTAAGCTTTCTGTAGCCAGGAAGCAAATCTGCCTTCTGCCCGTGCTCGCGTCCGCCCTGGCCATTGCCCTGGCCTGTAAAAGTAGCGACACCAGAAGCGAATTTGCCAATTTGGCCTCTTAAAAGAGCCATTGATGTGTATAGGCTTACGTTATCAACACCGGCAGTCTGCTGCTCTGCACCACGTGCGAACATGACGACTGAGCGCGGTGATTTTCCGAAAATATGTGCAGCCTTGATGATTTTCTCAACTGCTACACCCGTAATTCTGGATGTATATTCTGGCGTGAACTTCGCCGTCATTTCCTTCAATTCTTCAAAATTATTGCAGCGCTCCTGGACATACTCATGATCGACATAATCATGTTTGATCAAAAGATGCATGATTCCGTTAGCTAGTGCTGAATCTGTACCAGGAAGCAGGTCAAGATGCACATCTGCCACCCTTGCTGTTGCTGTTTCACGCGGATCGGCAACAATCAGCTTTGCGCCCTTGTCCTTGGCCTTCCAGAACCATTGGATACTTGTAGGGTGGCATTCAGCTGTGTTAGAGCCAGCCATGAAAAAGCAGTCACTATGCTCCAGTTCAGTCCAAGGAAGCGATGATCCCCGGTCGACACCAAGCGTTTTATTGAATCCGCCTGCAGCAGAGCTCATGCAATAGCGGCCATTATAATCGATATAACGAGTTCCAAGTCCAACACGTGCGTACTTTCCGACAAGATAGCATTTTTCGTTTGTCATGGATACGCCGCCATAAACCGCGAGCGCATCCTTTCCGTATGTTCCCTGGATTTCTTTATACTTTCTTTCAATCAGGTCAAGTGCTTCGTCCCAGGTTGCAGCAACGAACTTTCCATTCTTTTTGATCAAAGGTGTCTTGATCCGGTCAGGATGGTCAATTGTCTGGTAAGCCGTGACGCCTTTAGGGCACATTTTCCCTCTTGTCAAAACCCAGTCATAACGAGGTTCAACACCCATGACCTTGTTCGTCTTTTCATCAACGCGGATGTGCATCCCGCACTGCATTCCACAATAGCAGCAATGTGTTGTGACTAATTTTTCGCCTTTGCGAATCTGGTTCTTTACGCCTTCTTTAACGAGAAACTGGCTCATTTTTTGTTTCCTCCTTTGAATCCTGGTCAATTCCGTAAAAATCATCCGAACGTTTTTGGCTGAAGCCTGATAAATGAATTCCGTTATTGGTGCTTACCGGTCCGTATGGGTTGCCCTTAGGCGCTTCAAGGTTCATTTGTTTCATAGCGCGCATCCTGCGGCGGCACCCGGTGCAGTAATCTGATAAATAAGAGCCATCTGCAAGCTGCAGATCGAAGTTCTGGCTTTTTAAAATTGCCTGGACATCCGCAATTTGGTCGTCATTGCTATATGGCTGCCCGCAGCTTTTACATGATTTCGTATCCACTTTGACCACCTCTTGATAACTCATTGGAACTGCTGTTGCCAGCGGCCTGATTGGCACGTGGAACAATTTTCCGAACGGGAAGTACACGAGCATGATGATGACTGTTACCTGGTGGATCAGGGACACATAGTGGTGCATCCAGCCATCAAAGAATGTATATAACACTGTCAGGATCAAGCCTGTAACAGTTACTGACAGAAGAATAATCAATGGCAAAATATCAAATTCAAATCGCTGGGTTACTTTTACATCGTAATTGGTGATACGGCGGTACAGCGCCATTGCGGCACCGATGAGCACCATGATTGCTCCGATATTGAGGCCGTTATAAACAATTTCAGCGAATATCCCGTGGGCTTTCATCGTGATCGTCGGGAAGTCGAAGACAATGATCTGGTATGTTTCAGGATCAATCAAATCGAAGCGCATCCAGCCAAATGTGAGCCCGAACGTGATGGCAAAAGAGATGATGCACCCCCATGAAATCATGAAGTGCTGAATTCCGCGGTACAAGCCGCGCTGGAAAATGAACTTCTGCAAGATGATATTATCGATTAATGTTTTGACAATTGCTTTTGAGTTACGTTTCAATCTTTCTTTATTAAAAAGATTATCGACACTGCGTTTCGCTACTCTGTTCGTGGCTTTGCGCCAGAACCAGAAGCTCATCCTGATCGTCAGTCCAATCGCGAAAATCGCTGACGATATCGCATATCCAAGCAGAGCCATGTCGATATGGACAAATTCAGAAGTCGAAAACCACATTGAGAAAAATAATAAAAGCACAACGACAAAGGAATACATGCTTGTTTTTGAGTAAAAGGATTTTTCGAATTTGTACAACTTTGCTACCTCCCTGTAAATCGTTTCCGATTTCAAAAGTCATCTTAACATGGAAAAATAGTAAAAAAAGGCTTAAATTGTAAACACTTTGTGAATAGTGAAAAATTGCTCTATCAACTATTTGAAGCACTGACTCCATGAAGGACCCTTATTTACTTAAATCTTAAAATAGGGCCATTAAAAGATATGTGAAGTGCGTCACACCTGAAAGAAATCTGGAAGAGCGGACACAAATTCGTAATATTTTTTCCGGGAAGTAACAAAAATCATAGGGACTTTGATCCTGGACATGTTAAAGTGGAAAGCATTTAAGCAGAGCAGATATTAGAACTGTGAACTGTTTTTTCCTATACTTGATATAACGAAAATAGAAAGGTTGGGGATCATGGACAAATTCAAAGCTTTCATCGTCAATAAAACGGAAGAAGAGTTTTCCGCAAATGTAGGGGCCATCAGCCTGGATGAGCTGCCTGCAGGAGATGTGTTAATAAAGGTTGCTTATTCGAGCGTCAACTATAAGGATGGCCTTGCGAGCATCCCGAATGGAAAAATCGTCAGGTCCTATCCTTTCATTCCAGGCATTGATCTTTCAGGTACAGTTGTCAGCTCTAATGACAGCAGGTTTTCAGAGGGTGACAAGGTAATTGCGACAAGCTATGAGATTGGTGTTTCCCATTATGGAGGTTATAGCGAGTATGCGCGCATACCAGGGGATTGGATTGTTCCAGTGCCTGATGGCCTTACCTTAAAGGAAGCAATGGTTTTTGGGACAGCTGGTTTTACGGCTGCATTATCCGTTCACCGGCTTGAGGAAAATGGGCTCTCTCCTGAAAAAGGCAAGGTTCTAGTGACAGGAGCGACCGGCGGAGTGGGCAGCGTGGCAGTGGCGATGCTGGCAAAACGAGGCTACCATGTCGTTGCCAGCACCGGGAAAGAGTCACAGCATGAATATCTTCGAGAAATTGGTGCTGCCGAAATCATCAGCCGCGAGGAACTCATTGGCGAAAAAATGAAGCCTCTTGATAAACAGCTATGGGCTGGTGCTGTTGACCCTGTCGGCGGCAAGACACTGGCTGCAATACTCAGCAAACTGGATTATAACGGCTCCGCAGCGGTCAGCGGGCTGACTGGCGGAACGGATGTACAAACAACAGTCTTTCCATTTATCCTGCGTGGAATCAATCTTCTGGGGATCGATTCCGTTTACTGCCCGCTGGAAACAAGAAAGCTGCTTTGGCAGCGGATGGCTTCTGATTTAAAGCCTGAAGGCCTGTTAGAAACGATTCAAAATGAAGTGACGCTAGAGGAGCTGCCTGCAGTCCTTTCGTCCATCCTTAAGGGTCAAAACCGCGGCAGGACAATCGTAAAGTTATAGTTTCGATCCAAAAACAAAAGGAGTCCTGAAAGATGACAGGACTCCTTTTGGATTTTAATTTTAAATCAATACCTCTGAATCTACTTTGGCCAGATGGCCGCAATCATTTAAAAATAATATTGTCTTGTTATTTCCATTGATTCTGAGAAGGTGCATCCCTGTATCGCCTGTCGCAAAAAATGTATCTGAAACAGCTGGCAGATTTAAAAATGATCTCAATAAACGGCTGATCATCCCCCCATGGGAAACGATTGCGATCCGTTTTCGGCCTTCACTCTCTGCAAGAATCCTGGAAAATACTGCTTCTGCACGAAAGCGGAATTCCAGCTCCGACTCTCCATCCTCGATCGCTTCATGAGGCTTCCTGCCACCCTCCGGCTCAGGATAGCGAGATTTGGCCTCAGCATATGGCAGCCCTGCCAAAACACCATTATTAAATTCTCTTAAAGCCTCGTCTTCAATAACCTTAATGCCCGTTTCCCGGCTCAGGATTTCCGCCGTTTCTCTTGCTCTCTTCAAGGTGCTTGCCCAGATGACTTCCGGCATATATTTCTCTTTCACGACTTTAGCCATTTCCTTCGCCTGCCTGCGCCCGCGGTCTGTCAGCAGCAGGTCGGCACGCCCCTCATGCACATGAAGGATATCCCCTTCCGATTCACCATGCCTGATCAATAAAATATCCATTCTCTTACCCCTTTTTATCACAAAATACTTAGAGCTATTAATCTATTCTGCATTTTTAGGACAATACCTTTATTAACTTTTCGTGGTAACGCTCTGTTTCTTCATATTGGGGCATGTGTCCTGAATTTTCGAACCAGACAATTTCTTTCGAGGGGGCCATTAATGATTCCATATAATTCACTGAAAGCTCAGAAGGAACCGAATAATCATGCCTGCCAAGGAAAAAGCAAACAGGAATATCCACACTCTGTACAAGCTTTTTTAAATCTGTCTTTAATAATTCCTGGTGCATGTGCTTAACGCTGAAAAGGGAACCCCGGAAAAAATTGATTTTATCCATAATGTTATATTCGGGGGCTGAAAAAACAAACTTAAATACATCCCTTCCAGGTTTGTTATGCATCTTGCCGCCAAATTTCTCGAGCCAAACAGAGTATTTCCACAAACCTTTTGAAAAATCGTTGAACGGAGGCTTGCCGATGGCTTCCAATTCTTTTAATGCTTTTTGATTACCCGTTTTTACAGCCTGGCCGATTACATACTGATAGCTCACCTGAAGATTTTCCAGCAGCCCTGTAGCCTGGGCAACCCCTACATATTTGCTGAAATAATTCGGGTAGCGCTGTACCATCATTATCCCAAGAATTGTCCCGAAGGAGTGTCCATGTAAATTAAACTTCTCCGTTGGCTTCCCAAGCTTTTCTTTTAAATACAGAATCAGTTCTTCTCCATCTGATAAAAATTGTTCAAGATTCATTGTGCTGCTTTTTACAGATTTAGAATAAGACTTTGCTGTTCCCCGCTGATCCCAATTCACTATAGTAAAGTACTTCTCAAGGGGTCCATTTAATATATGGGATAAGTACATTTCACTTTGCCCTGGGCCGCCATGAATCATCAGCAGTACAGGGTTATTTCTGTTTTCTCCCCTGATTAATACAAATTGATCTACTCCCCCAAGTCTCACTTTGATAAGCTCAGAGATACTATTTTCCATAACCTTTCCTTCCTCAGTCAAAAACGGTCTATTTTTCACAAAAAAGTTCATTTAGTTCCACTCCTTAAAATTAATGTTTAATATCCAAGGTTGGATAACCATACGTAATAATATCTTAATATCCAACCTTGGATAATAAGGTTAAAAAAACAACTTTTCAATTCTGAAAAGTCATTTTGCTTCCAAATACTTCATTACTTTTTCTACTAATTCAATATCTGTCTCGATGATTTTTAAAGTATTATCAAAGGCAAGATTCATAATTTCATGGAAAGCACCCGAACTTCCTTTGGCGGCCTTCCCAATTTCCCAGTTTTTCTTTGCTTCTTCAAGTCTTGCTAAATTTTCCGAGAGAATTTCAATGGCATCATCCTTCGGCAGCTGATCAACCATTGCTAATGAAAGCATAAAATCAGATTTCAGCGTATGAGGCTGGCTCCTTAAATATTCTTTAAGCAAATGAACATATTCTTCTTCTCCTTTTCCGGTAATAGCATAGATTTTCCGGATTCTTGCTCCATTACGTTCTTCCTTAACCGTTTCAATACTGCCGTCCGCCTCCATTTTATTAAGGGCGTAGTATATAGAACCTGATAGAACATTTGCCCATTGGTCCACCCTGCTCTCCTGGATAATTGTTTGAATCTCATACCCATGCATTTGCTTATTTTTTAATAATCCAAGAATGATTAATTTAGACAACCTAAAACCTCCAATATAAAATACCCAACGTTGGATATCTATATGTTATTCATTTCCCTAATAAATGTCAACGACCTATTACTGAAATTCGTTCGACAAAAAAGACCCAACCTGAATTGAGTCTTCATCCTTAAGATTATTTGGCTGGCCCCAAATTGGAGCGGCGGATCACCTGGTTGATGACCTCGGAAAAAACCAGTCCAACTGCGATGGCTCCTGAAATCATTGATGCTTTCGCTGCAAGCGAAATCGCGATACTATAGTCATTCTCAACGAAGTGCCTCATCGCGTCATAGGCAAGGCCTCCTGGCACAAGGGGAATGATTCCTGCCACGCTGAAAATAATCACGGGCGTCCGGTATGCCTTCGCAAACACCTGGCTGACGACTGCAATTAAAAAAGAAGCCATCAAGGTTGCAAACACCGTTCCAAATCCATTGTAATCAAGGGCGAAGTAGACCATCCAGCCAACCATGCCTGAAAATCCGCACTTGAACAATGATTCCTTTGGCGCGTTAAAAATAATTCCGAAGGCAGCGGATGCTATGAAGCTTGTTATTAGCTGTTCGATATAGATCATGGCTATTGCTCCTGCTTATAAGAATGATAAAATGGCGGCGATACCGGAGCCAATAGCAAATGCAGTCAGCAATGCTTCTGCTCCCTTTGACAGTCCTGAAACGAGATGTCCGGCCATCAGGTCGCGGACAGCATTCGTGATCAGCAATCCTGGGACAAGCGGCATGACCGAACCAATAATGATTTTATCAAGTTCCTGTCCAAGACCGAATTTTACGAAAAAGAAAGCCGCCATTCCGATGAAAAACGAAGACAGGAACTCGGCGAAGAACTTTACTGGGACAATTCGGTGAAAATAAACGACAAGGAAATAGCCAATTCCGCCAGCAGCCATCGCTGGCAAGAAATCAAGCCAGCTTCCTTTGAACATGATTGTGAAGCAGCCGCTGGCAATCGCTGCAGCTGCAAACTGAATGTAAAAGGAGTAACTAAGGTCTGCATTCTCAAGGTCCGCTAGCAGCTTGCAGGCTTCCTTAAGCCCAATCTCACCGCTGGTTATTTTCCTGGATACACTGTTGACCATCGCAACCTTCCTTAAATCGGTTGTCCTGTCGGAAATCCTGACAAGCTTTGTGCGTTCGGGCCCAACCCCTTCAACTGAAAAAATGATTCCTGTTGGCGTCACATAGCTGTGGGTATCGCTTATTCCGAATGCAGAAGCCATCCGCGACATCGTATCCTCAACCCTGTAAGTCTCCGCTCCGCTTTGAAGCATGATTTTCCCTGCAAGCAGGCATGCCCGCATGACTTCAAACGTTTGATCCTGATTATCCATATCTGTCCTCACTTACCAATCCGTGCGTTATATTTTAACAGTTTAAATCATAACAGTGCTTTTAAGCAACCTAATAAAAAACAGCCTGATCCAAGATGGACAGGCTGTTTCTTCCTTTATTATGAAACAGCTTCCTTCGGCTGGCGGACTTCCTTTGTCCTGCGGCTTGCGAGAAGCGTCAGAATGAATGCAGCAGCGATAAACACACTCGAGATTTGGAACAATGATCCGATTTCCACAAACTGAGCAAGAATCCCGAACACTAATCCACTTATACCTATCCCAAGGTCAATCGAAGAAAAGAACATTCCGTTGGCCACGCCGCGGCGGTTTGCTGGTGTCTGTGATAATGTCCATGACTGCAGGGTCGGGATCAGTGAACCAAAGCCGACACCGAAGAGAACACCTGAAAGGGCAATCATCATGTTGGAATGAGCTAAAGAAAGCACCCACATGCCCATGAACGTGATGGAAATTGTAAGCAATACAAGTCCCACTGGTCCTTTTTTATCAAACCATTTCCCTGCAACCGGACGTGATAATGATGCCATAATCGCGTTGCACAGGTAGAACAGGAAGATCTGGTCAATTCCGCGTTCTTCCCCAAAGATAACAATGAACGTAACAATCGTTCCGTAGCCTAGGTTGATCAGCAAAGTAAGCATTGCCTGGAACCAGCCTGATTTATCAACGAGGGATCCGATATACGAAAACTTCAGGTCCTCTTTTTTTGTATTCACTACGAGTTCAGGTGTCTGGTAGCGCACAGAAGCCATAAGGATCAAAGCGATGACGCCTAATGCGCCTGAAATGTAGATCAGATTAGTGAATGTCGTAACCTGGAACAAGAATATCCCGAGACTTGGGGCGATAATCATACCAATGGTGATCGATAAACCATAATAACCCATACCCTCTCCCAGGCGTGAGTTCGGGATGACATCAACAGCTGCTGTCCCGTTAACCGTCGTAGACCAGCCCCATGCAAGGCCATGAAGGAGACGGAACGCAAGGAAAATGACAACCACCTGAGACAGCGGATATAAGAAGGTAATCAGCAGCAGCAGCACCGCTCCAATCAATACAAGCGGCTTTCTCGCTTTATACTCTAGCAAAAATCCAATGAACGGCCTGCTCAGTACCGCACCTATTGAAAATAATGCTGTCACAAGGCCTATTTCCGTCCCGCTTGCGCCGATTGATTTTATATAAGGGGGCAGTGTTGGAATCAGCATCTGGAAGGACATGAAGATGAATAGATTGCCCACCATCAATTTTATGAATGAAGAAGTCCATAATGGCTCTTTCTTTATTTCTGACAAGTAAATTTCCCCCTTTGAATCAAAATCTTTATTTAAAATAGAAGCTCTGTTAAACAAGGCTGTTGATTTCCGTTCCAGGCGCTTCGCTTTCCTCGGGGCGTGCGGTGAGCTTCCTCGCCGCTTTGCTCCTGCGGGGAAAAATGGTCCCTTCTTTTCGGACCATTTCTTCCGGGGTCTCACCTGCCCGCTTCATCCCGCAGGAGTCTGCGCGCCTGGAACGAAGAGAAACAGGGTTTAAAAATCAAAATTCAACTTTAACAAAGCCAAAAAAGAAAAAAATCTTCTGCAGGTGAGAAGATTTCAACATTTATATTTCGTAATTCTAAATAATAGCACAGGTTTCAAGATATTGAAAGGAGAAATCCATTACTGCAGATAATCCGGATTATTCTGATTTTCGTCCTTCTTTATTTCATCAAAAATATTAGGACTAGATGGCACATCTGTGCTTGCTGTATTTACAATCATCGCTGGGAGATAATCATTCAGGATTTTCCTGAACTCACCGACAGTCAGCGGTTTTGCGTCGTCCTTCAGCTCAAAGCCGAGCAGCCCATTTGGTTCAATCGTGGCCATTTTCAAGTCTTCGATTTTGGCAAGCCCTTGATTCCTCATTCTCATCTCCAGCTGATCAACCGTCAGGCGCAGTTTTTTTAAAGTCTTAATATTCAGCTGTCCGTCTTTTACAACCACCTTGGACTTTCCAGTGATGAACTTCTCAAAGAAATTAAATTTAAGCTCCAGGAATTCGATGAGGACGATTGCTATCACGAAAATTGCGGCACCGGAAATTGCCTTAATCATGCTCTTCTGAACGATTGGCTGGACAATGATCGTCCCAATTGAAATCATGACAATCGTTTGTGCAAGTGTCATCTGCGAAATGGATTTGCGGCCGGCAATCCTCAATAGCAGGATCCCTGACACAATCAGCACAAACGCCTGCCAGATAAAGGTGAAGTCCATTTTATCCCCTCCTAAAAAATACACTTAGTAATATCTCCAATTAGGGAAATTTTATGAACCAGTATCCGTTGAATTAAAAAGACGGCATCCTATAAATAGGATTGCCGCTTAGCAGGATTATTTTTGTACATATACCGATACAGAACCGCCATTCACATAAAACTGTCCCCAGCCATCGCTATTGATTGTGACTGTCCCGGTGCGGTTTCCGGTAATGTCATACCAAACTTCCCCAGAGTTTTGCTTGCCGACATTCATCCACTTTGAACCTCCAGGCCCATCAGTTATAAGCGTCGCCAGCCCTGAATTCGGCCGAGTACCATCGCCTTCACGGGTCCAGCCAATTATATCCCAGTGATCGAGGTAATCATGCTGGATTCCATAGGCATAATTTTTACGAGCCGTTAAGATAGGGTCAATTTTGGTTTTTAAAGAAGGAATCTCGTAGCTGCTGTTCCCCTTTGTGCCATAATAGTCGCCGTAGAATACTGATGGGTATCCTTGCTCTCTCGTTAAAATAAAGGCATATGCAAGCGGCTTGAACCAGGTGCTGACGACTGACTCAAGTGCCTGCCCCGGTTGTGAATCATGGTTTTCAACTAGAGTTACTGCCAGCGTCGGATGATTTGCTACCACTGTTCCATTCAGGATATTCCTCATATCATAATTGCCATTGCCGGTGGAAGCATAGTGGAAGTTGTAATGCAAAGGTGCATCGAACACAGACTGATTATAATTCGTTTTTGCAAGGTAGTTATTTAGCGCGTTGATATCATTCTGCCAGTATTCGGCCACGGTAAACATTTCTTTTCCTGTTTGTGCCCTTACATGATTGACCCAATCACGAAGAAAGTCATGCTTGATATGTTTAATAGCATCCAAGCGGAAGCCATCAAGATTCAATTCCTTTGCATACCAGGTTCCCCAATTTTTCATTTCATTTGCTACATCCGGATGGCCGAAGTCCAAATCAGCATACATAAGATAATCATAATTTCCGCGTTCACCTGATACTTCCCAGTCCCACGCCTTGCCGGTTCCCCTGAACTTGTAAACCCGGCTTAAATCTCTTCTTTCGTCCCAGTCAGTTCCATCAAAATGGTACCAATGCCATTTAAAGCTTGAGTAGGTATTCCCCCTTCCCGGAAAATCAAAGCCTGTCCACGCATCAATCTGATAGTCACCGGAAACTTCATTATTGCGGTTGTTATTGTCGACTTCTACGGCTGTTACAGCCTCTGTATAATCTGCACCGCCTTTATGGTTCATGACTACATCGCCATATACATCAATGTTCTGATTATGCAGCGTTGAAATGGCAGACTTCAGTTGTGCCTTAGTACCATATTTTGTTCTTGTAGTCCCTTTTTGGTTGAATTCGCCAAGATCGTACAGGTCATAGGCACCATATCCAACATCGTTCTGTGAGGTTCCTTTATAAGCTGGCGGAATCCAAACTGCTGTAATGCCTCTACTTGAAAGATTGGCAGCATCATTTTGCAACCGACTCCAATGTGCGCCATCATTAGGAAGATACCACTCAAAATACTGCATCATCGTTCCGTTCGTTGCCGTTGCTGCCCCAGCCTTGTCCACAGGCCCAATCGACGAAAGCAAAAGCATGACAGCCAGACTTAAAACCATTGCAATCTTTACTCTTTTCATCCATTTCCACGCCTTTCTCCAATTTAATATTTTAAAATGAAAACGCTTGCATTAATCTATTATACTTTCTGGTAATTAATTGATAAATTGATAAATTGCAAGGTTAACAAAAACGAGTAATATGTACTAACCCCAAATGACCAAACCCACATTGTTCCATTTATTTAGATATTGTGGCTTAGCTTATTTTTTCAAGAACAATAAGAAATTCCGGGGAAATCAGGATTTTTATGGTCCGAGGAGACAGTCGCGGCTGTCTCTTTTTCTTGTTGTATTTCGAGAGGATTTGCGATAGCTTGTAATTAAAACCAGAATAGTCTGAAGGGAGATGCTTTAGATGCTGAATTGCCGGGATGAGGTTTTATTTTATACGAAACAGCTGGTGAACATCGGGAGCATTGTTAACACGAATGGAGAAAAGGAAATTGCCCAGGCACTTTATACGATGATTTCCTCCTTTCCTTATTTCATTGAAAATCCAACACATGTGATCAAGCCGCAAACCTATAATGATACGCTGGAGCGGTATAATGTCCTTGCTTTTGTAAAAGGAACAAAAGGGAACAGCAATAAAACCGTGATCTTGATGGGCCATATGGACACAGTAGGAGTCGACGATTTTACCCAGCTTGCCGACAAGGCATTTGATCCGGATGAGCTGCTTGTCGAGCTGAAAAAGGAAAAACTTCCTTCATTGGTCCAGAAGCAGGCAGAATCTGGCGAGTGGATGTTTGGCCGCGGCGTGCTCGATATGAAGAGCGGTCTTGCGTCACACCTTTATTTGCTGAAGTATTATTCTGAGCATCCTGAGGAACTTGAGGGCAATCTCGTATTTTTATCAGAGTGCGATGAAGAGGACAGCTCGAATGGAGTTCTTTCTGCATTGAAAAATTTGAATGAGTGGAAGGAAGAACACGGTTTCGAATATGTCGCTGCAATCAATAGTGATTTTGTCTCGCCTCGTCATCAAGGAGACAATAATCGGTATATTTATAAAGGAACAGTCGGAAAGCTCCTCCCTTCTTTTTTCATCACTGGGGCGGAAACCCATGTTGGCTCTGCCTTTGAAGGATTGGACCCTAATCTGCTCGCGGCGGAATTGACCAGGCAGATTGACTATAACCCGGAACTTTGCAACGAAGCGTTCGGAGAGATCACCATGCCTCCTGTTTCATTGAAGCAGATGGACCTTAAGCCCAACTATACGGTGCAGACAGCTCTGTCGGCGTATGTTTACTACAACTTCTTCATCCATTCCTGGACGCCAAAAGATGTACTGGAGAAATTGAAGGAGCAAGCGCATATTGCCTTTGAGAACGCATTGAATTTGTATTATGAACGCTATGAGCGCTACTGCAAAATCAGCGGTGAACCTTGCAAGGAACTGGGATGGAAACCGCGGGTGATGACTTATGAGGAAATGGAAAAAGAACTGACAGCATTTCATGGGCCGAAATATACGGATTATATGACAGCCTTCAAGGAAACTTTGCTGCTGGATGTGAGCCTTGATGTGAGGATGTACGCGGCGCGAGTCGTTGAGGAAGCCTGGAAGTGGATGCCTGACCAGAGCCCGGCGATGATCTTGTTCTACTCTTCCCTGTATTCACCGCGGATCGAAGTAACGGGTGAAACGGAGGACGAACGCAAATTGATTGAAGCTTTGGAGCAGGCAGTCACGATGGTTCAGACGGAATACAAAGAGCCAATTGTCGTACGCAGTTTTTTCCCTTATATTTCAGATATGAGCTTTGTTGCGTTGAGTGATGATGACGAAGCGCTTGATGCTGCTTCAAGGAATAATCCAAGCTGGGGAACCAAATTCTATGTGGAATACCAGGACATCCGCCAGCTGAATGTCCCTGTCATTAATATCGGGCCATATGGACTTGATGCGCATAAACGCTATGAGCGAACGGAAATGGAATACTCCCTGGAAGTGGTCCCTAATCTGACGAATGAAGTAATCAGGAATCTGATAGGGTAATGCTGATCAAAGGTGCCTTTAAAATGGCGCCTTTTTAACTTAACGAAGGCTTGTATTTCCGCTTTTTTCTTATTACTATAGAGTTCAGTGGAAATATATTATAGTAATCATTAAAATAGACATAATGAAACTGACCAAAGGAAAGGCTGATACGAATTGGAAGAGAACTCTAATTTTATAAAAACAATCATTAAAGAAGATTTGGAGAGCGGCAAACGTGATAAAGTCGTGACCCGATTCCCTCCAGAGCCTAACGGATACCTACATATCGGCCATGCCAAATCCATCATCATCAACTTCGGCCTGGCCGATGAATTTGGCGGAAAAACAAATCTTCGCTTTGACGATACAAACCCGCTGAAGGAAGACCAGGAATATGTTGACGCGATCAAGGAAGATGTCGCATGGCTCGGCTTTGAATGGGACGGCTTGTTCTTTGCTTCAAATTATTTCGACGAAATGTATGAGCGCGCAGTCCTGCTGATTAAAAAAGGCCTGGCATATGTGGATGACTTATCTGCAGATGAAATCCGCGCATACCGTGGAACCCTTTCAGAACCTGGAAAAGACAGCCCATATCGCAACCGTTCGATCGAAGAAAACCTCGACCTGTTCGAGCGCATGAAGAACGGTGAATTCGCTAATGGTGAAAAAGTATTGCGCGCCAAGATTGATATGTCCTCACCTAATATCAACCTGCGTGACCCTGTCATTTACCGCATCGCGCATGCGACACACCACAACACTGGAGACAAATGGTGCATCTACCCGATGTATGCATTCGCCCATCCAATTGAGGATGCGATTGAAGGTGTTACCCACAGCTTGTGTACGACTGAGTTCGAGGATCAGCGCCCGCTTTACGACTGGGTTGTCCGCGAATGTGAGATGGAAGCCACTCCACAGCAAATCGAATTCGGCCGCCTGAACCTGACAAATACCGTCATGAGCAAGCGTAAATTAAAGCAGCTTGTGGAAGAAAAATATGTGGACGGCTGGGATGATCCTCGCCTGCCGACTATTTCGGGTTTCAGAAGAAGAGGTTATACACCTGAAGCAATCCGGGAATTTGTAAAGGCAACCGGTGTATCCAAAGGATTCGCAACAGCTGACGTCCAAATGCTCGAACACTTTGTGCGCGAAGACCTTAAGCTGAAGGCACCGCGTACAATGGGCGTCCTTCGTCCTTTGAAGGTAGTTATCACAAACTACCCTGAAGGAGAAGTAGAATGGCTTGATGCTGAAATCAATCCTGAGAATCCGGAAATGGGCATGCGCAAGATTCCATTCTCACGTGAAATCTACGTAGAGCAGGACGATTTCATGGAAAATCCTCCGGCTAAATATTTCCGCCTCTTCCCTGGCAATGAAGTCCGCCTGAAGCACGCTTATTTTATTAAGTGTGAAGAAGTGATTAAGGACGAAAACGGTGAAGTGGTCGAGCTTCGCTGCACGTATGACCCAGAAACGAAAAGCGGCTCAGGCTTCACGGGCCGCAAGGTAAAAGGAACACTGCACTGGGTGGATGCAACTCATGCCATTCCTGCAGAATTCCGCCTTTACGAACCGCTTATTCTCGATGAGAACGAGGAAGCAGTGGCTGATGAAGCGGAAAACAAATCCTTCCTTGATAATGTGAATGAAAAATCACTTGAGGTGTTGAACGGCTTCATCGAGCCAAACATGAAGGACGCCAAGCCGCAGGACAAATTCCAGTTCTTCCGCCACGGCTACTTCAACGTCGATCCAAAACACACAACAGAAGACAAGAAAGTATTCAACCTCATCGTTTCGCTGAAGAGTTCATTCAAGCTATAAGATGTTGATAAATGAAATCCCTGGGCATTGTGCCTGGGGATTTTTTTGTGGTGTGACATTTTTGATATAGCTTTTATATTGGGCTCTGAACAGGTAATTTGGGTCTACTAGTAAAATAATTGCGTCAACTGTTATTAAGTATGGTCCAACTGGAATTATCCTTCACTCAACTGGAATTAAATTTGATCCAACTGGAATTAAATCAGATCCAACTGGCATTATAAGTCGTTTTGCAAAATTTCCCGACTATTAATGCTCTTTATTTAGCGGATTTAAAAGGAAATCTGCTCCTCTATATTGAAACTATGTACTCAGCTTATTTTACAGGGGTGAATGGGTATGGAAATCAGACGTTTAGGTGCTGAGGATGCTGAAATCTATCGTAAGATCCGGCTCGAGAGCTTGAAATTGCATCCTGAGGCATTCGGCTCAAGCTATGAAGAGGAGAAGGAAGCCCCGGTTGAAAAATACCGGACAAGCCTGCCATCGGTATTCACGTTTGGAGCTTTCGAAAAGGGATCACTGGTTGGCGTAGTCACTCTATTCCCAGAGGGCAAGGTTAAAATGAAGCATCGCGCCAGCATTTTTGCGATGTATGTTGCTGAAAGCATGCGTGGAAAAGGTGTCGGAAAAATGCTTGTTGAAGCCGCGATTGCGCAAGCACGTAAGCTGGGAACGATTGAACAAATCCACCTGCAGGTCGTGAACAGCAATGAATCCGCCAAGAAGCTATACTCCTCTCTTGGGTTTGAAGTATATGGTCTTGAAAAAAGAGCGTTGCGCATTGGAGATACTTATTACGATGAAGAATTGCGAGTGTTATTTTTGTAAAGGCCTTATTGGCCTTTTTTTCATGTTTAAAATTTGTCCAGAAAGGAAGTAGTTATAGGATGAGTTTTTTTGTGAAAGGAGAATGGCTATGTTTCTAGATTCATATGTAAATCAGAAGGTCCAGATCAAGCTTAAGAATTTTCCGGAAAATATGATAGGTGATGTTACAGGCATCTATCAGCCGGATGAGTGGTATCTCGTGAAAATGATACACGCTGAAAGCATGGGGATTTGGGTGGAGAACCCTTGCTATAAGCGCACTCCTGTACAAAAGGAAGATGGAACTACGATTCCTGAACCCGAACAAGTGGAGGAAACCTGCACGACACATCTTTTCCTTCGCTGGGAATATATCGCTTCTATTATCACCTTTCCTGATTCAGACCCTAAAGCGGATAAAAAAGCGAAATTAATCGGATTTCAGCCTGATATTGACTAATATTTTAAAAATGCCTTTCCAGAGCGGAAAGGCATTTTTTATAATATAAATCCATAGATGATCGTAGCGATGATAGTCATGATGAATCCCACTGCTGTCTCATAAGGGAGCAATGTCATGCGTTCCCTTATGTTCATTTTTACCGCATCAGCAGATACATGAAAGAAGTTTCCATGCGGCAGATGGTCAAGCACGGTTGCCCCTGCGTGAACCATGATCGCAGCACTTAAAGGAGCGATGCCCATATGAATGATTGCCTCGCCAAAAGTTCCAACGGCAACGATTGTGCCTGTAGAGGTTGCAGCTGTCGCGCCGCCCATCAAAATGCCGGCAATCGGGGCCAGCAGAGTTCCTGAAATGCCAGCAGCACTGATGCCGTCTACGACGACACTGCTTAAATTCGATTTTGATATAATCCCTGCGATCGACCCTGCTCCAATCAAAATCATTGCTACACCGGTCATCTTATTAAATCCGGATGTTGTGTATTCTATAACCCTATCAAACTTCCCCATGGCAATCAGGCCGACAATACCCGCAAATGGCAGGATGATCATGGAGTCAATTTTCACAGAAGCGAGCACATCAATATTCAGCATGCCGCCAAGCGGACTCATTGCGAGCAATCCGATGGCAACCGCAGGAGCGACAATCGCTTTTCCAAAGCTGGGCTTGTCCTCAGGATTTATCGTATCCATCTGATCTGCTTCACTTATCTTGGAACCTTTATTTCTAAGCAAGCTGGCAATGATTACTGTTGCAATGATTCCACCTGCTGCGGGTAAAAATCCATGAAGCATGACTTGGGAGAGGTCAACGTCGAACCCCTTTGCAACTGCAATGGTGTTCGGGTTCGGGGAGATGATGTTCCCTGCCTTTGCTCCTCCAATGATCGCAATAAGAATAGATGGCTTCGAGAGACCCGTCTTCCTGCCTACCGAAAGGGCAATCGGGGCGATTATGATGACTGTGACCGTAACAAACACGCCTACACCTGTAATGATCATCGATGCCAGCGCAATTGCCAGAATCGCTTTCCGATCACCCAGCTTCGCAACAATCGTTTCCGCCATTTTTTCTGCAGCACCGGATTCTATTAAGATACCGGCCAGCACACCAGCCGCCAAAATGCGGACTACCGCCGGCATCACACTGTTCGTCCCTTCGATTACAATACTGACTGTTTCATCAAGTGATGCCCCGCCAGCCAGCCCGCCCGCAATCGCACCGGTAAACAGAGCGTATACGGGATTCACTCTTTTAAAAATAAGGATAATGGCGATGATTAAACCTAGAATTGCTCCGCCCCAGTGGATTGTGGCCTCTGTCATATGAGTTCCTCCGAAAGATGTTCTACTAAAATATTAATACAGTTAGGTGGAGTTGAACATCTTTTAAGGCTGGAAATGAAAAACGCTGCCGAAAAACGCGGCAGCGCCCAGATCTTTTTTACTTATAGATTAATACTTTACCGACCGTACCGTCAGTGCTCTTCCCTACTACACGGAATTTCAGGCCATATTTAGGCACATTGCGTCCTGCATCCACCAAGCCTTTATTACTATAATCCATACTGTCATCAAAGATAGGATTTCCTGAAGTTATATTATCCTTCATGGTGATGCCAAGTAAAGCAGAGTAATCCAAGTACATATTTTCAGATGGGTCCTGATTAAATGCAGCATCATGGACTTGGTAGCGTGTTGATGCCAATGCTCCATCGCTCCATCTGTTTGTCGTTTGGTCAGCATCTACCACTCCAAGGAATCCCTCTCCTGGGTGTACACCTGTCCAGTTATTCTCGAAGCCATTGTCGACATACCATACAACAAGACCATCATCATATGTCATCAAGCTTGCTCCACGTTTGATATTTTTCAATCCCTGGTCAACGCCGTTATGGGATCTCCACTCCAATAAATAATAATGAGCAGAAGTTTCTTTCCCTTTGTGCTGTTCAAAACCGTTCAATGTAAATAGTGAAGCTGCTTCGGCTCCATCCGCGAAAATTTCTTTTCCAGCTGCAGTTACCTTCACATTGTCAACAAAGAATCCATTCAATGATGTGCCCCAGTCTGTCATATAACGGAATTGGAGCTGAATTTTTTGTCCCGCATATTGATCCAGGGATACCGATTCATGAATCCAGCCATTGCTGCTTCCTGTATATCCTGGAAGGTTAGGGAAAATATCAGGATATCCATCTGCTACAAGATTTGAATCAGTATTTTCAGTAGCCAATGACTTCCAGGTAGCACCGCCGTCTGTAGATACCTGAACCATTGCATAATCCCAATTCTCCTCGATGTCATACCAGGCATCAAATTCAAGATTTGCGCTTGCCACGCCAGTTAAATCGACAGTTGTGGCCATCTTATGGTCTATTTCATCACCCTTGCCGCCATAATATTCGAAAGTTCCGGTTTTTGGTGTATTAATGTTTATCACTTTGTCTGGCAGGTCTACCCTCACAGCATCATTTTGTGTACCCTTTGAATTAGCCTGGTCTAAAAGGATTTCAGTTCCTTTGCTAGTGACCTCATTAGCATGGATGGTCGATCCAGTTAGCCAGTTGCTGTCTTTCATCGTTGCATGCAGGAACTCCCTTGCATATGGACTGAACCCTGTTGGTTCTGTACCAGGAACCTTTCCTGCCCAGCTTCCGCTCGCCATGATGGACCAGTAGGCTACAGCTTCACCTGCACCACTGTAAACGGTGTCGTATTCATCAGGAAGGCCTAAGTCATGGCCGTATTCATGAGCGAATACCCCAGCTGCTCCATCTGCAGGCTCGATTGTATAGTCATAAGCAGCCAGTTTGCCGCCCCAGTAAGGGACTTTCGTTTTTGTACGCGGAAGGGTTGTCACTCCTCCCAGGTTCCAGCGATGGGACCAGATAGCGTCTTCACCTAATGCTCCGCCACCAGCTTCTTCGCCAACAGATGAATGAACAACCATCAGATGGTCGATCAGGCCATCTGGTTCACGGTAGTTTCCGTCACCATCCAGGTCATACCGATCTTCCTGATCATATTTATTCAAATCTACCGATCTATCAGCTGCAGCAGCATATAAAGCTTCTTTTACAAGACCGCGAGCGTTGCTGTCACTACCGCTGGAGTTATTTCCTCCGTAATAGGCAGCTGGCTGAGATGCTTTATACCATCCTGCTACCTGTCCATTGATGGAATAGCTTCCACCCGATTGCTGCTCATAATATTGTTTGACGGATACGAGTTTTTCCCCATTAGGCCCTGCATATCCATTGTCTCCAAAAATCATATCTGTATAATGTTCTTTAACATACTCATCATAAAACATATCTGTTTCATTAGAAGTAATCTTCGTTGCAGGGTAGTCAGGATATTCAATCAGGAGAACAAGAACGTTGTCCACTCTCTTGCCGCCGTTCCATGCTTCCTCTTGGACAGGAGCGACCACGCTATTCTTCGTTTGACCTGCCTTATTGCCTTTACCGTTAACTAAACCAGCTGAAGTTAACTTTTCATTCATTGTGCTTTTTAATTCTTTCTCATGTTTATGCAGCTCACCGGCATCCTTTTGGGTCCCGGCGGCCTTGTTTTGCAGATATTTTTGCAAGGCTGCTTCTGCCTGTTGAGGCGTTGCATCTTTAGCGATTTTCCCGCTTTTCTTTAACATTTCTATTAATCTTTCATCGTTAGCTATACCCAGATCAATTGGTGCTCCTCCAAGATGGCTGGATTGACCAGGTGCTTCGATAGCCTTTACTGCTGCAGGACCATTTGAAGCGAATGCCAGCGTGCTGGCAAGCATTGCTGTCATAGTTAAACTCGATAGGACTTTCAAACCTAGTTTATTTTTCAAGTTTTAACCACTCTCCCTAAAATAGTATTAATGCAACGCTATTCTATCAGTTCTATAAAATATTTTCAATATTTTAAATTATTAATATATTCGTCAAATTAATCTCTATTTCTACAATCTATTGTGTTCTAAATTGGTTATTTCGTTTTCCTACTGAACTATTTTCAAAAGATTAGTATAATTAAATTCAAAAAACATCTGGAGGTTCCCCTATGATAAAAGTTGGAGTAATAGGACTGGGCGCGATTGGCCAGCGCCTGATTAAGGGTTTTGAGAATCATTCCGAAACGGTGATTGCTGCTGTTTGCGATACGGCTGAGGAGAGAACGAAGGAAGTTGCTGATCAGCTTGGAGGAATTCCCGCTTTTTTCGATCATAAAGAAATGCTCGAAAAAGTGGAGCTGGACCTGGTTTATGTGGCAGTTCCTCCAAAGTTTCATCACGCTGTTACCTCTGATGTTTTGGAAAAAGGAATACATATCTTGTGCGAAAAACCGCTGGCAAATTCGCTTAAGGAAGCAGAAAGCCTTAGAAATCAGGCCGAGGCTGCCGGCGTTGTGCATGCCATGAATTTCCCGCTCAATTACAGTCCGGCGGCGAAGTCTTTTGAAAAAATGATCAAAGAAAACTATATTGGCAAGCTCAGGAGGCTGCAGCTGAAAATGCATTTTCCGGAGTGGCCGCGCCCTTGGCAGCAAAATGCCTGGGTAGCAAGCCGGGAGCAGGGAGGATATGTGCTGGAGGTTGGCATTCACTATATCCAGCAAATCCAGAAAATTTTCGGTCCGGTTACGGTAAAGAACGTACAAATTCAATTCCCTGAAGATCCACTTGCCTGTGAGAATGGTATTTTGGCAAATTTGGAGCTTTCAGACGGCACTCCTGTGATGATTGATGGTCTGAGCCAGATTGTAGGGAAAGAGGAAATTGCTTTCACTGCATATGGCACGGAAGGAACTTTGGCATTGTTGAACTGGGGTGAGCTCAAGGGCGGGAAGCTTGGCGAGGCAATAAGTCCTCTTGAAGCCGACAGCCCACTGGCAGATTCCTTGATTGACAACCTTGTAAAAGCTATTAAACGTGAGGAAGCAGTGGTTATTGATTTCACCGCTGGATATGAAGCACAGATTGTCCTTGAAGAGCTTAGAAAAGGATAATGGCATACCTGCCTATACACAAAAAACGCACAGGATTTTAATCCTGTGCGTTTTTAATATTATTCTCCCGTAAAACTGTCGTCAATTACAATAGTGTCACAGCATAATTGCGGATTGTATTGAACCTCGATGAATACTTCGTCGGTTTCATTTCCTTTTTTAAAATTTGTCCTTAAAATACGGTCCTGTTTCTTTTTTTGTACATCCCTTTGATAGGTGACCATAACATCACTGTAGCCTTATGCATAAAGATAGATGAATCCATCATCCATTTCCAGGCTATGAATCTTTGTTTCTTCATTGAATTTTGCATTCGTTAACCATCCATCGACTTTCTCTTTATTTTCAGGTGCTATGGTGTTTTCTTTGTAGTCAAATAGAAATGGTTCTGCCTTTTCTTCCATTTTCGCCTGACATCCAGCAAGAATTATGACCGAACAAACCGAAAACCAAAGTTTTCTCATTGGAATCCCCCTCTACTTTACTCTCTGCAGTAACAAGGTAAAGTTCATCCGTTGGCGAGAAACGTTCCGAAAATATCCTCTTTGCTCAATGTGTACTTACCAGCCACTCCTTAACCTGGGACTGGACTTCCTCTCGCTTTTCAATTTGAAGCATATGACCTGCTTGCTCCAGCACGGCAAACTTGGAGTTCGGAAACTTGTCAGCAAGTAAGCGGTGATCCTCATGCCCGCAAATATAATCGTTTTTTCCAAGCAGGAAAAGTGCTGGATGGGGCATTTCTTTTACATCCTTAAACGGCTCCTGTGAAAGGAAATATCTTTTCGGCTTCCAATCCGAACTTAAGAATTCCCTGTTTGCCAGCAGCCGCCCTGGCTGGATTTCTTCCATGAACAATGTGAGGTTCTGTTTATTTTGGTAGAGTAAAAGAGTTTCAAATGCTGCCCGGATATCAGGATCCAAACCTTCCAGGAGATCTTCATCTTTTTCAAAAATCACTCGTTTTGGCAGCGTTCGCTCTTTCTTGTGCAAAGCGGGGACAAGCAAACAAATGCCTTTTACCTGGTTTCTTCTTTTATCAAGAATCCCCTGAGCCAAGTAGCCTCCGAAGGAAGAACCAATGAGCGAGAAACTTTTGCCTCCAAGGGTGAATTCAATAAACTCTAGCAGATTCTCAAGAAAATCATCCGTGGAGTCAACCGTCTTATCTATGAAACTTCTTCCATGAGCCGGGATATCGATATACACCCTTTGGAAACTGATCGTATTTACAAAAATCGGTTCCAGCCATGCTTTCATTGATTGATGGTCGGTTCCCATCGCATGGAGGATCAAAAGCGGAAAGCCTTCACCGATTACTTCATAATAAATGCTGCCCTTCTTGACCTTACAGATCATTGCTAACACCGATTCTGGTTACCCAGTTAGGGTCCCACTGATATAGCGTTTTCTCATCATCTGTTTCTATAAAAATACTTTTTGGATATGGAAGCGCAAGTTCAGGCATGTTTTCAACACTGAAATATTTTAGTTCAGCCGTTTCTGTATCGATTGGATTGTGGTCCCCTCCCACTGCTCTGCAGCTGAAAACAAAGACGTTATATTCGACCTTATGCCCATTTGGATATTCATAGCGGAACTCCCTGCCGCCAAAAACACCCAGTAATTTTTCCGGGACAACGTGCAGGCCGGTTTCTTCCCATACTTCGCGTACAACTGCTTCAGCTGGTGACTCCCCCAACTCAATTGCACCTGCAGGCAGGCTCCACTTTTCCCCATTCCCTTTGTTCTGGAATAGAATATCACCCTCATCATTCCTTACGATTCCTGCAATACTCGGCATGAAAATCAATTCAGCACCAAGCTTGTTCCTCAAATTCTGATAATAATTTGACATTGCCACTTCAATTCACCACCTGCTATATATATTCTTCTATCTTCCATTTTTATCCTTCAATGTGGATTCTGTTCGAAATGATTTGTCTATAGGCGATAGCCCACACTCTCCGCTCATACCTACATACTTTATAGGGAATTATCCGCCCGGTACCTGGCGGATTTTTATAAAGGAGAGTGTCCCTATGAATCCATATCAGTATTTTTACAGCCCTTACCAATATGACCCTTATACCCACTATGACTTTCAGTATCATGCCCAGCAGCATGACCCGGCTGGTTTAGATCGACAGCCGGCATTAGAAAGACGAGTTAATCAGCTTGAAAGACAGATGCAGCTCCAGAAGACAGAATTGGATCGGCAAAACAACGAAAATGCCCGGCAGAATCGAGAGATCAATCGGCTGAATAAAGAGATTGGCCGCATCAATGAGGAGATCCGCCGCCTAAATCAAAATGACGAAAGGCATACCCGCCGCTTGAACAGACTGAACCAGCGCCTTCGCACGGTGGAGAACCGTCTGAACATCCCATTCTCAGCAACGGATGGAGATTTTTAATTTCAAAGAAACAAAAAGCAGGACCTTTCATTTGCAGGTCCTGCTTGTCTGTATACTTTTTCCAGAAAAAAGGAAACATAAAATAAGAACGAAAGCATCTATTAAAAAGATTAAATTATGCTAATATAAACAAGTAATCTTTCATTTCACTTTACATGAGCATTGAATGCTTATTAGGAGTTCATATATGAAAAAACAAAAGTACGTCATTGTCTTTTTCCTGCTCAGCATCATCTGGATTTTTGGGACAGACTATCTCCTTGGCCTCTATGCCCACCAGCAATTTATCGACGTGATCGAACATATAAAAGAGCTTCTCTATGTTGTGCTTGCTGCCGGTTTTTTCTACTTCTTCATCTCAAAAATGGAAGAACTGAATGCTTCACGCGAGGAGGAAAAACGCCTGTCCACATTGATTAACTCAATGGTGGATTTCGTGAACTTCAAGGATGGAGAAGGCAGATGGATCGAAGCAAACGAATTTGGCCTTAAGCTCTTCGATTTGGAAAATGTCGATTATAAAGGCAAAAAGGACTCAGAGCTGGCTGAGTACAGCGATTTCTTCGCTGATGCCTTAAGATATTGCGAAATTTCGGATGAAGAGGCCTGGAAAGCAGGCGGAATCATTCGTGTCGAAGAGGTTCTCCCTCAGCCTGATGGAACAACAAAAACCTTTGATACAATAAAGGTTCCGCTCCACAATGAGGATGGCAGCAGACAGGGGCTTGTCATTATCGGACGCGATATCACAGAACGAAAAAATGTAGAGACCCTGCTTGAAGAAAGCCGACAGCAATACCGTTCATTATTCGAATACAGCCCTGACATTGTTTCAATGCTTAATTTAAACGGGACCATTACCAACCTGAATCCCCAATTTGAAAAAATCACGGGCTATAATCGTTGTAATTTTATCGGAAAGAATTTTGCTGAATTGCTGCCAGAGTCCGACAAACAGATTGTTTTGGATAAGCTTTCACAAGTTGTAGAAGACCAGAGCCCGCAGATGTTCGAGCTCAACTTCCCGCATAAAAAAGGACATTCACTCACGTTTCAAAGTTCCTCCCTGCCCATCATCGTGAATGACAAAATTGCTGGAATCATTTGTACTTCAAGGGATGTTACCGAGCTGCGCCAGACTGAGGAACGCCTGCGCCGGACGGACAAGCTGACTGTTGTCGGCGAGTTGTCAGCAAGTGTTGCCCATGAAATCCGCAATCCGCTGACCTCTCTCAAAGGATTGGTCCAGCTGCTGAAAATGGAGGACGAAAAACATCAGCTTTATTACCAGATCATGCTGGATGAGCTGGACAGGATCAACCATATTGTCAGTGAGCTGCTGCTGCTGGCCAAGCCTCAGCAAATCAAATTCACCCAAGCTGATTTGCAGATGATCTTGAATGATGTCATCTCCTTGTTAAAATCAGAGGCCAGCCTGCACAATGTACAAATTGAGTTCGCAGTACAAGAGCAGCAGGCCATCATCGAGTGTGAACCAAATCAGCTTAAACAGCTGTTCATCAATATCCTGAAAAATGCGATTGAAGCATCCTCAGCCGGAGACCTAGTGGCCATATCCCTGGATGCCACGGACAATCACGTAACCGTCCGTGTCAAGGACCAGGGGTGCGGCATCTCGAAGGAATTCCTCGAGCGAATCGGCGAGCCCTTCTATTCATCTAAAGAAAAAGGCACCGGACTTGGAATGACGGTAAGCTTCAAGATTGTCCAATCCCATAATGGCACGATAAAATTCCTCAGCGAGCCAGATATGGGTACTGAGGTGATTGTACAGTTGCCGATTAAGCACAATGGGAAGAATGAAATAACCAAGTCAAGCTAAAAAAAGCGAAAGGACATTTCCTTTCGCTTTTTTCATTGGATTAATTCGATGAAGCTGTCCGTTTGCCGCTCCCTTATGGACAGCTTTATGGATAAACTCGGGGAAGCTGTCCGTTTGAGACTTCCTTATGGACAGCTTTATGGATAAACTCGATGAAGCTGTCCGTTTGGGGCTTCCTTATGGACAGCTTTTTGGATAAACTCGATGAAGCTGTCCGTTTGCGGCTCCCTTATGGACAGCTTTCTGGATTCACTCGATGAAGCTGTCCGTTTACGGCTTCCTTATGGACAGCTTTCTGGACTTTTTCGATGAAGCTGTCCGTTTGCGACTCCCTTATGGACAGCTTTCTAGATTTTTTCGGCGAAGCTGTCCGTTTGTCGCTTCCTTATGGACAGCTTTTTCGATTTTTTCGGCGAAGCTGTCCGTTTAGGGCTCTCTTATGGACAGCTTTTTGGGCAAACTCGATGAAGCTGTCCGTTTGCGGCTTCCTTATGGACAGCTTTATGGATAATCTCGGGGAAGCTGTCCGTTAACGGCTTCCTTATGGACAGCTCTCCTTAACTAGAAAAAATGAATGTCGATAAGGCAGCTGAAAGAACAATCATTCTTTTTTTACCCTGCTCCTCAATCCTCATCTTTAATGTCGATATCTTCTGGCACTGGTTCACTGAGAATCTCCTCGACAAGCTTTTTGTATTTTTCTACCTGCTTCAGATGTGTATTGAATTGATCCTTATATATCAAGTATTGCTCACCATCATGGATAGCACGGATCTTTTTTTGGAAAATAAGGCTTTCAATCTGCGATTCAGGCATGGACAGGAATTCTGCCGCTTCTTCTATTGTCAAATACACGTTCTTCATCCTTTTTCTTTCGTTTTTTCAGCAATCTGGTCAACAAGCTTCTCGGCTGTCCTTCTGTAAAAATTGCTCAAATTGATGAGTGAAGCAATCAAGAGTACGGTTTCAAGCTCATCTGGTTTTTCTTCGTCCAATCTGTGGACTTCTTCCTTTACATGCTGCTCTGTTTTGAGGACATCCTGATTGAAGATTCCAATGTTCTTCTGATGCAGATTCAAATAACTTTTGTAAAATTCATCCAGTTGAAAATCCCCTGCTTCGACTTTTGAGCTGATTCCTTCGAGTGTAAGTTTTATATCCTGGATTGATAATCCGCCTTTCAGCTGATAAATCAGGCTGATCAGGATGAGATGCTCCTTCGAATATTTTTTATTTTTAATAGGAAAGAACAGCTTCCCTTTGGCGTAATTGTTAATCATCGTCTTCGTAAGGACCTTATCTTCTTCATTGCGAGTCGAGCTGCCAAAGCTCTTTTCAAATAACTGGATGACCTGGTCCATGTATAAGTCGATACCCGGAATGTCTTCGAGCTGTACATTATTTTCAAGGCCAAGGTCTGCAAGCAGATCTGCAAGTTTACTCAATATTAATCCCTCAGTGTTTTATTTTTAGTATAAAGCAAAAAAATACAATCGTAAACATTGACTACATGTCGATACATATATATTATTATAAGTAGTTATTAAAACTACATAAAAACCTGGAGGCGATTTTATAATGAATACTTATATTCGTGAACCAATTAACGGCCTGACTCACCTGGCTGGCGCCTTGCTTTCTTTTGCCGGCCTGCTGGCGCTGGTGATAAAAGCTTCGCTTACTACAGGCTCTGCACTGGCGATCACGGCAGTTGCGATTTTTGGCATCAGTATGATTCTTTTGTATTCCGCATCCGCAACCTATCACATGGTCATCAGCAAGGACCGGGTCATTGCGTTTTTAAGGAAAATTGACCATTCCATGATTTTTGTTTTGATTGCCGGTACCTATACACCCTTTTGCCTGATCAGCCTTAATGGTCTTACTGGCTGGACGCTGTTCGCGATTATTTCCACCGCAGCTGTCAGCGGAATTCTTTTCAAATTGATTTGGTTCAAAAGCCCGAGATGGCTGTCGACCTCCATTTACATCGTTATGGGCTGGATGATCATTTTTGTTGTCACACCGCTCTCAAGCGTATTAAGTCCGTTAGGCATCTTCTGGCTTGTGACAGGCGGGATTATGTATACGATTGGCGGAGTGATTTACGGGTTAAAACCAGAAATACTGCGTACGAAGCATCTCGGCTTCCATGAGATCTTCCATATCTTTATCATGCTCGGAAGCCTTGCTCATTTCGTCAGCGTTTATTTTTATGTTTTATAATATTTTGCTGTTTTCGTAAAAACACCTAAAAAATGCCTGCTCCCTTTTGGGAATAGGCATTTTTTAAGTTAACTCACTTTTTCGGTTCTGTCTTTCCGGTCCTTTTTATGGAACCCTTTGGCGAAGTATACAGCTGTTAAAATCCCCAGCCAGAGCGGTCCGATGAAAAGGGCTATTCTTGTATCCTCACTGAATCCCATCAGGATGATCACAAATCCGAGGAAAGCCAGAGAAATGTAGGAGGTCAACGGATACAGCGGAAGCTTGTACTTCAGCTGTTTTACTTCATTTTGCTTCAGGCTCTTCCGGAAGCGGAGTTGTGAAAGCAGGATGATGGCCCATGTCCATATCGCCCCGAAGGTTGCAATGCTCGTCACCCAGACAAAAACCTTTGCAGGAACAATATAGTTCAAGACGACCCCTACCAGAAGTGCCGCTGCTGAAGCGAGAATCGCGAAACCGGGAACACCATTTTTCGTCAGCCTGCTGAACTTCTGCGGTGCTTCGCCATGGTTAGCGAGATTGAACAGCATTCGGCCTGTACTGAAAATGCCGCTGTTGCACGAAGACAGAGCAGCAGTCAGTACGACGAAGTTAATGATTCCTGCCGCTGCCGGAATCCCTAATTGTTCAAATGTCAGAACAAATGGACTTCCCTTTTCCCCGATTTCATTCCAGGGATAAATCGACATGATGACGAACAATGCGCCAACGTAGAAAATCAAGATACGCCAGAAAACGGAATCAATCGCACGGGCCAATGATTTTTCCGGATTCTTCACCTCGCCTGCAGTAACTCCGATCATTTCAATTCCAAGGTAAGCGAACATCACCATCTGCAGGGAGAGCAGGACACCCTTTATGCCATTCGGGAAAAAGCCGCCATTTGCCCAAAGGTTCTGGATGCCTGTGGCGATTCCGCCATTTCCGATTCCCCAAATGATCATTCCTGCACCAGAAACAATCATCGCCAGGATGGTAACAATCTTGATTAAGGCAAACCAGAATTCCAGCTCGCCGTAAGCTTTTACAGCCAGGAAATTAATCGATGCCATCAAAATCAGAGCAGCAAGCGCCCAAATCCAGCGCGGAATTTCCGGGAACCAATACTCCATGTAAATGCCCACCGCTGTAATTTCGGCCATTCCGGTGACAATCCACAGGAACCAATAATTCCAGCCAGTAATATAACCCGCCAGCGGTCCGAGATAGTCCCTCGCATATTTACTGAATGACCCAGCAACCGGCTTCTGGATTGCCATTTCCCCGAGCGCTCTCATGATAAAAAACATAATCATTCCGCTGAAGCCATAGCCCAGCAAAATACCAGGCCCGGCAAGCTTGATTGCAGACGCTGAACCAAGGAAAAGCCCTACGCCAATCGCCGCACCTAAAGACATTAGAGTAATATGTCTTTCCTCCAACCCCCGCTGTAATTGATTACTTTGTGAAGTCTTCATGCTGTCTCTCCTTTAGTTGAATATTTCGGATTACAAAATTATTATGATTGCAATAACAATTATAAAGTTGGTCCTCCGCTCTCCGACATCTTGAAAATGCCAGTTACCGAGAATTGCAACCCCTTCTTGATACACCTAAACATATACAACAAAACCATATTATTTAGAAAATTATTATTCTTATAAAATTTCCTTTTGCCATTTTATCATGAAAATGCCTTAATAAAAATATGAAAATTTTCCTTTTATTTTTAGCTCTGTTAAACTAGGCTGTTGATTTTCGTTCCAGGCGCTTCGCTTTCCTCGGGGCGTGCGATGAGCCTCCTCGTCGCTTTGCTCCTGCGGGGTCTCATCTGCCCGCTTCATCCCGAAGGAGTCTGCGCGCCTTCCACTACAATCAACAGCGTTTAAAAATCAACATTCGGCATTAACAGAGCCTTAATTTAAAAAACCTTCCCAAGCCTTGATGAAGGCCGGGAAGGCGAGCTGTTATTAAGCCCTTAATAAAACATGCGTCTTCGCTGCTTGACCGCGGGCTGGTATTTTCTCATAGGACCGTAGTTCAGTACTTCTTTTAAATAATAATCGCCATTTGGATTTTGCTTCTTAAGGAGTTCGGTCAAATATGTAATGTCATCCATGGCCCGGTGTGTCTGGTACCTGGAAATATCATGTGCCTGAAGCAATGTGAGCAGCTTGCTGTTCGGGAAGCCATGGTTCTTCCATTGGACATTCTTCATCGTGCAATACCACTTCATTTCATTGACCTCAGGGTACATCCTGAATAAAAAACTGCGGTCGAATGAAGCATTATGGGCAAAAATCGCATCTGTCTGGTTGAAATAATCCATGATTTTTTCATCATGGAAGGTCTTGCCTCGGACCATGTCATAGTGAATCCCGTGGATCCGATAAGCCCTGTCATAATTGCTTTGTGCCGATTTGGAAAGCGGCTCGCGCAGATAGGAATCCTCTTCAATGATGTCTAGGATCTCGCCAGTTTCTTCGTTAAACGAAAACAGCTTCAATGCCAATTCAATGATTTCATCCGAATCCGGCCCTAATCCCGTTGTCTCGACGTCCACTACCAATCCTAGCTTGTTTTCTATACTCAAAAAAGTCACCCTTTTCAGCTGGAATATATAAATCTATCTTGAAAAATACCGGCTTTATTGCCTTCTTTTTCTATCATATAGCACGTATTCCTCAATTTCCAGCCAAAGACAATAGGATGAAATCATTTCCAAACTATTAGACCTGCCTGTTCAACTCGATTTTTCCAGCGGTATTTTTCAGGAAGATTTTTAATAGAATCAAGCCAATGGCTGCACCGGCAAATGAGCTGACCAGGAAAGCTGGAACCAATCCGAACAGGGCCGCTTCCTTGCCAAGGAATAAGGTTGCGATGGGATAGCAGGCAATCGCCCCAATGATTCCTGTGCCAATCACTTCCCCGGAAAAGGCAAAACCGATTCTATTTGTTTTCTTGAACAAATATGCAGCTAAAAAGGCACCGATTATGCTGCCCGGAAAAGCAAAAACTGAGCCGGTTCCCATCAAGTTCCGGAGCAGGGAAATACCAATCGCCTGGGCTACCGCATAATAAGGGCCCAGCAATACAGCCGATAATACATTTATGAAATGCTGGACAGGAAAAACCTTTACGATACCAAGCGGTATAAATAACAGATGGCTCGTCAGAGTGCCAATCGCAATCATCATCGCCGTTAAGGTAAGCTTTTGTGTATTCCTCATATCCACCCTCCTAAAATTGACGTTGAAAAATTTCCGTTTTCAGGGCAGCTGCTGCTTCCTTTATATTGTCAGCATGGCTGATTGCCGTGATGACAGACACTCCATCTGCCCCGGCCTGCATTACCTCGGCTGCGTTCCCGGCGTTTATCCCGCCGATACCCACTATTGGAATATTGAAATCTATCAATTTTTTTAATAAAACAGTTCCCTGGACTGCCCTCGCATCTTTTTTCGTCTCTGTCGGAAAAATCGGGCCGACGCCAAAATAGTCCGCACCAGCAAGCTTGGCGATTTCTGCCTCCCCGCGATTATGGACGGATACTCCAAGAATTTTGTTACCGATTATCTTGCGAACTGCCACGGCATCCTCATCCTCCTGACCGATATGGACCCCGTCAGCATCCAGCTCCAATGCCAGTTCGATATCATCATTCACGATGAACGGGATGCCATTCTCCTTGCATAGCCACTGCAATTTCCTGGCCATTCCAAGCTTCCCATTGCCACGCATGGCGCCGTCTCCCTTTTCCCGATATTGAAAAAGGGTAATGCCGCCCTCGATTGCCTCCTGCAAAACTTCAACAGGATCCTTCAGGCAGTTTATACTTCCAGCTATAAAATAGATCTTAAGCAGGCGCTTCATATCTCCTGAGCTGATTCTGGTCATATTGTCTGCCTGCTTTCCTGTTTCTTTTTCTGGTTAAAGGCCCAGTGATTAGTGGGACCATGCCCGCTTCCAATCGCCAACGGGTATTCAATGGCTGCCTGAATGAACTCCTTGGCAACGGATACTGCGTCGTATACCGAGGCTCCCTTTGCAAGCTCAGCGGTAATCGCTGCGGAAAAGGTACAGCCTGTTCCGTGAGTGTTTTTCGTCTTGACCCTTGGGCTGGAGAAAGAAGTAAACTCTGTCCCGTCAAAAAGAACATCAACAGACTCATTTCTGTCTTCATCATGACCGCCCTTGATCAGGACATAGCTGGCTCCCATTGCTTGAAGGATTTTTGCTGCTTCCTTTTTTTCTTCCAGGCTATTAATCTTGATGCCCGTAAGGACTTCAGCCTCTGGAATATTCGGGGTAATGACCAGTGAAACGGGGATCAGATGCTTTTTCAGCGCCGATACTGCCTCCTGCTGCAGCAAGGATGCTCCACCCTTGGCAATCATGACCGGATCGACAACAACTTTTTCCCAGCCAAAATGGTTTATTTTTTCAGTAACAGCTTCAATGATTTCTGCATTGAAAAGCATCCCTGTTTTCAATGCATCTGAGCCGATATCCTCGCCTACGGATTGAATCTGTTTTGCCACTGCCCCGGCGTCCATCGGAAAAACCCCCTGGACGCCAAGCGTGTTTTGAGCCGTGACAGCCGTCAATGCAGACATGCCATAGACACTGAGTTCCTGAAATGTCTTAAGATCAGCCTGGATTCCTGCTCCTCCGCCGCTGTCCGATCCGGCAATTGTCAGTGCTTTAAACATATTCATTCATCTCCCTTTTCGTAAAAGAACTAAGTCTCATGATATCGTCCTCATTCACTTTGCTTAACTGGTTCAGGAATTCTATCTGGAAGCTTCCCGGCCCTTGGTGCGCACTTTGATTTGCTGCTTTTTCAGCTGAGATTCCATAGGTAATGATCGCAGAAGCTGCTGACTGAAGCTGATTTTTTTCCACAGCCGAAAAGGCTCCAACGACCGAGGAAAGAAGACAGCCGGTTCCTGTTACATTTGTCAGGATTGAGTGGCCATTGTGGCCAATGATTGTTGTTACGCCATCGGTTATGATGTCATCCTTACCTGTTAAAGCAACGGTTGTTTTTAATTTTTTGGCAGCTGAAACAGCGAGCTCGGCTACATCACCAGCTGACTCACCGGCATCTACTCCGCGAATCTCCCAATTCTCACCGGCAACATTGGCGATTTCCGCCGCATTCCCTCTGATTATCGAAATCTCTAACTCTGCCATCAGTTTCCTTGCCGTTTCTGTCCTGAAAGCTGTCGCCCCTGCCCCGACTGGATCAAGAATGACCGGCACTCCATGCTTATTGGCTGATTTGCCGGCTATTAGCATCGATTCAACTACCTGCGTATTCAATGTTCCGATATTCAATACAAGGCATCCTGCGATTGCGGCCATTTCGGCAGCTTCTTCAGGTGCATACGCCATAACCGGCGAGGCACCGAGCGCAAGCAATCCATTGGCGGTAAAATTGGTGACCACGACATTCGTGATGTTATGTATCAATGGATTCTCAGTACGGACCTTTTTTAGCAAGCTGGCAATCTCTTGTTTTTGCATAGCAATTCCTCCTTCATCTTTCGTGAGTTCGTTCCAGGTGCTGGCTTTCGCCTTCTAATCCATGACCAGGCCGCCGTCCACCACAAGGTTTTGCCCTGTAACTGCCCTCGCCCATGGAGATGCAAAGAAAACAATCCCATCTGCGACTTCTGCCGGATCGGTCACTTTTCTGAGAGGGGTCGAGGATTCAATCAGCTGGAATACCTCAGCAGATGTCGCCGCGCTGGCGTCTGTTGTTTTTAGCAAACCGCCTGAAACCATATTGACGGTTATGCCGTGTTTCCCTAGATCATTTGCCATATTCCTAGTGAACCCTAACAAGGCTGCCTTGCTTGTCGTATAGTCGTGATAGGCAACGACTGGATTCTGGAACAGGTTTGTGCCTATATTGATAACCCTGCCAAACCGGGATTCTTTCATATCAGGTAGTCCAGCCTGGATTGTATTCAATGCTCCTCGGATGGCGCCCTCAAGCTGAGCCTTGTAATCCTCCCAGCCTACGGAAAACGCATCCTTGTTCGTTACAGGGTCGAACTTGAAGCTGACTAAAGCGTTATTTACCACCGTGGTAATCGGAGTCCCGAAATGTTCCTTAGCCTGTTTGAACATGCTTTGCACTTGTTCCGGATTTCTCACATCAGCCTGGATGGCGAGTGCGTTTTTGCCAATTTGCTCTTCAAGCTGCTTTGCCTTCATTTCATTTTGGAAATAATTTATGACAACCCTTGCGCCTTCCCTCGCAAAAGCCTTCACTGTTTCTGCTCCTAATCCCCGGCTGCCGCCAGTCACCAGTACAACTTGATCTTTTAGTTCCATTTTTGAAAACCTCCTTGGAATATTGCTCTGATATAACCAAAATAGATTTGATTTTTAAGATACTGTTGATTGTAGTGGAAGGCGCGTAGACTCCTGCGGGCGCAGCTGGACAGGTGAGACCCCGCAGGAGCAAAGCGACGAGGAGGCTCAGCGCCAGCCCCGCGGAAAGCGAAGCGCCTGGAACGGAAATCAACAGCCTTATTTCAGAGCAAAAAAATAAAAAAGCCAGATCCGTGAAAGGACCTGGCTTTAAAAGCAATGTAAGGGAAAAAAATCATCTCTTACTACTTTCCTACGCTGGTATTACCCAGATCAGGTCCAAAGGGTCAAAAAACTGCCGTTTTTCTCTCAGCCCGACACAGGGCACCCCTAGTAGTACAACGATATTTAATTAGTTTCATAGTAGCCTTAACATTTTTATATGTAAAGCATTTTCCGATTATTATTAAAAAATTCCCATTATTCACCTCCCCAGAAATTGTCTTCATAAAGATGTGTGATAATATGAAAATATACTCATGAATGGGAGATGAAGGGAATTGAAGAATGAAATTATTGAACGATTTACAACCTATGTAAAAGTGGATACCCAGTCGAATGAAAATAGTGAAACCTGCCCTTCAACCGAGGGACAGCTTACACTTGCGAATATGCTTGTCGAAGAATTGAATAGCATCGGGATGCAGGAAGTCACGATCGATGGAAACGGCTATGTAATGGCGACGCTTCCAGCCAATACCAATAAGGATGTACCGACAATCGGCTTCCTTGCCCACGTGGATACGGCTACTGATTTTACAGGAAAAAATGTTAAACCTCAGGTAGTTGAAAACTATGATGGTCAGCAAATTATGCTGAACAAGGAACAGAACATCATCCTCTCTCCTGCGGATTTCCCTGAGCTGCCGCAATACGAGGGACACACCTTGATCACGACAGACGGCACAACCCTTCTTGGAGCTGATAACAAGGCTGGAATCGCTGAAATCATGACGGCGATGGATTATCTGGTCAAGCATCCGGAAATCAAGCACGGGAAAATCAGGGTTGCCTTCACACCTGATGAAGAAATAGGCCGCGGGCCGCATAGGTTCGATGTCGAAGCATTCAATGCGAAATTCGCCTATACGATTGACGGCGGCCCACTAGGCGAGCTGGAATATGAAAGCTTCAATGCCGCTGGTGCCAAGGTGACCTTCAAGGGAAAAAATGTCCACCCTGGAACGGCAAAGGGGAAAATGGTCAACTCCGCGAAGATCGCGATGGAATTCAACAGCAGGCTGCCTGAAGAAGAGGCTCCGGAACATACAGCGGGATATGAAGGCTTCTTCCACCTCAGCTCCATCAATGGCGATGTGGAGGAAACAACGCTGAGTTATATCATTCGTGATTTTGACCGGGACAGCTTCCAGGCACGGAAGGATCTCATGCAGCAAATCACCAACGAACTAAGGCTGAAATATGGTGAATATCGAGTTGAGCTTGAAATCAAAGACCAATATTACAACATGAAGGATAAGATCGAGCCCGTGAAGGAAATCGTCGACATCGCATACGAAGCAATGGAAAACCTCGGCATCAAGCCGATCGTCAAGCCAATCCGCGGCGGCACCGACGGATCCCAGCTAAGCTATATGGGACTGCCGACACCGAACATCTTCACAGGAGGCGAAAACTTCCACGGCCGCTTCGAATACATCTCAGTCAACAACATGATCAAAGCAGTAGAAACCATCGTAGAAGTAGTTAAATTATACGAAGCCAAAGCATAACACTTTACCACATCACCGCGCCGGGGGTCAGACCCCCGGCGCTTTAACGCATTCCCGCACTGGGGGTCTGACCCCCAGTGCTTTAAAGTGTTGAAGCGGGGATTGAATCGGGCTCTGGTCTTAGGCGGATTTGGTTCTGAGGGGCATTGGTGTGCGCTGGTGAATGGTTTATTCTGGATATAGAGATTGATTGAGAGGGGAAATTGGGATGTTGAAGCGGGTTTTGGTTATTTTTCTGATTATTACCGGTGCTTATATTGGGATGAATTATTTGATTGGCGGGGATGGGCTCAATTTCGCAAAGGCGAAGGATTCTGCTAAGGTTACGAAAAACATCGAGAATATCTCGATCGATGTTTCAAGCATCAGCACGACCGTCGTTCCTGAAGACAGAGATGATGTCAGCGCTGAGCTCGAGGGAAAGGGAACTGTTTCTGTGCATAAGCGCGGGGATACAATCGAAGTTTCTGCAAAGCGGAAAGGATTCTTCTGGTTCAATTGGTTTGAGCTTGATGAGACCTCTTTGACGATTTACATTCCTGAGGACTATGACCAAAACATGAAGCTCGAACTTGGTTCAGGTGAAATCACCTTTAAAGGGTATTCTATACAGGAACCAATGAATCTGGATAAGCTGGCCATTGATGTTGGATCCGGCAGCCTGGTTCTTAAAAACATGAATGTAAAAACACTGGAGCATCACAGCTCATCTGGAGAGGTTGAAATTAATTCGCTAACTGCCGAATCTGGAACATTCGATGTGAGTTCAGGAAGTGTCAGTGTCCAGAACTACTCGGGTAAACTTGATGCAGATGTTTCCTCAGGCGAACTGGAAATTCAGATGGCGAAAGTAACTCATGATATCAATTTAAATGTCAGCTCCGGCGGCCTTGAGCTGGACCTCCCGGATGATGCAGACTTCACCTTGAATGGAAAAACAAGCAGCGGAGATATTTCGTGTGAGTTCAAGTTGAAAAACAAGATAGAAAACGATAACGGATTATCAGGCAAACACGGAAGCGGCAAGCATGCAATCGATGCTGATGTATCAAGCGGCAATATTGAAATCTTTTAATAGGCTCTGTTCGTTAATTTTGTTGCTTTCACACAAAAACTAAAAGTGTATGAACTCGAATGCGAAACAAGCTCTTTAATCCTAAACCTGGGCAGCTGCACTCCCGCAGATGCCCAGGTTTTTTTGTTAGCAAATGCATGTCTTCCGCTTGGTCCCAATCTTATTCCGCTCTTCCATCTTTTTAATATAGTCTGCAGCCAAAGGAACCTTGCAAGCAGTCTGGCCTACATCCACATGCACCTTGCCAATAGTACCTGCGACCTCCGATGCCTCCTTATGCAGTGCTTGCACATATCCCCCTGCACAGATGACAAAGTTGTTCATCACGTACCTTACGCGATTTCTTTCCTGATGGATCGTTGATTCCACCAGACTTAAAAGGCTCCGGACTTCCTCTAAATCTATGTCCTCGTCCGGAGTGATGGATAAATAATTGGCATAAGTGCTCCAGCCGCAGACTGCGATCATCTCATGATCAGACTCGATCCATTCCAAAGCAAGCTCATGTCCATATGGACTTTCTGCTGCAACTCCAGCGACCGTGTATTCTGCAATCATGTACCAATACGCTTTTTTCGCCCAATCCTGCAGAGTGTCTTTTGGAACCAGCTTCGGATTCACTGATAAACCAGCCAAATACATGGCATCACTATTTCCCGTATCATAGAGTGCGAGAGCAAGTTCCTGATCCTTTTTCACATGCTTGACCAGCATCTTCAAATCTCCGACTCTCACACCGAAGAAAGGCTCTCTTGCCCCATGTCGCTTTAGTGTATTCCTTGTTTGCTCGGAGCCCATTTCTTCAAGCTTGCCCATTACTTCATCCAATCTCATTCCGCCGCCCCCTAATTACAAACTTTTTTATCAGTATAAACCAAAAATGGAATAATTAGCGCACGGAAGTCAAATGTTATATTGATAGAATCCATTAAAATCAGGAGAGTCTCATGGAAACAATCTTAACTACTACGATAAGAACTTTAATTGGTTTCTCCGTTTTATTATTCCTAACGAGAATACTCGGCAAAAAACAATTAAGCCAGATGACATTCTTTACTTATATTACAGGGATTGCGCTTGGTAATATCGCTGGTGATATGGTCGTGCACAGAGATATTAAATTAATCGATGGTGTCACAGGTCTGGCACTTTGGGCAACTTTCACACTGGCAATTGAATACATCAGCCTTAAATCCGCAAAGGCCCGTATTTTGCTTGATGGTGAACCAACGATTATCATCAAGCAAGGGAAAATTAACGAAAAGGCGATGAAATCCGCTAAATTGAATATGGATGATCTTACGATGCTGCTCAGGATTCAAAATATATTTTCAATATCAGAAGTAGACTATGCGATTCTAGAGCCAAATGGACAGCTAAGCGTCCTGAAAAAGGTTGAATATGAAAATATAACCCAAAAAGCTGCAGGCCTGACTCCTTCCCCTCGGCTATATTTGCCAACCGAGCTTGTGGTTGACGGCAGGGTTGTCTTGAAAAACCTGAAAGAGCTCAATATCAGCGAGGACTGGCTGATGAATGAACTGAAAAGAACAGGCATCAGCAGAATAGCTGAGACGTTCTATGCTGAGCTGCAGAGTGATGGAACTTTATTTGCTGAAAAAAAATCCCGATGAACTGCCTGTATCTCAAACAGGCAGTTTTTTTCAATAATAACTTATTAGACCAATCTGATTTCCTCGCTTTTACTTTCCCTTCCCTTCCGATAAAATTAAAACAAGTATATAAACCCACCTCCGAAGGAGAACGGATATGTTCGAACTCTTAATTACGATGCTGGAACGGCTTGGCATTATCGTCACGATTGCTTTCATATTGACCAGATTCCGTTTTTTCACCAGCCTCATTTACCACGACAGACTGAATCGGCGGCAGCAGTATTTTGCCATCGTCTTTTTCGGTTTTTTCGGGATCATTGGTACATATTCAGGTATGAGCTTCAACACGGACACTCTGCAGTTCAACCGCTGGGCGGCTGACCTTGCATCAGATGAAGCAATTGCCAATTCCCGCGTGATTGGGATCGTCATCGCCGGCTTGCTTGGCGGCTATAAGGTAGGGATTGGCGCTGGACTGATCGCCGGCCTCCATCGTTTCACACTCGGCGGTTTTACTGCCTTTGCCTGCGGTCTCGCTGCGATTGTAGCAGGAATCATCTCAGGCCGTCTGCAGAAGAAGAAAAATATTAACCTGACCACTGCTTTCATGGTCGGGGCTATTGCAGAAACGGTCCAGATGCTGATTATCCTGCTGCTGGCAAAGCCATTTGATAAAGCGCAGACACTGGTTGAAATCATCGGTATACCAATGATCCTCGCCAACGGGCTGGGCTCAGCGCTTTTCCTGATGGTCATCAAGAACGTAGTTTCCGAAGAGGAAAAGGCAGGTGCCCTTCTCGCGCAAAAAACGCTAAGGATCGCGGACAAAACACTTGCCCACCTCCGCAAAGGGATTAATCAGGATTCAGCACAGGCGGTTTGCCGGATTTTACACAAAGAAGTGCAGACAAGTGCCGTCGCAATGACGAATACGACGGACATTCTCGCCCATATTGGGCTCGGGGATGACCATCATCGCTCCAACAGCTTAATCCAGACCCAGATTACAAGAGAGGTGCTGAAAAGCGGGGAGCTGGTCGTTGCCAATGACGAAACGATCCACTGTGATGAGCGGAAATGCCCGCTTGGTGCTGCCGTCATTGCTCCGCTTAAGCAGCGTGGAGAAACAATCGGCACATTAAAGTTTTATTTTAAGTCGGAAAAAGAAATAACGAATGTGGTCATCGAGCTAATTTCCGGGTTGAGCAATCTCCTGAGCAATCAGCTGGAAATCGCCGAAGCGGACAAGGCCTACCAGCTCGCCAAGGAAGCAGAAGTAAAGGCACTTCAGGCGCAGATCAGCCCGCATTTCCTTTTCAACACATTGAATGTCATAACTTCCCTGACCAGGATCGATCCTGCCAAAGCGCGGATGCTGCTCGTTTCTCTTTCACACTTTTTGCGGCAAAACCTGACAGCAACAACAGTCACAATGACCAGCCTAGAACAGGAGCTGCGGCATGTGAAGGCCTACCTTGCCATTGAAGAGGCCCGATTCGTGGAAAAATTAAGGATCACATATGAGATTGATGATGCTGCACTTCTTGTGAAAATTCCTCCGCTTACACTGCAGCCGATTGTAGAGAATGCTGTGAAGCACGGAATAAAGAATATGGAACAGGATTCCCACATCCAAATCGTCATCCAAAAGACTGGCGGCGGTACAATCGTCCTTGTTGCGGATAATGGGCAGGGCATGACCGAAGAGCGGATTGACCAGCTGGGCAAACAGATCATCAGTTCCGAAAAAGGCAGCGGCATCGCTCTCTACAATGTGAATAGGAGGCTTGTGATGATGTTCGGAGAAAAGGCCTCTCTCCAGATTGAAAGTGAACCAGAAAACGGTACAAGAATCTCTTTTTTGATTCCTAATGCGGAGGAAATTTAGATGGAGCAGAAAATAAGGATATTGATTGCAGATGATGAATTATACAGCAGGGATGAATTGAAGCATTTATTGAGCTCCTTTCCTGCCATTGAGGTCGTCGGAGAGGCCGAAACTGGAGAAGCTGCCGTCATGAAGGCCCTTCAGCTGCAGCCTGATGTTGTTTTCCTGGACGTTGAAATGCCGAAAATGAACGGGATGGAAGCAGCAAAAGCCCTTCTCGAGTTAAAAAAAGTCCCGCTCATCGTGTTTGCCACGGCATACCCGCAATTTGCAGCAGAGGCCTTCAGATATGAAGCAGTGGATTATTTACTGAAGCCCTATGACGAGGACCAGCTAGGCGAAACAGTACAGAGAATTGAGAAGCACTTCCTCTCCGCAAATGAACCAGAATCCGCAAGGCATAACGGCAAGCTTGCAGTTGAAGGAGATGGTGAAATCCTCTATCTCGACCCTAAGGATATCCTTTATATTTCAAGGGAAGAGAAATTTTCGAAAATCATCACGCGGACAAATGAATACGAAAGCAAGACGCCATTGAAGGACCTCGAAAGCCGTTTGCTGCCATATTCCTTTTTCCGCATCCATAAAAGCTATCTCGTCAACCTGGATTATGTTACCCGCCTGACACCGTGGTTCAACGGAGCGTACCAGCTTCAGATCGAGGGCCGGGAAGAAATGCTTTCCGTCAGCCGTAATTATGTAAAAGCATTAAGGAACAAACTGGAATTATAAACAAACATGATCTAAAAAGGTCCTTCGCTCTTTGGGTGAAGGACCTTTTCCGGTTCTTTACAGCATCGGAGGTTGGGTCCCTTCCTTTATAGTGGATACTTTGCCTAAATATATTTGCATCTTAATAGCTTTTTCATGCGTTTCAAACACTGTTTCCTGCATTTCAATCTTGCTTTCCTGCATCTTGTTCACAAAATGTCCATAAATTCTATTAATCTTCTATAATGAATGTAAACGATTACAAAACGAAAAGCGTAAGCGCCTCGTTCAGCCCCGACAAGCGTTGGCCGACTAAAATCGCCACGTCCTGTGGCAACGTCGGCACTAGAACATCGTATCCGTCGAAGGGCCGACCAGTGAAGTCGTTCTTTGACTTCATTGGGCGGACCGAAGCAACTCGAGGGGCTAGGTGCTGAAGCTGGACATTACTCAAGCAGAAACTATATTTTAATCCAGAGGAGGTTTCACATGTATACTTTTCTTGGCGGTATCGCACTTTTAATTATTGGTTATTTTACGTACGGCAAATTTGTTGAGAAGGTCTTTGGCGTAAACGAAGGCCGTTCAACTCCAGCTTACACACATAAAGATGACGTTGACTATGTGCCAATGTCAACAGCAAAAAACTCATTGATCCAGCTGCTTAATATTGCTGGGGTCGGACCTATTTTCGGCCCGATCATGGGTGCACTTTATGGTCCGGTTGCATTCATTTGGATTGTTCTGGGAGCGATTTTTGCTGGAGCAGTCCACGATTATCTTACTGGAATGATTTCGATCCGAAATCGCGGCGCCCATCTTCCTGAGCTTGCCGGCAAATTCCTCGGCAAATTCATGAAACATGTTGTAAACGCATTCGCGATTCTTCTTTTACTATTGGTTGGAACCGTTTTCGTCACAGCACCTGCTGGCTTGCTTCACACATTGATGGACGGAAAGGTCGCAATGAGCATTATTGTCGCTGCAATCTTTGTTTACTATATTTTAGCAACACTTCTTCCTGTTGATAAAATCATCGGCCGCTTCTACCCTATCTTCGGTGCACTCCTTTTAATCAGTGCTGTTGGGGTTGGCGGAATGCTCGTATTCACTGGTGCACCTATTCCGGAAATTTCATTATCTAATTTCCATCCTGATAACGCACCTATTTTCCCATTATTGTTCCTGACAATTTCCTGTGGTGCACTTTCAGGTTTCCATGCTACACAAACACCGATCATTTCTCGTACAACGCAAAGTGAAAAACAAGGACGCAAGATTTTTTACGGCATGATGATTGCTGAGGGTGTCATTGCAATGATCTGGGCAGCTGCAGCAATGAGCTTGTTCGACGGTTATAATGGCCTGAATGACCTGCTTGCCAGCGGCGGACCTGCTGCAATCGTAAGTGAAGCTTCAACCTTGATGCTTGGTGCTGTTGGCGGTACACTCGCTGTCCTGGGTGTTATCATTTTGCCAATCACATCCGGCGACACTGCTTTCCGCAGCGCACGTATGATTATTGCTGACTACTTCAATTTTGCACAAAAGAAATTCACAAGCCGTCTTTGGATCGCGCTTCCACTATTCGCTATCTCATTTGCGCTTACTAAGGTCGATTTCACAATCCTGTGGAGATACTTCTCCTGGGCTAACCAATCAACCGCAGTCATCGCGCTATGGGTAGGAGCGATGTACCTATTCATCGCCAAAAAGAACTACTGGATTGCGATGATTCCTGGCATATTCATGACAATGGCAACATCATCTTATATCATTAACGCACCAATCGGTTTCGGACAGTCTCTGACTGTTGCCAATATCGGGGCAGTCATTGTAACGGCTGTAATTACAGTAATCTTCTTCTCGGCTGCGAAAAAGGCCCGCGCAAACAATCTGCCGCTTGAGGAAGATGTATCTGGCTACAAGGTGGCGTAATTATGAGCGGATGCTGCAGCCCTAATTACCGAAAGTCGGTCAATGAGAAGGAAGAGCAGGTCAATAGCAAAGGGAAGGAACAGCTTCCCCTGATTGCAAAAATCATGATCATCCTGATTTCCGCTGGAGGGCTGCTCGCAGCATTCCTCGCAAATTAGCTGGTCAATAAAGTGCACGCTTGCATTCAGGCGTGCACTTTTACATAGCAGGGAGGTTTTAATATGAGAATCTTAATCGTAGGCGCAGGTGCGATTGGCGGTTATTTTGGCGGCCGTCTTATTGAAAAAGGTGAAGACGTAACCTTTTTGGTCCGCGAAAAACGCAGGCAGCAGCTTCAGCAAAATGGCCTTAACGTCGAGAGCATCCACGGAGATATGCACTTTGCAGAGCCAAAGACAATTGTTTCAGGTGAGGGCTCTGACCCTTACGATGTCATCTTAGTTTCAACCAAGTCGTATCATTTAGCAGGCGCGGTGGAAAGTATCCGTCCGTATATTGGAGAAGGGACAATGATTTTGCCATTGCTGAATGGAATTGCCCATCTCGATGTACTGACAGCCGCATTCGGAGCCGAGAAAGTGCTGGGCGGTTTGTGCTTTATTGAAACAACACTTGATGCAGCTGGGAAAGTTGTTCAGACCAGCCCCATCCATGACCTCGTTTTTGGGGAGCGAAGCGGGGAAATGACAGAGAGAATCAAACAGCTTCAATCTGTTTTCGAAGGAACGAAGGCTAATTTCCGCCTGTCTGAAAAAATTGAACAGGAAATGTGGCATAAATACTTATTTATCACTTCTCTAAGCGGCATTACCTCCCTTTTCCGATCTCCAATCGGCCCAATCAGGGAACAGCCTCAGGGAATCGGCACGATTAAAAGCCTGATCAGTGAAAGCATCGATATCATGAAAAAGCTTGATGCCCCGCTTGCGGACAACATGTTGGATGCGACCTTCGCGAGGCTGAATGAAATTGGCTTCATGATGAAATCCTCGCTGCAGCGCGATATGGAAAAATCAATGCCGACAGAAGGTGATCATTTATTTGGCTTCCTTTTGGAAAAAGCCACAGAATTCGGTCTGCCGGCTCCTACTCTTTCAGCGATTTATGCAAATGTGGAGATTTATGAGAGGAATCTAAACTAAATTAAAGGTGCCTGATGAATTGTTTCAGGCACCTTTTTTTGCAGTTATTACAATACTTTTGATCCTCTTTTCCGATTACTCGACTCCCGGGAACCATCCTGGTGTGTTAACGATTGCCTGCCAGAGCGGATCCGGGACAACCAGCCGGGTTTGGGCACCAAGATCAATCTTCGTTTCAATTTCATCCTCGCGTCCGTTTTCGACTTTTTCCACCCAGTCCGGATCAATGATCAGTTCGCGTCCCAATGCAATGAGCGGCACACCAGTTTCAAAGGCCTTCAGTACATCATCAGCGCTATACAATGAGCCAACACCAATTACCGGCACCTTCTGGCCTACGCGCTCCTGGATGATTTCCATTCTCGGACGGTCATCCTCTATACCACGCTTAGGTTTTGACCAGAAATCATTCAATGACACATGCAGATAATCTAATTGTTTATCAGCAAGTGCGTCAATTAGCTTTAGTGTATCTGCCATGGTGATGCCCGGCGTTTCTGGCTCCTCAGGCGAGAATCGGTATCCTACGATGAATGGCCCCTTCGCATGCTGGGCAGTAACCCTTTTTACCTCATCAACAATTGCCAGCGGGAATGACATTCTTTTTTCCAGGGAACCTCCCCACTTATCTTCGCGGCGGTTGGAATGCGGTGAAAAGAACTGCTGAATCAGATAGCCGTTTGCTCCATGGATTTCCACACCATCATAGCCCGCTTCAATCGCCCGGCGCGTCGTTTCGCCAAACGCCTTTATGATTGTATCGATCTCTTCCTCGTTTAAAGCACGGGGAGTCTTTGAATTCCCTCTCTCTGAAGCAACTGCACTGGCACTGACAATATCCCCATCCGGAACAAGCTCTGGAGGACATTCACGTCCGCCATGGAAAATTTGCAGAATCGCCTTTGCTCCCTTCTCCTTGATGGCAGAAGCCAATTTTTGCAGGCTTGGAATCATTTCATCTGAGTCGGCTCCAAACTCGCCTTTGAATCCTTTCCCATTTGCCGTGACATATGTACATGCCGTAACAACCATGCTGACCCCGCCCGAACGGCGTGCATAATACTCAACCTCCGCATCCGTGACGGTTCCATCGTCATTGGATGAAAAGTTCGTCATCGGCGCCATGACGATCCTATTTTTCAGGCTGACCCCATTAGGTAGTGAAAATGAATTAAAAAACTGATTGTACTTTGAATTCATGATATAAACCCTCCTCCTTTACCATACTAAAGTGTAATATCCTTCTAGCTTGGATGTTAAACATTTGACGCAACTCACTTATTATTTGCAAGGGGAGGCCAAAAAACAACGCGGGAACGAAAAACTTTCATTGTGCCATGGCACAGAGCAGCATCAATAGATGAACAGGCCTTTGATGACCTTAACATGCAGGATGCGGGATAAATGGGCACCAATCCCCCCCATGGTGACCAGAAACAGCTGGGGCGGAATAAATGGTCACCAATAAGTCCTCTTGGTGACCTAAAGACCACCCGAGCATCCAAGTCTATTTGCTCGTCCTATCAATCGCTTTCTTGATTGTTTCTGCCTGCTTTGCGATATCGCCGATTCCCTGGAAATGCAGGTACATGATCCGAGGTTCTTCATAAAGCATGTGGTTATGGAGAGCCGATACGTCTAATTTGCCTTTGCGTAATTCATCGATCACCGGGTTCACTTCTTCCTGCAGTAAGGCAAGCTCTCCCATTACAGCTGTCCGGCCATCGACATTTTCAAATGAAAAGTGGAAGGCCACCCCCATCGCTTCAGGTGACTGCTTTTTACCCATATGTGTCAGCTGGATGTTTTTACGGACGAAATCTGCTGTGCAGGTGCCATTCTTGGATTCCACCTCGATATTCAGCGTTTTCTTGACGATCTCGCAGTCAGCCGCGCCCGCTGCTTCTGTTCCTGCCGGCATCACCAACATGCATAACACTGCAGCCGCTAATAATCTTTTCATCACAGACACCCCTTTTTAGTTTTAGAATGCCTGAAAAATTGCCGGATATTCTAAACAAAAAAAGACATCCTGCTAATGCAGAATGCCTTCCGTATCCTTGTGATTTTTCAACAGTTCTTCAATTGCTTCCGCTCCGAGCGGCCTGCTGAAGTAGTAGCCCTGGCCGACTCTGCAGCCATTCCTCATCAGGAATTCAACTTGCTCCAGTTCCTCCACACCTTCTGCGATGACATTGAATTGGAGATTATGCCCCATATCGATGATCGTTTTTACCATTGCACCCTGGTTGGAGTGATGGATGATATCATCCACGAACGATTTATCGATTTTTATTTTATCAATTGGGAGGTGCTTGAGCAGGCTTAGAGAAGAATAGCCTGTTCCGAAATCGTCGATTGCCAGTGTGACGCCCAGTTCCTTAAGCTCATTGAGGATTGGGGCTGTTGTTTCACTGTTTTGCATGACGCTTTCAGTAATCTCCAGATCCAGGTATCTTGGATTCAATTCTGTGTCTTCCAGAGCCCCTTTTACGGTATCAATGAATCGGTCTTCCTGAAGCTGTCTTACGGAAATATTCACGGAGATGGGGAACTGGCTTAAGCCTTTGCGCTGCCATGACTTATTCTGGGCTGCTGCATTCTCGAGCACCCACTTGCCAAGCGGGACGATCAGGCCCGTTTCTTCTGCCAGCGGAATGAATTCGGCCGGTGAGATGATGCCTTTTTCCGGATGCTGCCAGCGAACGAGCGCCTCGACTCCTATGATTTCTCCTGTTTCCAGATTCACCTGGGGCTGGTAATGCAGCATGAGCTGGTTCTGCTCCAGTGCCTTTCTCAAACCGTTCTCAAGCTCCATTTTCCGCGAAGAAAGCCCGTGAAGCTGGTTGGTGTAAAATTGATAATTGTTCTTGCCTCGCTCTTTTGCGAGGTACATTGCGGTGTCCGCATGCTTGATGAGCGTTTCCTCATCTTTTCCGTCACATGGTGCCATGCTGATTCCAATACTAGGTGTGACGTAGAATTCCTGGTTTTCAACGAAAATCCCCTCGGAAAACTCATTTAGGATCCGTTCGGCAACCTGTACCACTTTCTCTTTATTGAGGCCCTTCAGAAGGATGATGAATTCATCGCCGCCCTGGCGCGATACAAGGCCGGCATCGCCAACGGCATTTTTCAGCCTGGCTGCCACGACCTTCAGCAATAGATCCCCGACCCGGTGGCCCTTGGTATCATTGATGATCTTGAAACGGTCCAGGTCAAGAAACAGAACAGCGAGCTCCTGTCCGCCCTTCTGCACCGCATTATTAAGATGCCTCCTGACCATATTCCTGTTTGGGAGGCCTGTCAGCACATCGTAATAGGCCATATATTTAATCGTCTTTTCGGCTTTCTTGCGCTGGGTTAAATCGCGGCCGACAATCTGTTCCGCCATCCTGCCCTCGTACATGATTGGCATTGCTGACATTTCAACATCAATTTCAGTGCCGTCAAGCTGGACAGCCTTGAATTCAAACCAATGCTTCTCCTCAAAGTTCTCATCTATGGTCAGCTCCCGATTTTTGATCTGGGCAAGGATATCTGATGGAATCAGCTTGGAGATTGGCTGCCCAATCAAAGCTTCCTGGGATTCCGCTTTAAATAGCTTGCAGCCGGCCTCATTGATGTAATCCAGTTTTCCTCTGCTGTATACAGCAATCAAATCGGGTGACATTTCCACAAGGCTGCGGTAGCGGCCTTCACTTTCCTGCCTGTCAGTGATATCGAACAGAACACTGGTAAAATCAACAAATTCTCCTTGTTCATTCAGAACTGGTATGCCCCTGTCCTGAATCCAGCGCACCTCTCCGTCTGGCCGGATGATCCGGTATACGCTCGTCACGGCTTCACCGCGGCCAAGTTCTTTTTCCCTTATTTCTAATACATGCATATCCTCTGGATGAATGACTTTTCTCCAGAGGGTGCTGTCTTTATAAAATTCCTGGGAAGAGTAGCCATATAATTTCTCAATCCCTGATGTGATGAGGAGTGTATCTGTTTTTAAATCGTGCGACCAAATCGCCACATCCAATGTGTCAAAGATACTCTGCAGCCGTTTCTTATGTCCCTGAAGATCCATTGCCGTATTTTCTACTGCTTTATAAAAAAACAGCACAATGATAAGCGAAAGCAAGGTGAAGCCTATATCAATCAAATAACCAGTTTCCTTGTTTACTGCAAAATAGAAAGATGTCGTCCAATCAATCAGTTCTGTAAGAAATAGAAAGATAATGATATATAACCCATTATGTTTATGAATATTTCTATCATTACCCATAAAAAAGTTCCCCCAAATACCCAATTGCTGTTTATTTTTCCAGTTTTATATATTGTAAACATATCAAAAAATACAGCCGAAGCACAATGAGTTTATTACAAATGAACTAGAATTTTGAATGAAAATGGATAATATTATAAGGATTTGCCAATTAAAGTCGAAAGCTCGCTCTTTTTTTCATTCAAGTAGATCCTATCCAGCTCTTTCAGTTCTTCAGAATTGAATTTCTCGAGGCTGTAGGTGAAAATCTCCCATATCATCTTTTTTCCGGTATCATCTGCATTCTTGCCTATCAGGAGGAAGGATTCGATCAGTGCGATTAGAATTGAAAAGTCTTCCTTTCCATAATGAATGATTTGATAGAACGATAAGTACAGGATGTCCTTGGTCCTCTTCTGCTTTCTGATGACTCTTGGCTGCTTATCTTTATCATAATAAGCAACATAACGGCCATTCGCACGGACCCTTGTTAAGTCGGCAAGGGCCATTCCTAAATGCAATACACAATTCTTGGCGGTATTCGGGTCATTGATTGCAGGGGAAATCGCCCTTAATGCCACCTCGACAATTTTCTGCAGCGCAAACTCAGGATCCTGATAGGATGACCGCTCCATTCCGAGCCTTAGCATCTCATTAAGAATGCCATCGATATGTTCGTCGAGCACATCTGTATGGTGGACCCGGAAGACCACGCTTTCCTCAGTTAAAAAATCACCGACCATGAAGTTCGCTTCGATCCCGATATTTTTTTCAGCGGCATAGCTAGTCATGCTTTCATAGTCAAACAGCTGGACATAACCATATCCCTTACTTTTGACATCCCTGATATGCCCATAGGAAAAACCTGCATCCTTCCTGTCATCTATGACCTCGATATACTCACTTTCAAGTGCATGTTCCTGGCGTTTGATTGATTTCATAGCTCCTTCCGTAATTTCACGGATCAGCTTGCTCACCTGGATGGAGGTTGCCACGTTATGAATAAAATAAGCAAAGAATGCCAGACAGATAAAAGCAATCAGAACGCCCACCGTTGCCGAGACCACCAAGCCGCCATACCAGGACTCGCTCATGAACAGCAGCGACAGCATTGAATAGACAAAGCCGCCCATGAAGATTCCCAGTACCCTCATGGTCACAGGATCCTCAACAAAGTTATTGAGAGTGCGTGGTGAAAATTGCGAAGAATAAGTGGTCAATACAACCATGATGGTGGAAAATGTGATGGTCGTCATCGTCAATAACGCGGCAGAAATGGCGCCAAGTATTGTTTGTGCCAATGGAATATTCGTCAGCAAAAAAGAGGGAACAATTCCTTGTGCCAGCTCGTTATGATCAATATAGATGACAGCCACTGCGAGAATAAAAGCTAAAATGCTATAAATGCCCGGAAGAAGCCAGATGCTTTCCCTGATCCTTAATACCATTTTCCTTACCATAAATACACCTCCCCTGCATACAGTTACCCTATCTTTAGACCATTTATCGCTTTTTTATCCTTAGAGATAGTCAATTTTTTCTGCGGCAAAAGAAAAACCTTGCCCTAAAAGCGGCAAGGCAGATTGACTTTGAGATTTATTGCACAGTGATTTCAGAGGATCACAATATTTTTCCAGGCTTTCCTCAAGGCGACTTCGCATAGCCGACAAGCTCCATGAACCCTTTTCCGGCGAGGGCATGTTTTTTTCCATCGGGAAGCACCTCAACACCCTGAACTGTACAGATTCCCTCCCAAATTGCCTGGACGGGGCCAATGATCAGCATTTCCTGGTTTGGAAAATCCGCTGCTACATGAAGCTGGATATTAAACTCAGGTATGGTGATCTCCCATTCTACCGGATACCTGGCATTCGTCCTTAAACTCTTCCATGATCTCACTTTCTTAAAGCTGACCTCTCTTGTGAACCGGATTTTGCCATTTATTTCAATCATGTTCGCCATAGGTCTTCCTGGTGTCATTTCATTTATCAGGAGCTCCCGTCCATCACTCAGCATCAGGCCAAACCAATTCCAGCCTGCCCCCTTGACGAGGGAATAGTCGCGGCCCCATTGGTGGTCGAACCAGCCGGCACCACTGACATTTTCAGTCCCTGTATCTGTCTTGATTATGCCGTTCACCACATTTCTGGTAAAAGAATAATAGTATAAGTCATCCGGTTTCCCATCCCCGCCAATCAACGCCAGCGGTTTTACCGGGGCAAACTCCAGCTGAACCTCTGTATCTCTTTCCTTCAGGTGCACATCAAAAGCTGCTTCATCCTCATCCTTGAAGGTGAGCGAATGCGGGCCATAATACAGCGCCGTAGGATTTTCGCTAACCTTTGCATCCTTCAACATTGTATGGGGCGAAGGAAGATCCCCTTTCAATAGATTCTTATAAAGCCGCCACATCCTGGCATCCATCGGGTTGAGAAGCAGATAGAATGGCAGATAGACAGCGAGCATGCCCAGCTTCACTTTGTGGTCGATACTAGAATAATTGATGCGTTTATTCCTGTTGAGATCGATCACTGTATGGATCACATAATGCCCCTTCCCAATCTCCAGTTCCCCAACGCGGAAAAAAGATGCCATCACAGCATATCGCCCGCCCCTGTCTCCGTTCAGGTACGTGAAAAAATACCACCATTCTATATTGGAATCACTATGGGGCCCAGCATCATTTGGCAGCGAAATCGGCTTACTCCGTTCATCATTCATCCCAGCATGCACACCTTTTGTTTTTAACAAGGTATGCAGGCGATTAAGAATGAGGGACTATATACAATAGATAAAAAAAGAATCCTCTGTGCAGACAAACTCTTAGCACGGGGATCCTTTTACTTAGCCTTTGAGGATTTGTTTTATCTTTTTCAAATCATTTGTATTTGCTTTTTTCATCATTACTGACATGAATGGAGAGATGAATCTTGAAAACCCTTTAGGTTCTCCCTCATTCCTTAATGTCATCAATGTGGCACCGTTGTTGACGGCTTTCCAAGTATAAGTTGTCTTCATTGGAAATGGTCCTTCAGCCGTAAGCATCACCATTTTTTCTCCTGGTATCCATTCAGTCACTTCATAAATATAGGAAAGCTCTTTTCCCAAAAATTTAGCTTTAAAAGCAATTTTTGAGCCTTCTTTTACAGGAGGATTCGTTAACCATTCAGCACTATCGATATTCACATACCATTCAGGAGCATTATCGGGATTAGCCGCAAACTCTGATACTATGTCTATATCACGATTAATCGTAATCTCTGTATTTACATCAACCATCTTATCACTCCGTGTATTGAGTTTATTTCCTTCTCAGTTTAGTTGAGTGTACTCTATAAAATCAATCCTGGCTTGAATTTACCCCGAGACTGGAATATTCTTAAGGATAGATAATCTAGATTTAAGGATGGGATTAACCTGCGTATCAATAAATTCATCAGCGAATCAGGTAAAACGTCAAGACGCGGTGCGGACCGCCTGGTTGAAGAGGGCCGCGTGACGATCAATGGAAAGCTTGCGAAAATCGGCAGCCAGGTGGAGCCAGGTGACGATGTGAGAGTAAATGGCGAACAAATCAGGATGGCTCAGAATTATGTCTATATCGCCTTGAATAAGCCAGTTGGCATCACAAGTACAACCGAAAGACATGTAAAGGGGAATATCATTGACCTCGTCAATCACCCGCTGCGGATTTTTAACATCGGCCGCCTTGATAAGGACTCGGAAGGCTTGATCCTTCTCACCAATGACGGAGACATCGTAAACGAGATTCTTCGTGCTGAAAACAAACATGAGAAGGAATATATTGTTTCTGTGGACAAGCCAATCACACCAGAGTTCATTAAAGCAATGTCTGAAGGCGTGAGAATCCTTGGGACAAAAACACTGCCTGCAAAAGTGACCCAGCTGTCCAGGTACGAATTCAATATCATTTTGACACAGGGCTTGAACAGGCAGATCCGCCGTATGTGCGAGGCCCTCGGCTATGAGGTTTACAGACTGCAGCGCATCCGGATTATGAATATCCACCTAGGCAATCTGCAAATCGGACAGTGGCGCGATTTGAGCAAAAAAGAAAAGAAGCAATTGTTCAGTGATTTGAACTATGAACCGAAGGAATGGTAATGAAAAAGGATGAGCGCTTGAGTTCATCCTTTTTTTCACGCTTCCATTGCTACAGTCTCCCCACTCTTGCCATCATTCCGAAGAACCTCCAGCACCATCCTTTCCCTATAGAGGAATGGGACGAGGGTAAGCAGGCTTAAGCCACAGACACCAAGCAAAATCCAAACAGGCATTTTTTCAAGCAGGAAGCCGAACAGGATATATCCTAGTGGAGTCATAGCGCTTGAGCCGGTTTCCAGCAATGACATCACTCTTCCCCGGTATTCGTCAGGAGTGTTTTTTTGCAGCAGAACGGTGACTGGCATGTTGATGAACATGATGGCACCTGCCAATATCAGGACAAGGGCAATTAGATAACCGAAGATCAGCTGATTATCCATTCCCCGGAGAGCTGAAAAAGCCGGAACTCCAATCAGGATTATGATGAAAGACATTCCCACGATTCCTCCGATAATGGATTGTTCTTTTTTCCTGATTTCTTTTCGTGCTGAAAGAATCAGGGCAAGGACCATCATGCCAATGGAAAAAGCTCCTTCGATCATCCCTAGCTGTGCTGGCGACATTCCTCTGACCTTAAGCACTAAATAGGGCAGCGCGACCGGGAACACAGCGAACCAGAAGTTCAGCCAGATGCTGATGATGACCAGGTAAAACAGAAATGGCTGTGATTTTATATAGGAAACTCCATTCTTAAGATCTTCAGATAATTTTGCAGTTGTTTTCTGATTGTGTTTATTTCTGTATAAATCATATTGAATCATGATGCTGGCGATCGCTGAGATAAGGTAGGTAAGGATATTTAAACCCATGAAGAGATTGATTTGAAAGATGCCAAAGAAGATTCCGCCGAGAACTGGACCCAATATTGCCGATAGCGAGATCGCTGCCTGGTTTAGCGACATCGCTTTTTGCAGGTGGTCCGGCCCTACCATATTGTGAATGGATGATGTGACGGCGATTGTATAGAAGGTATTAATGATGCTTAATCCTGTTGTTGAGATGTAAAGAACCCATATTCCCTGGGATACCGTTGTAAAGAATAGCAGCACTGCTCCGAGCCACGCGGCACTCGCCATATTTGAATAAATAATCAGCTTTTTCCGGTCAAGCCGGTCGGACAGCGTGCCAGCAATCGGGGCGAGCAGGATCCTTGGCAGCATGCTCAGCACCAAGGTGATGGCAAAATTCAGGCTGGAGCCTGTTTTATCCAGAATATACAGGCCGATGGCAAACGCATATATGGAAGAACCAAGCACCGCCGTCACCTTGCCGGCCAGGAACAAAATTAGATTTTTCTTAACCGCTCTCTCCAATTAACTCTCCTCCTGTTTTTCCTTTTTCAGTGTGAAATTCATTTCATATGAAGTCTTTTCGGCATCACTCTTCATCGCCGATTTCTTAACATACTTCAAAAATAAGGCATCTAGATCCTTGCTAAGTTCTTTGCGGTCTTCTTCCGTCAACGACACATATGTGCCCTGACTGACGACTTGTTCTGTTTCAGGGGTCACCGCATCATTCTTCAGGTTGAAGTGAGTGGCTTTTGAACGATAGTACTTTTCGATGATCCCCCTGTTTTCCTTTGTCTCTTGAATTTCGAGAATGCCTCCATTATAGAGCTGCTGAATATGGTAATGGATGCTGCCTGCAGACTTCTCTAGTTCATCCGCCACCTGTTTTGCTGTCATTGCCTTCATGGCCAGCAGATAAATAATTTTAACGCGCAGAGGGCTGGAAATCAGCTTTTGCTGCTCCAAATTGACCTCCATCGTCTTTTTTATATAATCCAATTTAGTTCACCTTCCAAAATTTCCTTATATTTTAATTTAATTATACATTCTAAAAAAATAGAATGAAAGAGTAAGTTAGATTAACTTTTCAACAAAGGATGGAATCTTTTCCGCATCCCTAAAATAAATTGGGAAAATAATCAAATTTTAAATAGTGATATTTGCCGGGGGGATGTGCTTGAAAAAGATAATCAGCAAGGTTCTCTTCTTCTTCCTTATCTGTATTGGGTTAATATGCATTGCTTTATTTCCGAGAGAGGCGTCGGTTACTGCTGAGGGCAGGGCTGCAACTGTAGTGTACACGTACGAGTTTTCATGGCCGGAATATAAAGAAAATCTTTCGGGCTTTATCCGCGGAATCGTCCATGATCAAACACTTGGCGAAACGAGGTATCATAAACCGGTTGAAACTGAGATGCTGGTTTATTTTCCGAGGAGCTTAAAAATTATCTTCACTGCATTCTTCATCAGTCTGGCAATCGGGATATTAAAAGGCATCTATGATTTCAAAAGTACAAATAAACGAACGAACCTCATTGGAAACGGGACAACCTGGTTGTTTCTATCCATACCAGATTTTTTCCTGATCCTCTCCGTCCAATGGATCATCATCTTTTATTTCAATTGGATTGATATTTTTGGCCATGAATATTGGTACAACTTCATGATCCCGTCATTGCTAGTGTCCATTTATCCAGCTATGTATATCAGCAGGATCACCTCGGCAGCAATAGCTGGCGAAGCGGCCCAGCAATATGTGCAAGTGGCAAAATCAAAAGGCCTTCAACAGGGTACCATTATTTCAAAGCATATATTGAAAAACTGTGCCGGACGGATCCTGGATAAAACTCCATCGATGCTCATCTATATTTTGTCCAATCTTTTATTTGTCGAGTATCTCCTGGATTACAAAGGCGCGGCCTATCGCCTCTGGCTTGCCCTTGATTTTGAACCGAGAATCTTTGTGGGCAGAGACAATATGTACGAGCCGAGCGTGATTATTGGCTTCGGCATTTGTTTTATGGCCTTGGTTCTGGCTGTCCAGATCATCAGCCAGCTGATAAGATCCAGAGTCGATCCGCGATAGGGGGTTATAATCTTGAGAAACTGGTATTTAATTATTGGAACAGCTCTAATAGGCTTCTTTTTGCTCGTTACCTTTATAGGTCCGCAATTCTCTTTTATTCAGGAAGGCCTTGAAGTCAAGCGAATGGTGAAGCTTGATGGGAATTTTGATAAGGCTCCTTTTCCCCCTTCTCCAAAGCACCCATTGGGGACCGACCATGATGGCCGTGACGTTTTAAGCCTTATCATTGCCGGGGCCAGGGATACGATTCTTATCATCACGGCTATCACCCTCATCCGCTATCTTATCTCACTGCTCTTGGTTGTATTGGCATCTTTATGGAAACAGCCGTTTTCCTGGCTGATCAATGGCTGGAACCACCTATCTGCCGGAATGCCAATCATCTTTGCAGCCATTTTGTTCATCATCCTTCCTGTTTTCACCTTCAGTTCCAATCGAATGGCTTGGGTCATTGTTATTTTGGTCCTTATTGAAGTGGGAAGAGTCAGCAATCTGATCCAGCACAGGATGGACACCATCTCCAGGACTCCTTTCGTGGAGGCCGGGATTACGATCGGAATTGGGCCGCTGCGGTTCTTTAAAAATTATTATTTTCCCAGCCTCCTTCCCGATATTATCGTCAATTTTTGCATCGACATGGGCAGGGTTGCTTTGCTGCTTGGCCAGCTGGGTATTTTCGGGATTTTTGTGACACAGGTTTTTGTGCAGACTAATTACGGATATGGAGAGCTTCAAAATACGAGCTTGAATTGGCCAACACTTTTAGGAGCGGCGAGGGGCGATTTGCTTAGGGCTTTCTGGATCCCCTTCTTCACAGCAAGTGCAATCACCTTTCTCATCCTTACTTTCAATATCCTTGGTGAGGGGCTCAGGAGGTATTTCGATAAAAACGGGAGCAGCAATTTCTAGCCGCCAATCTCAATGGCGGATTTTTTCGCATAAATAGTTTGTATACAAATTATATTTACACATAATAATTTTATTGTTATACTGATTAAAGTCAATTAAGGAGGAACTTTTATGGAAATGTCTATGGATAAAGGTATTGGCTCTGCCTCAGTGCGCCTTAGCAAAAAGCTGACACGCATCGTCAATCTTCATTTAAAACCTTACAGCATCACTACTGAACAATGGAGTGTCCTCAGGACTTTGAATGAAATTGATGATATTTCGCAAAAGGAATTATCTGAGCGAGCTGACAAGGACCAGGCGACCCTGACCAAAATCCTTGATCTTCTTGAGAAAAATGATTTCATTGAAAGAGCGCCAAACCCATCAGACCGACGTTCCTTCCTTATCAGGATCACCAATAAGGGAAGAGAGCTAGTGAAGGACGTCGCCCCTTATCTTGAGGAAGTATTCACGAAAATCACAAGTTCTATCCCAAAAGAAAAATTAAAAATATACCAAGAAATTGTCATTACTTTGGAAAACACGATCGAAACGCTTTTGGAGGAAAACAGACAGAAAGAAGGCTAATACATGAATCAGACATCTAAGTTATGGACTGTACAATTCACGGCCATTGTTATAATGGCTTTTTTATTTTTCCTTTGCGTGCAGCTTTTGACTGCAGGCTTTCCCGCTTTTATCACCGATGTAAAAAATAACCCGGCACAGGGTGGGTTGATGACGACTGTTTTCATGGCTGCTGCCATTATCACCCGACCGTTCGTCAGCTCTTTGATGCAAAAAATGGATAACAAGAAATTAAGCCTGCTCTCCCTCGGTTTTCTCGTCATTACAGTCGGATTGAGCTTTAACCAGGATTCTGTGGGACTTCTGCTTCTCCTGAGAGCTTTCCATGGGATTGGCTTTGGCATCATCACCACGATTTTTTCAACGATGGCCACCAATATCATCCCAACTCATCGCCTCGGTGAAGGCATTGGGTATTACGGACTTGCGACAAGTGTCGGGACAAGCCTTGGACCGATGCTCGCGTTAGCACTGCTCCAGGTGTCCTCTTTTAATATTCTGATCATTCTCTCAATCGCTTTGACTGCCACAACGTTCATTCTTAATATTTTCGTAAAGAACCGTAAGAAACGAGCCCTTGAAACTGAAGCGGCACCGGCAAAAAAGATTAGCTTCAAGGAACATGCTTTTGATCGCAAAGCCTTTACGCCAGCAATTTTGACGGCGTTTTTTTCGATCACACTAGGAGGAGTGATCAGCTTTCTGCGTGAGTTGGGCAAGGAGGCAAATATTGCCGGATCCATTTCACTGTTCTTCCTTGTGCTGACCGTTGTCATGATCATTGTCCGCCCTGTCTCTGGCAGAATGTATGATAAATACGGCCACAAGGTGATTATCTTCCCTGCGACTTTGTCAGGAATCATCGGTTTAACACTCCTGGCTTTCACGCAAAATACATTAACGCTGCTGATTGCAGCTGCCTTTTATGGAATTGCATATGGAACGGTCACGCCAACACTGCAGGCTTTGGCAGTCAGTGCTGTAACCAAGGAAAAACAGGGAACGGCCAACGCGATGTACTTCTCTTCGATGGACCTTGGAATGGCTCTTGGGTCAACCGGCCTTGGCATCCTTGCTTCCTATACAAGCTACCATTTTATCTACGGATTCTCGGTATTATTCCTTGCGGGTCTCCTGATCGCATATACATTGATTTTTATCAGGGGAAAACAAGTTGCGCAGTATAAAAAAACTGCCAATGAAGTCAGTGGAAATATCGGTGCATAATTAAAAAGCGCAAGCGTCTCGAGGGGCTAGGCGCTGGAGCTGGATTTAGACAACTCATATAGTATCCACACCAAAAACATTTTATCTTTCCTCTTCATGACCAAAAAACACGATGAATAGAATCATCGTGTCAGACTGTATACAAAGGAAGCGAGAATTCTCTCGCTTCCTTTGTCTTATGAAAAATAGTTGCCATCCAGGAAGCTATGGTTGTTAATGTTTCAGTTACTGATTTTAGATGGTGCTCACTAAGCCAAATAAGCGGAGAATTTCCGACTATCGTTTAAAAAAAGACTCAAGAGGCTTAAATAAGCGGAGAATATCCGGTTAACTTCCCTAAAAGTGACTGAAATGAAAGATTTAAATCAAATAAGCGGAAAAAATCCTCTTATTTCGTTAAAAAAAATGATGTTTTCCAAAATAAACGGAATTTGTCCTTCTATTTTTCAAACAGGAAATACCTAAGCCTAAATATTAAAAAGAAAGGCTACAGGCAACTTGAAACAGTTAGTCTACAGACTGACACGATTAATTGAATCATAGTGTTTTTGTTTTCCTGGCTGACTTTTTTATCAATGCGAATTTCTATTGCCCGCAGCACTTTTTATATTTCTTGCCGCTGCCGCATGGACATGGGTCGTTTCGCCCTACTTTTGCTTCATTGATGACAGGCTGGTTTGACACAGCCGGTGCTCCCTGCATCTCCAGCTCCTGCTTTCGGTTTGCATAATCCTCATCCCGCTGGTTCGCAAGGCGCTCCCACTCTCCCAGCTTGGGGTGCGGCAGTCCCATGGCCTTATAAAAGCCATAAAAGATTCTTTCACTTTCATAAATATCAGAATAGAACTCTTCTTCAGCCGCTTCATCCACCACCTCGAGTCCTTCCTCAGAAAGCTGATGGCATAATGCTTCTACAATCAGAACCTTATTTTCTTCATCCTTGATCCGCGGGTAGTGGCCCTTTAATACTTCAATAGATCGTTCTGTTTTCGTATTCCCCAGTACGGAAATCGGAAAGATCGACATCGGCGAATCATTGATGAACGGTGCAACATGATCTACAACCTCATCGGATTGGAACGCAGACAGCGCATCTGCGACTTCCTCCTGAAGCAGGTCGTCTTCCTGGTCCAGCAGGCCTGCAAGATCAGGAATCATTTGCTCCAGCTTCATGATGCCCGCCATGTACACGGCCAGGATCCCCTCGAATTGAAAATATGTATGCTGTTTCTGTTCAGCAAATATAGATTTAATCTTTTCCTGGTCAACCAGTCCGCGCCCAACCAGTATGTGGGCGATTTCTTTCGCCCTGCTGTAGGTTTCATGGTCAAAGGACTGCTGCTGGGATAGTTTTGAAAGAGCTTCACGATACTCCTTCCATACCTCCTCCCCCTCAGCAGTCATCAGGAACTGATAGTATTCAAACTCTTTTTTCGGCAGAAACGACTCAAGCTTCCCCTGATGCTTAAGCTTTAGCGCCGGGTCAAGATTCCTGATCAATCTGGAGTATAGAAATTGGTTTTCGGTATCCGCTGCCAGTGCCCCCTCCAGCAGGATTTCGAGAGACTCGCTATTAAATGGAAAAGAATCCATATTGGCCAGGATGATGATTTCCTTCTCTTTTTTGGCGATTGCTTCCTTTAAAAGCAGAGAGGTCCATTCCTCCGGGACATCTGGAAACTCCTGCAGGGCATGCATGACAAACTCCTGGACGAGCAGGTCGTCTGATACTAAATGAGGTTCTATTTTCTTCAGAAAATCCATCTGAATCCTCCTTAAATTTACTTTCCATATAGTATTTTATCAGAAAATGCAAAAGGCAGGCCGATGCTGGCCTGCCTTCCTTATTTCCGGTCGCGCCTTACTTCATGTCTGCTGATATAGATCCACATCACAATATAAGTTAAAAAGAGCAGGATCAGGAATACTGGCGCAGATAGAACGTTTTGGATTAACATGAATACGACACCTCTTTACTTTAGGCTTTCCAGCGGGACGGGAAAAAATAAATAAAAGATCACAGCCAGCGGGATGGAAATCAGCCATGCTGTAACCGGATTCCTGTAATGAATCCGCAGGACAACGAAAAGAATCGCATTCAGCCATATATTATGCCAGCTGTTCCAGCCATGGCCGTATACAAACATTCCGCGATGCGCAAACAACGCCTCTATGATTGTGTAAAAAGTTACCCATGTTGCAATGTAGATGAGCTGATTCCTGCTTGATGACGGAAAGCGCTGAAGATAGATAATCAAGCCAACCGGACATATGAAAAAGGTAAAAGCCAGGTTAATGATTGAATGATTCAGCCAGTCAGCAGTAATGCCCCGAAATGCCCACAAGGTGTGCTCGTAATATAGTGTATTGTAAAGCAGGTTCACCATCATAAAAAACAAGATGGTTGAATACTGCTTTTTCCATTGTGACCAATCGACGAATTTATAAGCGAATAAGATCCATACAGCCATAACAAGTAATAAATACATACAATCTCCCCCAGAAACACTGATTTTATCAGTTATTTCCAGCGAATTTGTTTTTATTCAATAAGCTTCCTGGCTAAATGTGATTAGCAGTGTCCAGGGGGGCATTCTCTTTTCGCTGTGAAAAGGAATATATCGATGAAAAAATGATTATATCGACGATATTCTGATTTTATCGACGAAAATGCATGCGATATCGACGAATTTTCGATTTTATCGACGAAAACGCAAATGATATCGACGAATTGGAAATTTTCGCTCATTTTTTCCAGTTACATGCCTCGTCATCAGTTAAGATTCCACTCTAGAAACTCCCGCTGTTATAGCCAGCAGCCTGATTTTCCGCTTCTGTTCTATATACAGCTTTTGCGCTTCATCAATCTGGATCTCTTCAAATCTCAGAGCTGCCCCTGGCATGGCCTGAGCCAGTAAAGGCAGGTCCACGGAAATGACAGTGCCAATCCGCGGGTAGCCTCCGGTTGTCTGGCGTTCTGCCATCAGGATGATGGGTTCGCCGCTTGCCGGCACCTGAATGCCGCCAAACGGAATGGCATCGGAAATGATATCCGCATCACCTACATGCTTGAGCCGTGGGCCATCAAGGCGGCAGCCCATCCTGTTTGACTGGACAGAGACATTATAGGTACTGGACAAAAATTGGTATATCGTCTCCCGGCTGAATTTTTCAAGATGAGGTCCCAGGATGACCCTCACTGTTAATTCCTGTGGATATTCCGGAATAAAGCCAGGATGCAGGCTCCGCATTTTCCTGACACCCGGCTTCCCGTACAGGACATCCCCAGCTTTAAGCGCCCTCCCTTCGAACCCGCCGATGGAGCCATTGATGAAGGTCGACCTGCTGCCTAAAACCTCTGGAACTTCGATTCCGCCGGCAAAGCTTATATAGGCTCTCCCTCCGTTTTTCAATCCTCCAAAAGTAAGACGTTCCCCTTTTTTAAGCACAAGGCTTTTCCACATGGGCACAATGCTTCCATTCACTCTAGGCTCTAGATCTCCACCACATATCGAAATGGAAACGTCACTCAACGCCTCCAATGCAGGTCCCTGCATCACTGCTTCTAGTACGGCATCGCCAAGCAAATTGCCATTCAACAGATTCGCCAGCTGAAGCGAATAATGATCCATTGCACCTGCCGGACTCATCCCGTATTGCTGATAGCCTGTTCTGCCTAAATCCTGTACTGAAGTCTGCAGCCCAGGTTTGATGACTTTAAAAAGCGGTTCAATCATGATTCGGCCCAGCCTGCTTTGACTGCAATGCCCTCGTCCAGCAGCGCTTTCCGCAAATCCATCACGAACTGCAGTGCCTTCGGCTCATCCCCATGTACGCAAATGGTGTCTGCTTTTATGTTAATTACCGTGCCATCAGCAGCCTCTATTGTCCCATCCTTGACCATGCGCAGCACCCTTTGGACCGCCACCGCAGGATCCTCAATCATTGCACCAGCCTGGGACCGTGGCGTCAATGTCCCATCAGGCTGATAGCTTCTGTCTGCAAATACCTCATTGGCCACCTTTAGCCCTTTTGCTTCTCCAGACCTGATCAGCTCGCTGCCGGCAAGGCCAAAGAGAACCAGGCGGGCATCGGTATCCTTTACAGCCTGGGCTATCGCATCTGCAACAGACTTATCTCTGGCGGCAATATTGTATAAAGCTCCGTGCGGCTTGAGGTGCCTGACTTTTGTTCCGCATACCTTCGCGATCGCTTCCAGGGCGCCGATTTGATAGATGGTTAGATTATAGATTTCCTCTGTACCCAGATTTATTTCTCTTCTGCCAAAGCCATGCAGGTCAAGAAATCCGGGATGGGCGCCAATATTTACTCCCAGTGCTTTTGCTTTTTTCACAGAATCCATCATGACATTGTGGTCGCCTGCGTGGTAGCCGCAAGCTATGTTGGCAGAGGAGATATACTTCAGCACTTCTGCGTCATTGCCGATTTTAAACGAGCCATAGCTCTCGCCCATGTCACAATTCAAATCCACTGACAGCATCGGCCTCACTCCTTTATGTATGTTTTTATCGGAAAGGTATTCCCTTGATCTTTTATCCGGTAAAATTCATCCTGGTCCACGGGAATAAATTTAATATAATTGCCTGAATGGAGCAGAAATGGATTTTCCTTTTCCGGTTCAAAAAGCTGAATTGGCGTAGCACCGATAATCCTCCAGCCTGATGGGACATCTGCCGGGTAGATTCCTGTCTGCTGTCCGCCAATGCCAACCGATCCAGGCAGGACACTATACCGCGGGCTTTCAAGCCTGGGCACAGCCAGGTTTTCAGGCAGTCCGCCCAGATAGGGAAAACCAGGCATAAAGCCCATCATGTAGATGAGATACTCGCGGTTGGCATGAAGATGGATGACTTCCTTTTCACTTAAACCATGATATTCAGCGACAAAACCGAGATCCGGACCGAGACCCCCGCCATAGCAGACAGGGATTTCATATACAAGGGGAATCTCTTTGCTCAAACCATCCGGGTCAAGCTGAATTCTTTCCAGCTCTTCCTTTAGGCTGCCCCAGCCAATTTGCTCCGGTTGATAGTACACGGTTAAGGAGGTATAAGCAGGGACCCATTCAGTCACTCCAGGAATCTTCATTCTTTCAAGTTCTAAACAATACCGGCGAATTAGGTTATTCGTCTTTTCGTTTATTGTATTTCCAAAAGAAATGCGGACCGCCGCATCCCCCATTGGCACAATTTCTAATGTCATTTTTCATCAGCATTCTTCACACAGGTTTCAACGATCACCTTCAAGGCTTCTGTCAAAGTCTCCTGAGGCAATGATGGCAGCGAAGGATTTTGCGCGGACATTGCTGTTGAGGCCGGGAAATGGATAAAACCTGCTTTGATCGGCAGTTTATTTTTTTGAATATGGTTCAATACTGCATATAGAGTATTATTGCAAATAAACGTGCCGGCACTGTTTGAGATCGCTGCGGGAATCTTCAGGGCTTTTAGATTTTTTTCAATCAGCCTGTTAGGAAGCGTCGAAAATAATCCGTCAGGTCCTTGGTCATCAATCATTACATCAACAGGGATGTTTCTTTTATTGTCAGGGTATGGGTCACCTGAGCCAGTATCCTTAATATTAATGCCGATCCGTTCTGGAGTGATCGCCGTCCTTCCCGCAGCCAGGCCGCAGGAAATCACCACATCAGGAATAGTTTCCTCCATCTTTTGGATAAGGATGTCTCCACACTCGTCATAATTAACCGGCAGCAGGATAGTAGTAATTTCCACTCCATCCATGTCGAATTTTTCTGCTTCCTTCAGCAGCTCCTCAGTAGGGTTGATGCTCATTTTTCCAAACGGCTCAAAGCCGGAAATCAGGATTTTCATTGTCTCAGCCTCGTTTCTGTATAGAACTTCTTTTTAAAAATTGTACTATAGTCATGGGTAGATAAGTAGTTTATTAACTTCAAAAATTCCAAAAATAGCGGGTGTTACTTATGGACTTAGAATATGGCAAAGCAACAGAACCAGAAATTGAAGAAATATTCAGCCTTGCAGGGTTAAACCGGGAAGAGGCAACAGGAATACAAGCTGACAACCACCAGGAGGAGATGATCGCTGCCTATGAAAATTCCTTGAAGCACGGAGCTTACTTCCTAGCCGCACGTACAGATGAATACTTGATTGGCTGGGTCCTCGTCGATCGGGGTGAGGACTGGTTCACCCATAAGGAAATTGGCTGGATCAGTGATGTATATGTGAAAAAAGCATTCAGGAAGCAAGGTGTGGCGAGAGCCCTAATTGAACAATGCCTTATTGAATTCAAGCACCTGGGCTACGACGATGTGCGCCTGAATGTCTTTGCTTTCAATGACAAAGCGATCAGGTTATATGAGGGTCTTGGCTTCACGGATGTATGCAGATTTATGAGTATAAAAATCTAACTCCAGGATAATTTTCCTCAGTAAATGTAAAGAAAACTAAGTAAATATGACTGCCAATTCTTAAAAATATATAACTCTAACTAAACAATACTGAAATAGCAGCTAAACATTTTCCCATTAATCTAGCATTGTTACATACCAACAAGCAGAGGAGATGGAGAAATGAAAAAGACTTTAATAGGAACAGGTTTGGCTTTGACCCTTTTGCTGAGTCCTTTCCAGCAGGCATTTGCAGACGAACCAACTACCGGGGAACTGAGGAAGTTTGATACGGTGGCGCATCGGGGTGCTGCGGGCTATGCTCCGGAAAATACCATTGCGGCGTTCGATATGGGACTTGAAATGAAAGCGGACTATATTGAAATCGATGTACAGCGCAGCAAAGATGGCGAGCTAGTGGTGATTCATGATACAACCGTTGACCGGACAACGGATGGAACAGGGCGTGTCGGCGAACTTACGTTTGATGAGCTGCGGAGCCTGGATGCAGGAAGCTTTAAGGGCGAGGAGTTTGCCGGTGAGAAAATTCCTTCTTTCGATGAAGTGCTGGACCGCTACCATGGGAAAATCGGAATATTAATAGAATTGAAGTCCCCTGAGCTTTATCCAGGAATCGAAGAAGCTGTCGCAGCGGAATTGAAGGAACGGAATCTGGATAAACCGCAAAATAATAAAATCATCCTTCAATCTTTCAATTTTGACTCAATGAAAAAAATGGACACCCTGCTTCCTAAGGTTCCAATCGGGGTACTGACTTCATCAAAGCTTCATGTCACCGATGCAGCGCTTCAGGAATTTGCACAGTATGCTGATTACTTCAATCCTAGCTACGGCCTTGTCACAAAGGACCTTGTCGATAAAGTCCACCAGCTTGACATGGAAATTCAATCATGGACCGTTCGCAGCACTGAGGCAGCGCAGTTCCTGATCGATATGAAAGTAGATGGCATCATTACTGATTATCCGGATTATGTGGATCCAAGGAATTAATAAAAATAAAGACCTGTCCCGGCACTCTCATTTGCCGGACAGGTTTTTTATTGCAATCATCACCATAGATTTAATTAATTTTTAATCCAAAAATAAAAATAATTAACTTTAACATTAAATTTTATGAAATTATTTAATTTTACTATTTACTTTTTAAATAAACGAATTTAAAATGGATTTAAATACCAGGAAAGGAGGCTATTATGGGCTATCCTGTTTTAACGAACTGTCCTGTTTGCAGCAAGAACTTGAAAATCACTAGATTGCATTGTGATTATTGTGAAACGACAATTGAGAACCAATTCGAGCTATCGAAGCTTGCCTCCCTCTCCAAGGAACAGCTTGATTTCATCGAAGTTTTCCTTGTATCACGCGGCAACATCAAAGAGGTGGAAAAGGAGCTTGGGATTTCCTATCCAACGGTCCGCGGAAAGCTGAACGATATTATCACCTCGCTCGGCTATGAGCCGCAGAAGAAATCAGAGAATGATGAGAAAAAGATTGTCTCAATGCTGGAGAAGGGTGAAATCACCGCTGAAGAAGCATTAAAGCTATTAAAAGGTGAATAGGAGGATGTAGGATGATGAAAGAAGAAATTTCACGTGTATTAACGATGGTACAGGAAGGAAAGATAGATTCCGAAAAGGGTGCCGAACTGATTTCAGTTCTTAAAGAAAAGGAAACACCTGCTGCAGTCCTTCAGAAAAAAGATAAATACCTTGATAAAACTTTGAAGATTCGCGTGGCTTCTAAAGAAAATGATAATGTGAATGTAAACGTGCCGATCAAATTGGTCAAAGCCCTTCTCAAGACAGGCCACAGCATCGCAGCAAGCATCCCTCAATCAGAAAAGTACGTAAAGGATATCGATATTAACCTCTTGATTGATGCGATTGAAAATGAACTTGATGGCAATATTGTCGATATCCAATCAGCTGCAGGGGATACCGTCAAGGTTGTTATTGAATAAAAGCGATGATGAAGGTAAAAATAAAGACTTCCAATAATGTTAACCTAAGCATCCCAGTCCCCTACACACTCCTGAAAGCTGGCAGTTCGATTCTTGGATCAAAAAGATTCCACCAGCAGCTGCACAAATGGGTGAGCCATGACCATGACAATGAACACAGCATCAAGATGATACCCTTCCAGACAATCCTGAACAAGCAACTGATGAAAGCAATCATTAAAGACTTAAGTCACTATAAGGGGCTTGTCCTAGTCGATATTAAAACGCACGACGGTACAGAGGTTACCGTTAGGCTGTAGAAAAAACGGGCCCCGCTGTATGATAACGGGTTCGGTTCTGAAGTAGAAAATTCAAAAATTAGAACCCCAATTAGCATTAATTTTAGTATCGGTATTATCATTAATTTAACAATAAAAAAAAGCAATGGAATTAGTTTACCATTGCTTTTTACTTTATATGTCACTCAATTATCAACTTGGGATTAGTACCGAATTTACATCTTTCCATTCATAAATCACCAAACTCAATTCTTTTCCTTGGACTTCCGTTGTTGTTAATTCGTAAAATTCCGCACCCAATTTTTCATAGAAGAATTTTGATTTATTCTCATCTAATACTTCTACAAATATCCTTTGGTACCCTAATTCTTTTAACTTTGAGAATAATCTCTCGACTAATTTTTTTCCTATTCCTTGTCCATGATATTCCTCGCTGATATATATAGAGGTTAAATCTCCCGAATCCTCGAATTGATTTGATTCCCTTTTTCCCCCATCGGCAACTCCAACTATTTCACCATCGTTAGTTTCTGCAACATAAACATAATTGTCATCTCTTGATATGTTATTAATCCATTGCGGTATTCTTTTTTCGTAAGTTATTCTTTCTAAGAAAGAGTCTGGAATTATGTTTTTATATGTGCTCTTCCAACTATCAACATACACTCTCGCTATTGCTTCGGCATCTGACAATTTTGCTTCCCTAATATTCATACTTTCAACCCTCCGTTTTAATGATTATTGTTTAAGATCGCTTTTTACAGAATGTTAAATTAATTTCAACAGTTTAACACAGTAATTGGAGACTGTCTGCTGGTCAGCAGACTTCTACCAATTGATATGTTAATTTTTATACGAATTTAGATAATAAACTAAGTAAAATGCCTATATGTAAACAAATAAAAGAACTCCAATTCATATACGAATTAGAGTCCTAACTATTTTACATATTTAATTTTTCTACCTTAATACCGAACCCATTAGCTGCATGAGGCCCGTTTTGCACTTAAAATAATTTTTCAAAGCAAACGTATTTTTCGTGTCCTTCTGGCTTTCCTGACATGATGACTTCACCTGTCCTGCGGAAATCCCTTTTATCGTAAAATCTGACGGCACCCTCATTGCCAGAGTATGTATCAAGCCTAAGTGCAGCATATCCTTGCTCCTTCGCGAAATCCTCCGCAAACTGGAGCATTTTGCTGCCATAGCCGCCTCCCTGTGCGGATGGATCGACGCAGAAAGAATGAAGGATTAACGGTTTACCGGTGCCCTCGGTCCAGTCCGCCCCTTCCCATTCCGGTGCCTGCCATTCATCGAGCACCATGACACCGATTGTATCACTCCCTTTTTTCAGAACAAACAGCTCCTCCCCCTTCATCGCATTCACGAAATACTCATGGTTTGGATATTTTTCGTCCCATTGCAGGATTCCCCTCGATTCAAGGTATTCCTTGCACTCCCCAAACATCTCGCCAATGACAGGCAAGTCATCCTCCGTTGCCCGCACAATTTGTTCTTCTGCCATGCGACTGCTCCTTTTTACCGTCATTCACTTTCCGGTGTAGTATTGAAGAAATTGGCGCTCTCTTCCTTCTTCTTATCGGCACCCTTTTTGTTATCCATTTTCCCGTCAGATTCATAGCTTAGCTTGAAGTCCTTTTTCTTGTTCTTCATTTGAGTCTCCTTTCGGAATAGGATGGTATTAATTTATCCCTTACTGGAGGTAAAAATGTAAAAAAGCACCGATTCCTTGGGAGGAACCGGTGCTTTAGTTTTTTGAAATAATACCCATTAATACGCAAATCGATGATTGCCAATCTGTATAGTTACCGTTCTGCTAAAAATCCACTGGTCTGATGCCAGCTCAGGATTATAATAATACTCAGAGCCATACGATGGGTCCCAGCCTAAAAGAGCATCCTTTACTGCCTGGTAAGCTTCAGAATCTGGCTGCAAATTATACTGCCCATCATTTACTGCGGTGAAGGCATTCTGCTGGAAAATGACATCGTAAACGGTATCCGGGAATTCATTAGACTCAACGCGGTTTAAAATGACTGCAGCGACAGCTACCTGGCCCTGATAGCTCTCTCCACGCGATTCCCCGTACACAACATGGGCCATCATATCGACTTCATTGATCAGTCTTGATGTCTTCGGTCCAATTTCACCGGTCATTTCCAGCCCAAAATCAGCTTGGAGCTGTTTAACCGCATTCGCCGTAATCGGTCCATAATAACCTGTAGTATCAGTATGGAAATAACCTAATTTTTTTAATACCGATTGAACATATGTAACCTCTGAACCTGAAGATCCAGCCCCAATCATTGAGGAAGTCTCAGCTTCTGGCTGTGCTATTCCCAATGATACCACCATCGTTGCGACGGCCATTGCATTTCTTATGTGCTTTTTCAACAAACTCCACTCCCAATCCAATATGTATGTATACCTGCCTTCGAGAACCAGAACCTCCCTCCATCGCAAAACTGTCATACCCAATTAGGTTTCCCTTTAAAAGAACACGGAAACTCGGCCTAAAGGATGGAAATTTATTTTTGTGATGGGAGAAATTTCTTAGGTTCGTATCTTTTTTAATTTAAAAACCGTTATATATAATGAAAAATGATGATATTATTTAGCTAAACGAAATGTTACAATTATCTGATATTAGATGTATGTTATAAGAAAAGCGCAAGCGCCTTGGGCAGCCCGGCCAGCGCTGGCCGACTAAAATCGCCACGTCCTGTGGCAACGTCGGCACTAGGACATCGTGTCCGTCGGAGGGCCGACCGGTGAAGTCGTTCTTTGACTTCATTGGGCGGACTGAAACCGAAAAGTGTAGCCGACTGCCCAGAAACGCAGAAACTGGAGACTCCGACAAAGAAGCGCTTTTTGCTTCTGCGGGCAGAGTTGAAGTTTCGGAGTTTCTAGGAGGCGAAACTAGACAAGCGTCTCGAGGAGTTAGGATCCGCAGCTAGCCAAGCGACTCGAG